>CAZVEM010000262.1:0-8650 GCA_964626165.1 uncultured Nannocystaceae bacterium
GCCAATACTGCATACGCGACCTCGAAAGCTCAGCGTGGGCGATGATTGGACGCGTAGGGGTGGCTGACTTCGCCCCTGCGCATCGCGTGGGGACCCTAGCCGTCTGCCGGCTTTGGGGGCGGCGCAGGCTTGCGCAGCAATTCTCCATTGGGCAGCAGGTTGAGCGGCACCGTCTTATTCTCGGCCGACAACGCATGCCGGGCGCAGCGGGCGAAATCCGCCATGCAGTAGTTGTTCTGCCAGACGGTTTTGGTCCCGCTGAATGTGAACAGCTTGTAGAGTGCACAGTCACCCATGTGCGGGCAGTTCCCTTGCGCTTTGCCGGACTGTGACATCGTGGGCCTTCGCGCTAGATTAGCGCATGATGAAGTAAGGTCACCACCCCAAAGATCTCATACCGCCGGAGCCCGACGGACTCTACAGGCGCTCGCCTGCAATCGACCCTGGCAATGAGATGAGATGGGTCGCGAAATCGCGCAGTCTTGCGCCGTTCGATGACACTGGCGTGCCAAACTCGACTTGTTTTGATGTGCGACCGTGTGCGTCGCAGTCAGGAGAAATGGAGCGACCCCGCCCACCTTCACAGGCACAGCACCCGCCGCTACGGGACCTCGTAGACCCGCAAGCGGCCATGCAGATCGAGCACCGGCGACCGATGTTCGAGGTCGAGCCAGCGGAGGCACTTTTTGCCTTCGCGCAACACGTCTGTGGTGTGCAGTGCCACGTAGCCGGCTCCACGTGGCGGTTGGCGGCAGCGTAGCTTCTTTGCGGTGACGCCCAGGCGGGCGAGCTCGCGCACGCGCAGCGGGAACTTGACCGAATAGTAGAGCGGCTTGTCACTATGATTCTTGGCCCAACGGCCCAGGTCATCGACGTCCTGGCCCCAGTCCTCGCCAATGATGCTGATCGCCTGGCCGCCGCGGTCGCCTCCCACCAGCGTATTGAAATAGCCAATCGAGTTCGGTGCTGCCGCCCCACCTTCAAGCACGCAGAGCGCGACCGCACCGAGGACGAACGCGCGCGACCACGATCCTGTCAGTGTGCTCCAGCTCCGCTGGGCGAGACCGCCGAGGGCGAGCGCGCCAAAGGGCACCAAGGGCAGCACATGGCGCACGCCGATGTTGATCCGCGATCGAAGGCTCAGCGCGAGAAAGGCGAGGGCAAAACAGGCGATCAGCACGACCGCCCGCTTGCGGGCGCTGGCGCCCATGCCGGTCGTGTGCGCGAGCAAAACCGCCAGATCGTCCGCGTCATCCGCGTCGTGCTCGGGCTTTGGGCCGCTTTCTCTCCGAACGCGCGCGGCACTGCGCAGGACCAGCGGTGAGATCAGGAGTCCGATTGCCCATACGGCCGGGCTCTTTGCCAGGAGCAGCACCGGAAAGTAGGCAGGGTGGCCCACCACGCGCATGCCGAGAAAGTAGCTGCCGTGACCTTGGCGCTGCTGCTGACTCACCGTGGCCAAGCCTGCAAGCCAGTCAAAGGGGAGGGGCACGGGGAACCACGGAGGGAGCTTGCCGATCGCATGTCCCTCTCCGAGCAGACCGCCCTTGGCGCGCTTGGACAGCCAACTCTTGGGCTCGGGTGCATCGATGAGCGCTTGCGGAGTGAGGCCGACGTCATTGAAGAGGTAGACCACGTCGATCGCGAGCACGGTGAGCGCCGCCGCACTCGCGACCGCACCGGCGGCGCCAAGGAGTCGTCTTGTCATCGATTGTCCTTGCCAACGTGGCGCCATGTCGAGTGCGGCGAGCAGCAGCACGCAAGCCCCTAGGATCACGCACAAGAGCAGCCCAGTGTGCTTGACCGTCGCCATCAGGGCGCAGCCGCCCGCGAGCGGCAGCAGAGCCCAAGCGCCCTTGTGCTCGACGGTGTGCAAGGCGGCGAAGACGGCGACCCAAGCGGCGAAGGCCAGCGGCAGGTCGGTGGTGACGAGATGACCGTGCGCAATCAGGATCGGGTGCGAGCACAGCAGAGCCGCCGTCCAGAGCGCGACTCGAGATCCAAATCTTCGTTGTGCCTGAAGGTAGACCAGCGCGAACAAGGCCAGTGTCCAGGCCATCATGACAAAGCGTCCCATCCGAAGGTGCCAGCGCGCTCGGCCGTAGTCCTTGCCAAAGTAGGAGTGGGAGGCCGGCAGCGCGTCCGCCGGACCCCAGCCTGAGCCCTCCTCGACGTCACGAACCGGTCCGCTGAGCCACGCGGGGATGCCCGTGATCAGATTGGCGAGCGGTGGGTGGGCATAGCTGAGGCGGGTATCTCCGGTCTGGAAGATCGCCACCCCGCGCACAAGGTGGAGCGGCTCATCTGCGGTCGGTGCATCCTGGCGCTCCGCGATCACGAGCAACACCAGCATCAAGACGCCGAGCAGCGCAGCGATCCAATGGGCCCGAGGTCGCCGATCGGGTAGCGGTCGCCGCTCGGATCGCGGTCGTGCGTTTCGCACGGCCGGGGGAGGCGAGGAGGGAGGCAGAGCATCGAAAGTGGGCGTGCTGCCCCCCTCGGCGTCCGCAGCGTCCGTGACAGAGGTCTCGGCGCCGGACGCCTCGTGGACCAAGGTCGCCGTCATCACATCTGCGTCCCTAGTCGGCACACTTGGGTCCTTGTGCATCTCCGGGCGCCGAGCGAGGCCGGCGCAGCATCCCTGCAGGGATCACGGAGGGCGGTCCGCCGTCCAGGCTCGCGACCAAGGCGACCCGTGGCGTCCCACTCTTATGAAAGTATTCGACGCGGAGCGAGTGCGTTCCCGCCTTCAATGGCGTCTCTGCGCCGCGCGTCCGAATGCCCTTGTGATCGACCCAACCGTCGATCACAAGCTCTCCGTCCAGATAGAGACGGCTGCCGTCGTCTGAGCTCAGCTGCATCGCGGCATCGGGGATGTCTCGGGGCACAACCAGACACGCCTCCCAGCGGACCGAGAACTTCTCAGGCGGAAGTTCGGGATGCGGTGGCTCTTTGTCCCACGTGAAGTCGATGGTGTCGTCATAGCGCAGGCTTGGCTTGCCGCTGAGGTCCTCGCGCGCAAAGTACTCGCCGCGCCACGGTCCCGCTCCCGGAATGCCTCGAATCCACAGATAGCCGGCGATGCACAGCAGCACGCCTACGACCAGAGCGAGCCGCAAGATGGCATCGATGCGACGCCGCGCCGCGCTCGGTGCGAGCAGCTCACGCCGAAGATCAGCGCCCGCGACAAGCAGGGATGCACGCATGTCGTCGGCGCTGGGACCACGCGCCTCCGCGGCTTGATCGACCCGCGCTCGCAACGTCTCGAGCTTCGCTGCGAGTGACGGCGACAGTGCGGGCGCGAACGGCTGCATTGCGTCAAGTGCCGCACGAAAAGACGGAAGCGCCGTCGCGAGGCTCAGGTCCGCGCGCCAGAGCACGATCTCGGCAGCTTCAAGGTGCTGCGTCGCGAGCACGGAGGCGTTGCCCAGTGCTGCGCCGGCATCCCCCGCACGAGCCGACGATGATGCGGAGGCGGGCGCCGTACTGGACTGCGTGGGCTCGTTGGACGGTTCCGATGTGGTCACGGCGTGTCTCCTTGCGGCTCACGGTCCTCGGGCGTCGGCCCCTCGGCCCGATCCGACTCGCGATCAGTTGCAGGATCCGTCTCGCGATCCGTCTCACGATTTCTCTCACGATTCCTCTCGCTATCCGCTGCACGATCCGTCCCGCGATCCGTCTCGCGATCCGAGAGGCGACCGAGCGAATCGAGTTCACCAGCCGGGCGCAGGTCCTTGATCACCGTGAGCAGCGTCCCATCGCGCTCGACCCGGCCGTACTCGCGCGCCGTGGGGAACTGCTCATGACAGTTTCCGCGCGTGTAGCCGGCATAGAACGCGGCACTGCCGACCTTGCGGATCTTCCAATGAAAGCTCGGTGGCAGGTAGCGCTTGGCGATGAAGTCCGGAATGCAACCGGTCACGACCACATCGTGGTGAAGGTAGCGTTCGCGTTCTTCAGCCCAGAGCTTGCGCGTCAGCAGCTTGTACGCCTCTCGGTAGCTGTTGCCGTAGTAGTCGGTATCGTACTGCAAATACGCGCCCGGCAGCCCGCCGATCAGACGATTAAACGATGCCGTTTGATAGGGGTGAATGCGCCATAAGTGGCTCGCCTCGCTGATGAGCGCCAACGCGAGCCCGGCATGCAGCACTACTCGCCAGCTCTGGTCGGCATTGCGAAGCGCCCAAAGCACCAGTGCATAGGTGCCGGCCGCCGCCACGCAGAGCACCGGTACCAAGAAGAGGAAGTGACGCATGCCGTCGTAGAGGATCGAGCGCTTGTAGATTGCGTATCCGGGCGGAATGACGAGGGCCATGACCAGCACCAAGACCGTCACCGCGCGCGCGAGCTGCTCGGGGCGGCGAGCACCGACCGCGACGACCACAGGAGCCGCGAGGAAGGCCGCCGCGGAGAGCACGAGCACGAACTCTGGGAGCTGGAACGCAAAGTAGTGCGCTAGATAGTCGGGCTGGACGTCGTAGGTCCAGATCGTGCGCCCCGCAAACGGCATCGTGCGCACGTGCTGGTTGAAGTAGCTCATGCGGGCAAGCGCGACGAGCGGCCGCCAGATCGGGTCGAGCGTTGCCCACGGCCAGGCGACGATCATGGTGATCCAGCCCGCTGCCAACGCCAGCAGGCCCTTGGGCGCGAGTTGGCCGAAATCTTCCAGGATCCGTGCGCGATCGCGAGACAGATACGCCCGACCAAGGACGATCACGATCAGCGCCAGTGCGAAGTAGCAAAAGACCAGCAGGCCCGCGATGCGAACACAGCTCGCACTGCCGAGGAGGGCGCCCGCCCAGATCCACTGCCACCGGGTCGCGGTCTGTAGGCGCGGCAGCAACCACGCGATCGCGTAGAGCGCCCAGACGTAACCAACCGCGAAGGGCAGATCCTTGGGGTTGTTGAACATCGCTCCCCAGTACACGCCGGTGAGCGTGCACAGCATGAGGGCGACGAGTCCGCCGCGTGCGCCGAGCACTTCACGACCCAGCCTCCAGGTGCCGAGCAATCCAAGCAAGCCGACGTGTGCGTTGAAGAAGTGGACCGCGTAGTGCTTGTCGCGGTGAAAGAGATCTGCCGCGACGGCGGCCAGCGTGTCGTAGGCTCCGCCGTAGAGATAGTCGGCGCGGTAGGTCAGGGCACCGGTGTCCTGAAAGCGGCTGCCGTACCACATGCGGATGTGGCGGCCGTAGTTGATGTGCCAGTCCTCGTCCCAGGTAATGCCGTAGTCCCGAAAGGTCAGCACCACCACGACCCAGCACCCAAGCAGCCAGGCGCCGGCAGCGGCCTGCACCCAGGAATCCGCGTGCCACGTGCCACGCAGAGCCACCGACGAACTCGGCGACTGCTCGCGATCCGCGGACGCTGCGCCCCCGATCGTGCGGTCGCCGTCGGGCGCCAAGGCGATGTGAGATGAGCTCATCGCGGGGCGGCGAAGCTAGCACGGCGATTCTCGGGCCGTCGCCCTGCTATCGTGGGGCACGATGGCGGGGCGGATGGCACACGTGACACGTCGAGAGACGCCGTCGCAGGCCGACGAGCGCGTTGCCACGCCCCCCGCGTGCCGGATGACGGGTTCGCGCTCTTTGCCCGATGTTCCCCGCTCCAACGCGGAGCCGAGCCCTGCCGGATACGCGGGGGTTCAGGCCGATGCGGGGGCTGCTCGGACTTCGCCAACACCGATCGGAGCCTCCTCGCGCGTGAGTCGATCGACGGCGGCCAGTGTGGAGCGAGGATCGGGCCAGACGCGCCCCTCGTTTGAGGTGGGACAGGTGGGCGCGATGGGGGACGGCGCGGACCAGATGCGGCGGGCGACCAGCGGCGTCTATCTCCTCGCCCTCGGCATAGGCTTGGCGGGACATTCGGGGGCGGCCGTCGTAGCTGCGCTGGCGAGCTACGCAGCCGCCCACCTCTTCATCGCGCGTCAGCATCGAGGGGCCACGACCGTTGCCCAGTACCGGGTACTCGCTGATCGGGCGTGCCGCCGGGGGCGATTCGCAATCGCGCGCGACTACTACCAGCGCGCGCTGCTGCTGGCGCAAACCCCCGCGCATCCGCCCCTGGCTCCCGAGTCGATCGAGGTCGATCGCTATCAGCTCGCGGCCGTGGACGCGATGCTGGGAGACTATGCCCAAGCCGGTGTCGTGCTTGAGGCAATGTTTTGCTCAAGTGCGGCGCTGGGACCCAATGCTGCAGACGCGCGCGGCTCGGGTCCACATCGAAGCGCCGCGGGGGAGCACCGCTGCGCCGGCCCGGACGAGGCCAGGCCCGGCGACCGCGCCAGCGTCAGCACAACTCGCTCGGTGATCAACGGAGCCGCGTCCCCGCAGGGCGACGCTCGCCCCGTGTACGCCCATTCGTCGTGGTTGCTGCGCTATGTCGCCTACCACCTTGCGCGCAGAGGAGATCGAGCGCGAGCGCATCGATTGGCTTTTGCTGCGCTCGCGATCGAAGACGCCGACGAATTGCGCGAGGTTGCACACAGCGAATACGCCTGGCTCGCGCTCACCGTCGGCGAGTACGAAGCCGCGGCCGACGCCTTCGTCCGCCTGCTCGATGGTCCACGGCACAACCGCACCAGCGCCGCGATGGGCACGATGCGCGGCCCAAACGCAGGTTCGCGACACACAAGCGCGCCGCGCGTCGGATTCAGCGGAAGCGAACATCAGAACTCGCCGCCGTCCGCCGCGTGGTCGCCCTATCGCGTTCGATCGACGCAGGCGCCAACGACATGGCGAGAGCGCGGCGGCGGGGTGTTGACCTCCGATGCGCCGGAGCTTGGCCTTGCGTTGGCGCTGCGACGAGTCGGCGATCTTGCCCGTGCTCGCGTGATGCTGGAGGACCTCCGCGTGAGCTGTGGTAGCGCATCCCCGGAGTTGCGCGGCACCGTGTTGCGCGAGTTAGGGGAGGTGGAGCTTGCGATTGGCGACCTGGGCTACGCGCGCGAGCTCTTGCACGCAGCCGCCGCCTCCGACGTCCACGCCGATCGTCGCAGCGGTGGCTTGGCGCTCGATCACGTCGCGCTTGCGCGCGTGGAGCTGCGCGACGCGAACTTTGACCGACTTGAGGAGCAGCTTTCGCTCGCCCGCGCGGCACTGAGCCGCGGTCCGAGTGCGGCGGCGGCCTGCGTCGAGCAACTCGCCGCGTTCGTGTCGATGTGCGAGCGCGAGCCTGAGGACGCGGTGCGGCATTGTGATGCCGCACTGGCGGCCGCCTCACGCACATGCGGCAACGATCACCGGGACCACGCGTGGACCTGGGCGATGCGGGCCTGGGCGCAGCTCGAACTGGGTCACCTCGGGGCTTGCGACGAGTCGCTGCGGGTGGCAACGCGCCTCCTGGGCGGCGGCCGGGCCGTCGACGCGCTCACGCGAGGCACGCTCGCGCTGGTCCGCGCGCAGCGCCTTACGTGGCGCGCGGCGATGCACGGCTCCACGCTCGTCGCCGTGAAGGGGGGAAACAACGCCGGCGTGCCCGAGATCAGCCTCGACGAGCTCTGCGATCCCGAGAGTCCGCGCAAGCGAGCACCGGCGGCGGGGCAGTCAAGTCCGCCAACGGGATCGGCACTCGAGAATCTCAACCAAGCACGCAAGGCGGCACGGCACGCGTTGCTCGCCTGGGAGCGTACACTTGGACCGCGCCACCCGGCGCTCTACGCCCCGCTCAAGGTCCTGGTTTCGATCGCGAACGCCTATGGCCACGACGACGAACTGCACGAGCTACGCCGCAGATATGCCGCGTTGTTGCGAATTCATCGCAGCGCCCCCGCCGAGGGGGAGCAGCCCCCGGCGGCATGACATCGAGGGCCGTTCACTTTCCCGAAAATAGGCCGAGCTGACGCGCACCGTCATCGGGCACATACTCGGGCTGTGCGCGGGGCGGGCCTTTACCGCTGCGGTCGGCATCGGCCCTTTGACTTTCGGCGTCGAGTCGCAGGGGATATGACTCCGGCGCGCGCAGCAGGGACTGGAGCAGCGCCGTATCCCATGGATCCGGAGCGTGCAGCCATCGGCTGAGGTCGCCGCCGTCGAGCATCGCGGGCATCCGATCGTGAATCGGATGCAGCGGCGGCGCCGAAGGCATGGTCAGAATCACGAAGTTGAGGGCATGATGATCCACGGTCGTCGCCTCCGATGCCTGGGCGATGCCGGCCATCACCATGCAGCTGGTTGGCGCCGCCGGCCGCACGCGATAGCGGATGCGATGCCCAGGCTCGCCGCCCCATTCGAAGAAGCTCGATGCGAGCACCAGGCAGGGCTGCCACGCTGCGCTCTGGTTCCACGTCCGCGCGGCGATGAGCCGCTCGGCTCTCGCGTTGATCAGGCCCCGCGGGGAGGCTGAGCGTTTGCTGCGAACGCCCCAGGATGCTGGGACGCCGACCGTGTCCCCCGCGAGATCCTTCACCAGCACGAGGGTCGATTCGCCCGGCCGGATCTCGGCACGCGATGCGGACGCGCGGACCGACGCCTGAATCGGAGACCTGCGTGGCGACGGCACACCCGCGACCGCGAGCACCGCATCAAGATCGGCCTGCTTGATCTCGGTCTGTGCAAATCGTCCGCACATGTATCGACTCTACTCGTTCCGCGCGGCGAAGATCCGACTGCGCATCGAGCCGCTCCGCGAGCGCAGAAGGCCGCGGAGAGTG
>CAZVEM010000263.1:0-8599 GCA_964626165.1 uncultured Nannocystaceae bacterium
CCGGCCAACAGGAGCGGCCTCCAGAATATGATGAGCCGGGGGGGGGCGGGCGGGGGCGGGGTCGGCGCCCTGGCCGGCTCGCCGGTCGCGGCCGGGGCGGGCGGGCTGTCGGCCCTGGCGGGCCTGCTGCCGCAGTTCATGCCCGGCCAGGGGCAGCACCTGCCGGGCCTGCCGCAGCGGCCCTACACGCCCGGGCAGCCCAGCCCGCCGGGCGTGGCGCCGGGCGTCAACTCGCCGCAGGCGGCCAACGTGCCCGGCGCGCGGAACGAGTTCGCCCACCAGCGGCAGCTCCAAGGGCTGTGACTCTTCTCGGGAGGCGGCGATGCCGGACGACCTGTTCGTGTTCTGTTTGGGCGGCTCCGTCCTCGTGATCAAGGCGGCCGACGCCGCCGAGGCGGACCGCTTCCTGCGCCAAGCGTTCCGGGGACTCGACGACCGGGGCCGCCCGATGCCGGCACCCGTCTTCGCCGGGCGGTTCGCCGACCTGCCGTGCGGGGTCGTGGTCGATGTGACCGGCTAGACCTCCGCCGCGGCGGCGAGCTACACTGGACGTGTTCCAACAGCCCGGGCGACATGGAGGTTGCCGTGCAGATCTCGACCGCCGCTCGTAACGCCGCCTGCGACGCCATCGTCGACCTGATCGACGGGGGCTCCGGGGCCGGCACCCTGGAAATCTGGGAGGCCGTAGCCGGGTCGAACCCGCCGGCCACTCCCGCGACGTCGATCTCGGACGACGACACGAACTACAAGCTGCTGGCCGTGCTGACGTTCTCCGACCCGGCGTTCGGGGCGGCGTCGCTCGGCACCGCGACGGCGAGCGCGATCACCCAGGACTCGTCGGTCAACAAGTCGGGGACGGCCGAATTCTGGCGGGCCAAGGACTCGTCCGGCACGGTCGTCCTCCAGGGGTCGTGCGGCACGTCCGGGGCCGACCTGAACTTCAACACGACGACGTTCGTGCAGGGCGGCACCTGCCAGGTGACGTCGTTCACCGTCACCGTGCCCGCCGGCACGTAACCCCACCCCCACCACCCCACCCTACCCGTCCCGAGGACCGACCGTGGCCGACAAAGAGACGCAGACCATCACCGCCGCGGACGTCGGAACCGTACCGGCGGCCCTGTTCGGCAAGCCCGTCGTCCGCGGGACCGGCACGTTCAGCCCGCCCGACCCGGACGCCTCGCCCGCGGACGCGGCCTCGCAGGTCTCGCTGGCGCGGGCCGACCTGCTCCAGCGGCACAAGGCCCTGACGCAGCAGATCGCCGGGCTGCGCGCCGAGCAAAACGAGATCGAGAAGAAGCTGGCCGCGATCGACGCCCGGGACAGCCTGGCGGCCAAGCTGCGGGGCATGACCCCGGCCGAGCTGGCGCTGCTGCACGAGACGCTGGCCGAGAAGGCGCAGAAGCAGATCGACGCGGCCGCCGGGGCGTGAGCCGGGCGGGACCGCCGCGGACTGCCGGCCCCGGCGTTCGGGGCCGGTGTTCTTTTTGACCGCTTCGGGGTACTGACCCGGTCCCGCCCCCAGCCCGGAGGCCGCCGTGCCGCTGCTCCTGCCCGCCGACCCGACGACCCTGGCCGCCGCCCCCGGGTGGGCGGCGTTCCGCGCCCGGCTGGACGCCGGGATCGACCGGCTTGACCTGGGCTGGTATCAGGGCTCGTACCTGGAGGCCGGGTCGGAGTACGCGCTGGCGTACCTCGCGCTGCGGACGGCCGAGCCCGCGGCGGCCGGGCGGTACGCGGGGCGGGCGCTCGGCGTCCTGCTGTCGGGCCTCCGGGCCTACCAGAAGACCGGGTACAACTCGATGGAGCCGGTCGGCGTGGCGGACGGCGCCCGCACCCGGTTCCCCGTCCGGCCCGGCGCCCGCGGCCCGGCCTACGCCTCGTGGGCGGCCCCGGTGACCGTCGCGGTGACCCGATCGACCTGGGACAGCGACAAGGTCGGCGGGCCGGCCCACTTCCTCCGCGCGTTCGACCAGGCCGGCGAGTACGCCCGCGGCACCGACTGGGCTCCTGCCGACTTCCCGCTGGACCTGACGTGGCTCCCGGGCGGGCGGCGCCCGGCCGCCGGGACGACGTACTCGGTCGAAGTGGCCGCGCCCGGCTGGCCGCCCTCGGCGGTGCCGGTGGCGGACGGCGAACTCGTGTTCCCGACGCCCCCGCCGGCGGGGGCGCGGGTGTACGCCGCCTACCTGTACGACGAGCCGGGCCGCCCGTACCTCCAGACGGCCGACGGGCTGGGCGGGTTCCGCAGCATCCACTCCGACTCCGGGTACACCAGCCGCTACCTCGGCAAGCACACCGCCCTGACGCTCGACTGGCTGTGGGACTTCCCGGGGTTCACGCCCGCCGAGCGGGCCGAGGCGGCGGACCTGCTGGTGCGGTGGGCGGACCACTACAAGGCGGCCGGCTACCTGCACGAGTCCGTCCAGAGTAACTACGGCACCGGGGCGTACTGCTCGTGGGTGCTGTCCGGCCTCGCCCTCCGCGGCCGCCACCCGGCCGGCGCCCGGGTGCTGGCCGAGGCCGTCGCGTTCCGGCGGGCCGCCCTGCCGCAGGTGGCGGCGATGGCCGGCGGGTTCTGGCCGGAGGGGTGGAACTACGGCCCGCTGGCCCTCCAAAACCTGCTGCTGCCGGCCCTGGCCCTCGAAGCCGAGCTGGGCGAGGACGTGGCGGCGGAGCGGGCACTCGCCGCCGACACCGCCCTCCACCTCGCCCACGCCAGCCCGGACCGCGGGCGGACGGTGTACGACGGCGGCGACTGGTTCGCCTACCCGGCGCCGTTCCCGGTCTGGGGCCTGCACCCCGTCCTGTGGGCGGCCTGCGGGTCGCCCGCCGCCCGCGGCCTCGCCCGCTGGCTGTGCCCCCGCCCCGCCGGCGAGTCGTACCTCGACCTGCTGTGGCCGGGGTTCTGGGCGGAGCCGCCCGTGCCGCCCGACACGCTCGCCCCGGACCACCTCGCCGGGGGCACGGGGCTGGTGCTCGCCCGCTCGGACTGGGGCGCGGCGGCCACGCTCGTGTCGGTCCAGTGCGGGCCGCTCCTGGGAGCGGACCACCAGTCGTTCACCCCGGGCCAGGTCCAGTTGTGGGGCGGCGGCGTGCCGCTCCTTATCAACGCCGCGGTGAAGCGGAACGACCAGGGCGGGGCGCCGAAGTCGCGGTGGGGCAACGTTGTGGTGGTGGACTGCCCGGACCGGGGCGTCCAGAACTACCCCCGCGGGATGGGCCTGTGGTACGGCCCGGCCGCGCCGTCAGCGGTGCCCGACTTCCTGCCGGACCGGGCGGCGGTCCGGTGCGACTACGGCGTGGCGTACTCCCACAACACGGCCCCGGGCGGCGGCGGGCCGGTGGACTTCGTGACCCGCGACGTCACCTACCTGCGGCCCGACGTGCTGGTCGTGTACGACCGGGTCGGGGTCCGCGGGGCACCGCCGTACCCGTGGTACGTCCAGTGGGCGGTCGCCGCCGCCCCGGCCTTCGAGGACGGCTGGTGGCGGGTCGAGGCCGGCGGCCAGACCTTCTACCTGTGCTGCTTCCCGGACATGGTCGGGTCGGCCGAGGTGGAGGACGGCATCCACCTGCTGCGGTTCCGCCCGGCCGACCCGGCGGTCGCCCGCCGCAAGGTCGTGACGGTGGCGGGCGTGGGTCGGAAGCCGGTCGTCGGCCTGGACGCCGACACCCTTCGCGTCGATCAGACCGAAGTCGCGCTCGCCCCGGCGTGGCCGCCGGCCCTCGTCGCCCCGGCATCGCCGCCCCCGCCGGTCCCGCCCGGCGTCCCGCCCGTCCCCCCGATCCCGGAGCGCCCCATGCCCGACCCGGCCTTCACGCTCGACGCCGCGACGGCGCCGCCCGACCTGCCGCGGGCCGCCGCGACGCACAACGGGCACTACGCCCTCGCCTTCACCCCGGACCTCCAGTTCCGGCTGCCCGACCTGCTGGGGGCGGCCGACGGGTTCGCGGCCGTGCTCCTGTACCGCAAGGTCGGGGGCGGGGCGTACAACTTCCCGCTGCTGCACCGGGCCGGGCAGCTCGCCGTCAACTGCTTCCCGTCGGTGGGCGGGTCGCTCAACACGTACACCACGGCGGCCGGCGAGAACACGCTCGCTTCGGCGGTGACCGGCGACGTGACCGAGTTCCACGTGTGGGCGGCCGGCTACGCGCCCGTCCCGGGTGGCATGGCGGCCGGGCTCGACGGCGTCGTGGCGACGGGCAACCCGAGCCGCGGCGGACCCCTGGCGCGGCCGGGCGGCCCGCTCGTCGTTAATCCGGCCGGGGGCGCGTTCGAGCTGGTCGGCATGGACGTGTACGACGTCGGCCTGTCGAAGGCCGAACTGGCGGCCGCCATGGCTCGCGTGTCGGAGCGCTACGCCGCGGCCCCCCTGCCGCCACCACCGCCGCCACCGCCGCCACCGCCGCCACCCGTCCCACCGCTCCCGCCGGGGCTATACCGGTTCAAAGTGCCGGGCACGGACATCGCCGGCGTGGTCGAGTTGTCGCCGTACCGGCCCGAGTGAGTCGGGCGGTATTATCAACCGTCAGGCGACTGGAGCGGGGCGCCGACATCGTGGTAGAGTGTCGGCGGCTGTTGATGGTTACCAACCGCATCTACACATTCGGAGGCGACGATGACGAAGAAGCTGTTCCCGTTCCTGTTCCTGGTCGCCGTATGCGGTGCTCTGGGCGTCGCCGGCAACGCGAGGGCCGACGAGAAGTCCGACGCCGATGGCATGAAAGCGTTGGCGGAAACCGCCTACGTCAACGCCCTCGTCGCGTTCGAGGACCCCTACTACGCCCGGCCGGACGCCGCCTACTACGCCCCGAAAGGGGAGATGGACGTGGAGGACCGGTACAACAAGAATTGGGAGGAGGTGTCGGGCGCCCTGACCAACGCCGAGTACGCCGAACTGCTCGGCTACATCAGTGAGGTCACGGGCGAGTGGGCGAGTGGCGAGGTTTACCTATCGAATGGCGGTAAAAACCTGGCCGCCGGCAACGACTCCTTCGCAAAGGCCGGCACGGAGTACGCGAAGGGCACCCCGACCGGGTACGCCGCCGCGGCGTATTACTACAACGACGCCCGGAAATCCTACAACTTCGCCGCGGCGGATTACTGGGACGCCTACGTCGCGTACTCGAACACGTACTCGAACGGGATCGGGGCCGACGGGCTCCTCACGAAGGCCGGACACTAACCGCGGGATCGCCCCGACCGGGGTTTTATCACTGGTGGGAGGTTGAGATGAACCGCCGCGGATTCCTCGGAGCCCTCGCCTCGCTGGCGGCCTACGTGGCGACGCCGTTCCGGGCGATCGCCGGACCGGCGAAGTCGGTCGCCGTGCCCGTCGCCCCGACCAAGTTCGTCACGGCGAAGTCGGGCGTCTGGACCGACCCGACGACGTGGGTCGGGGGTGTCGTGCCAAACGCGAACAACTCGTTCGTCACCATCGGCGCCGGGCATACGGTCAGACTTGCCGCCCACCAAGCGGTTGTCGGTTGCCGCTTCGACGGCGGCCCGGAATCGACACTTCAGATGGACGAGGCCGGGGGCAGCATAGTCGGGAATTGCTTCGACGGGGTCGGTGTCCAAATCGGCGCCGTGAGGCTCGGCGGCTGACGGAGCGGGCGTGGGGCAGGGACGGCCGCCGCGGGGCGGCCCATCGACCCGCAGCCCCGCGTGATCGGAAGTGGGACTCACTGTCGGGGGGCAAGGATGCCCAGCCGTAGCGACGACTTCAACCGCGCCGACAACGCCTCCTCGCTCGGCACCCCGAGCGACGGCGGGGGCGCGTGGTCGGCGCTCGCCGGGACGTGGGGCGTCTCGTCCAACCAGGGGTACACCGCCTCCAGCGCCGCGGCCCAGTGCGCCGTGCTGGAGGCGTCGGCCGCCGACGGCGAGGTGCAGGTCACCGTCTCCGGGGCCGGGGCGGTCGTGTTCCGGGCGACGGACGCCTCGAATTACCTCGTGGTCTTCTACGGCGGCGGGTACTTCCTGTTCTACCGCCGGGACGCCGGCTCGGACGTGTCGATCGCCACCTGGACGGGCGGCGTCTTGAACGGCGACACGGTGAAGGTCACGTTCGCCGGGGCCGCCGTCGAGGGGTTCGTCAACGGCAGCAGCCGGGGCACGTCGTCCAGCTCGTTCAACCAGGCCGCCACCAAGCACGGCATCCGCACCGACAGCGCGACCGGCTCGCGGTTCGAGAACTTCTCGTTCACCGAGGCCGTCGTCGCCTCGTTCGTCGCCGACCGCACCCACCTGCTGACCGACTCGTCCGGCACCGTCACGGTCGCCCTCACCGGCACGAACACGAGTTGGACGGGCAGCCCGTTCAGACTGACCGCCAACCCGACGGGCTGGAGCATCGCGTCCCAGAACGTCACCAGTGGGACCGCCGCGACGGTCACGCTCAACCGCGGCACGGGCACCGGGACGCTGACGATTTCCGACGGGTCGGTCACGCTCAACCTGACCTGCGCCGCCACCGCCACGACGCGGGCGACCGGGACGTGGGCGGCGACCGCCACCTGGGACGCGGGCGAACCGCCGAGCGCGGTGTCCGCGGCCCGGGGCGTCGTCGGCCACGCCGTCACCGGCGCGAGCGGGGCGCTGGGGGACTCGCCGGCCGAGGGGACGAACGTCCTCACCGTCAACTCCGGGGCGTCGCTCCGGGTGGACACCGGGGCCACCCTGACGGTCCGGGGGGACATCAGCAACAGCGGGACGCTGACGGTCGGGCAGACGGGGGGCGGGGCGGCCCTCGTGTTCGACGCCGGCGCGGCCTCGTCCCCGTCCACGACGAACTACCGGTACTACGGCAACGGGACGGCCGCGGCGTTCGTGACCCGCGGCACCTCGGGCGCCCACAGCACCGTCTCGTCGGACCCGGACGGCGGGCCGGCGTACTTCACCGGGAACAACGACGGCGGCACCTACGACTGCGAGTGGTGCGACTTCAGCGACCTCGGCGACTCGGCCACCAACGCGATTTCGTTCAACTTCAACACCAACCCCGGGTCGGCGACCGCCGGCATCAAGTTCTGGAACTGCCGGTTCACCGACTGCGGGCGCGTCTCCTCGGGGCTCACCGTCCCGTCCAACGTCGGGTGGTCGTTCCGTCTGAGTACGTGGGAGGGTACGACCCACGCGGACGAGTCGCTGAGGCTGTCGGGCAACGCCCCCGGCGTCGGCGTCACCCGTGAGCTCGGGGTGCTCGGGTCGGACGCCTTTGGGAACGGGTTCGACAAGGGGGTGCTGTTCACGGAGAACGCCGTGACGGCCGTCTGGGGCAATGTTTTTGACGGGAGCGGCGGCGCTTTGGCCCAGACGAGTGAGTGGCCGGACGGGACATTCGGGGCCAATTTCGTACGGTTCACCGCCCTGAGCGGCGGCGGTACGATCGGCTGGTCGATGTTCGGCGACGTGATCGACTGCTATTTCCTCGCCGACGCCGGCACGAACAACCCGCACGGGGTCCTGTCCCGCGACCTCGGCGAGCAGAAGACGTTCCAGGGCTGCATCTACGAGTACACCCGCACGTTTACGGACGACAGCGGCGACTGGTTCTACGGCGACGGCGACTGGGTCATCGAGAACTGTATCCTGCTCATCGCCACCGGGGGCGGGACCGGGCCGTTTGCCGACTACGCCTCCGGTGCGGCCAACATGCCACAGGGCACCGGCCGGATGCGCCACTGCACCTTGTACACCGCTTTCGGGTACACGGGCGGTCTCCTGATCGGCGACGGTAACGCCGTGACCGATACTTGGGTGCAGGTCGAGAACAACATTTTCTGGGGCAAAGTCGCCAACCAGGCGTCGGCCAACGTCGTTACGGCGGTCGGCGGCGCCCAGACCACCGACGACGTCGTCCGGCCGTCGGGGTGCGTCAACAACGGGCTGCTCAACGTCAAGGCGTCCGGGCACTACCAGGGACAATACCCGGGCACCCAGCCCGGAGCGGGCGACCTCCGGCTCGACGCCACCGACCCGGCCGACGTCTTCGTGGACCCGACGTGCAACCTGGCGACGTGGGCCGTCGCCCGGGGGAGCGCCAGCTCCGACTACCTGGATCGGATCGCCGACGCCCGCGCGTACCTGCGAGCCGACCCGACTCTGCTGGCCGACCTCCTGGGGCACGTCCGCACCGGGTTCGTCGTCAAGCACACCCCGTGGCGGTCGGCGGCCAGCGACGGTACGGTACTGGGGGCGGTCCAGAACGCCCTGCCGAACGTGCCCGGGGCCGTCCGCCCCGTCCGCCAGACCCGCAACAAAGTGCTCACAAGGAGGTGAGGCATGGGCCGCGTCTACTCGATCCCGTTCTCGGCCGTGGCGATCTCGGCCGCCCAGGACCTGTTCGAGGTGCTCGCCGCCTCGGGCAAGCCGTTCTGGCTCAAGGAGGTCGTTTTCTCCCAGGCGTCGGACTACGGCGACGCCGCGGCCGAGGGGCTGAGCCTCCTCATCAAGCGGGCCACCGGGTCGTACACGTCCGGCTCGGGCGGCTCGACGGTGACGCCGGCCAAGGCCCTGACCAACGACGCCGCGGCCGGGCCGACCGCCGAGGTCAACAACACGACCCAGGCGTCCGCCGGGTCGGGTGCGCTG
>CAZVEM010000264.1:0-8581 GCA_964626165.1 uncultured Nannocystaceae bacterium
ATTGCACGTCCATGCACTCCACGGGGGTTCTTCGACAACCTGCTAGCAGGCTGTCGAAAAACCCCGCGTCGGCGCGCATGATGTGAGCGCTGTGTGTATGCCGTGTGGGTGATACGGATCCGATGTGCGATCTCGCGGCACGTCGAGACCTGCGCACTGGCGTTGCTCTCGAAGCTTGCCGCGTCCAACTACCAAATCGCGGTGAGGGGCCCGCGCGGGGAGATCTCGCCGCCTCATGATCATGAGTGATCAACCCTGCAATCGGGCACACGACTTTTTCATGGCGAGTGCTATGATGCCTGCATGTTCGTGCAGACCGAGGCCGATCGCCGCGCCCAGAAGCGACAAGAGCTCAGCATCGAGCTGGCGCTGTGCCACGACGACAAGAGCTACGTGACACGGACAGAGGATCTAAGCACGGGCGGACTTCGCTTGCTCGTGCCAGTGGGTTGCAAGCTTGAGGTTGGCGATGTGGTTCGCTGCCAGCTGCATCTGCCTCGACTCGTGCGGGAGCTCGATGTGCGCGCGATCGTGCGGTGGATGGCTCGCGGCTCGGCGGGCATTTCCTTTGCGACCGGTCTGCGCGCAGAAGAGACGTGGGCGATTCATCAGCTGGTCGCAGATCACTCACGCGAGCTGAGTCGCTAGCAGGCTGTCCAAGAATCGCCGCGGAATGCATGGAGGTGCACTCGCCACGCAAACGAGGCGCGAAGAGGGAGCCTCGCGGGCAGAGGCGACCGCTGAGCAGCGAAGGCAGCGGACGATGGTCCGAGTGAGGCCCTTCTGAGACTCTGCTTCACGCACTACTCTCCGGCTCGCGTGCCCAGTCTTTTCAGTCTCACCGTCGTGCGCTCCGTGAGCATGGTGCTCGCCCTTGAGGCCAGCGCTCTCGCGCCGCCGGCCGACGCGCCCGCCGCCGACGCTCCTTCGCGCTCGGAAACCGCACGCGATCCGTGGTGGCCCGGCGATGAGGATGGGCGCGAAGTTGAGACTGCGCGCGAACCTGAGAGCGCAGGCGCTGCGGATTCACGCGCGGACGACAGCGCAGCATCGCCGACAGATCATGGGATGCAAGATGGCGCGTCGGCGGACGGCGCCACGACAAGACCGACGCTAACAGCCGCGCCACCACTCCGAAAAGCATCGCCCTCGGTGTTGCGCGTCGCGATCGGCTTAGGTGCCGCTGCGCCCGGCACCATGGCCGAACGTGCGTGGCTCGATCGGCTCGAAGGAAGCGTGCGGGCTTCGACCGATCCCATCCCTGAGGTCACTCGACTTGCGCTCGGATCGGTCGCAGATCGATCGCATTGCCGTCTTGGATCGCACGATCTTGTGATCGCCATCGACCATCTTCCAGGCGAAGATGGGCGAGCGATCATCGACGCGTGGGACTGCGGCCTCGACATGGGCCTGAGCATTCACGAGATTGAAGAGCTTGAGTCCCCCGAACTGCTCGGTGAGCTCTGGCGCGAGCATGACCGCCGCATCGCGGAGGGGGCTAAGGTTCGTAAGCGCAAGACGCTAAGCCGCAAGGCCAAAACCGCGCTCGCGATCACAGGCGCGCTTGCCGTGACCGCAATTGCTGTCGGAGTTTTATTGGGGACCACCTTGCAGCAGGACCGAGTCGTGCTCAACGTGGCGCCATGACACAAGCGACGACTCAGCAGCGCGCGCGTGGCGGCGAAACCCGCGAAATTGGCCAGGAAGTTGGCCACAGCGACGCGCTGGGAGGCGTTTCAAGAAAGTCCGAGCCCGCTCGTAAGATGGCGCAGCCCAAGCGCTATGATGGACTCGTGCTCTTCCCCTCACAGCCTGCGGATGCCTCGGCCCGCGACGCGGGGCCGCCCCGGAGGGCGTGGCGTGGCCGGCGGCTCGGTGCGATGGCGCTCGCGGGGGCCTTGAGTGTCGGGGCTCTGGTCGCATCGGGAGCGATGGTGCCCGCGATCGCGCAGGCCCATCCCGGGCGTACCGACGGTTGGAATGTCGAAGGCGCGACCGAGCGCCTCGTCGTCGGGCGCATCACCTTGCGCTACGAGCCCGAGCTTGAGGCGGCAGCACTCTCGCTCGCGCAGCATCTTCCTGATTGGTGGGAGGATCTTGAGCGGGAGTTCGGACAAGACCTCGACGACTCACTCGTCATTCACCTCGTGTCGCATCCCGGCACGCTCGCGGACGCGTCGGGCATGCCCGGCTGGGCCGCGGGCGTCGCCAACTCGCCGCGTGGCGAAATCATCATCTCGACCCACGAGCCGAGCGGCCAACGTTCCAACCTGACCGTGCTTGCACGCCACGAGCTGGCGCACGTGGCACTGCATCGTGCGATCGGTGGGGCGAAGGTGCCGCGCTGGTTTCATGAGGGCGTCGCGGACACGCTCGGAACCGCGGTCGACTTTGGCCGCTCGCGGACCCTGACCAATGCCGTGTTTGGACCCGGCGTGCCTTCCATCTTTGATGCAGAGGCGATGTTTTACGGGGAGAATGGTGACGTGACGACCGCCTACGCGGCGAGCCGCGACTTTGTGCTGTTCCTCCGCGCTCGTGATGAGCGGGCCTATGCCGAAGTGTTCGAGCGGCTGCGCAATGGCGAGAGCTTCCATAAGGCGATCGCCGGTGCCTACAACGCGTCGCTGGAGGAGATCGATGCGAACTGGCGCGCGGGGTTGTGGGGTCGCGTGTCCTGGGCACCGCTCTTCGACAGTGGCGCCCTGCCGCTTGGGCTGACGGTGCCGCTGATCGCGATGGCCTGGGTCCGTCGTCGGCGCTCGCGTCTGGATGGATGGGATCGCCTTGAGCGCGAGGACCAAGAGGCCGAGGCGCGCTGGTTGGCCGCGGCAGGCTTCCAAAATGCGGGACTCCGCGTGCACTTTGACCAGGCCTCTGCGCACACCGTGCGCGCGTAGCCACGCCGTGCGGGCCATTGCCCGAGCGTCCGGCACAGCGGTATACGCCTGACGATGCAGCGTGTCGTTGCGGGGAGCCTAGGAGGCCGCCATCTGCTCCCGCTCCCGCGCGAGCTTGAAGGCGTGCGCCCGAGCAGCGAGCGAGTTCGCGCCGCGATCTTCGACCGCCTCCGCGACGAGATCGTCGATGCTCGTGTTCTCGATCTGTGCGCAGGATCGGGGGCGCTCTCGATCGAGGCCCTGAGCCGCGGTGCGCAACTCGCCGTCTTGGTCGAGCGCGACAAGCAAGTCGCCGCCTTTCTCCGCCGTCAGCTCGACAAGCTTGGCATCCTCACGACCGGGTCGCGGGCGCAGGCACACGTGGTGGTCGCGGACGCGGAGTCCTATCTGCTCGCGCGCGGTCGATTCCAGCGCGGGGATACGTCGCGCGCGAGCGGTCGTCGACGCGAGGAGAGCGTGAGCGATCCAGGCGGTCGTTTCGACTTGATCGTGCTCGACCCACCCTGGGCGGATCTGAACCTCACCCACGCGCTGCTTCAAGCGATCGTGTCGGGGAGGTGGCTGAGCGAGGGTGGTTGCGTCGTCGTCTCGCAAGCAGCGCGCAGCGCCGTGGTCGTGCCGCACGCCGACTACGTGGAGGAACGCGAGCTTCGCCACGGTGACGCTGCGCTCCGGTTTCTGCGACGTCGCGACCCGCAGGGCACGCCGGCGCCGTGAGACTCATCGTGCGCGCAGCGGCCCCGCTAGCGCGCAGGCCCCCCGCAGGGCGCGTGCGACAGGTACGATGCAGCGACCACGGTGACCTCGTCGCCGCCGACGCGAGACCCACGGCGCACCCCCCCGCGTCCAATCGTCCCGGAGTTTGATCTTGAGCCACGCACTCCCCCTCAATCGACTCAGCTCGCTCATCAAGCCGTCCGCGACGCTTGCCGTGTCCGCTCGCGCGGGGCAGCTCCGCGCGCAAGGTAAGCACGTCCTCAACTTCAGCGCGGGAGAGCCAGACTTCGCGCCGCCACCGAGCGTCACGCAAGCCGTCGTCGAGGCATTGCGCAGCAAGCCCGTGCACTACACGCCTGTGCCCGGCCTCCCCGCGCTGCGCGAAGGCGTCGCCAAGCAGCTCTCCGCGTTTCATGGTCGCTCTTATGGCGCGTCGGAGATCCTGATCTCCAACGGTGCCAAGCACAGTCTCGCCAATCTCTTCGCGGTTACGCTCAATCCGGGCGATGAGGTCGTGATCCCGGCCCCCTACTGGGTGAGCTATCCGGACATGGTTCGAATCGCCGGAGGAAAGCCCGTGATCATCGGCTCGACGATTGATCAGGGCTTTAAGATCCAGCTCGATACGCTTGAGGGCGCGCTGACGACCGCGACCCGCTACGTCATCGTCAACAGCCCGAGCAATCCAACCGGTGTCGCGTACACGGCCGGCGAGCTGCGCGAGATCGCGGCCGTGATGCAGCGCGTCGCGCCGCAGGCCTGGATCGTTGCCGACGATATCTATCGGACGCTCGTCTACGACGGAAAAACCGTGCCCTCGAGCGTGCGCAGCGTCGCGGAGGTGACCGATCAGATCGTGGTCGTCGATGGTCTCTCCAAGAGCCACGCGATGACCGGCTACCGAGTGGGATTCCTCGCCGGACCCGCGCCGATGATCTCGGCCGCGGCCGCACTTCAAGGTCAGTCCACTTCCGGTGCCAGCACTCCGGCGCAATGGGCCGCGATCGCGGCACTCGACGACGCCGCCTGCGCTCCCGCCCTTGGCGAGATGCGAGCCGCATTTGCATCGCGCCGTGACGCGATGATCGGCGCGCTTAACCAAGCACCGGGCGTCCGCACCGTCACGCCGGACGGCGCCTTCTACGTATTCGCCGACGTCAGCGCCGCGCTGACCCGAACCGGCATCGCGAGTGACCTTGAGCTGGCGACCTGGCTACTGGAAGAGAAGTTGGTCGCGACGGTTCCGGGCTCCGCCTTTGGAGCCCCCGGGCACCTTCGACTGTCCTTTGCGTGTTCCATGGAGGACGTGGTTGAGGGCTGCCAACGCATTTCGGCCGCGCTCACTGCGGGCAAGAGCGCGGGCTGACGCCACGCATCGTGTCGGCACGGGACGCAGCTTGCGCCCCATCCGATCCCGGTCCACGCTCCGCCCAGAATGATCGTCGAGATCGAAAAAGGAGCGCAGTCGACCCTCGACCAGCTCAAGGACCTGGCGGCACGCCACGGCAACCGGATCGAGGTCGCTGACTACGGTGGTGTCTTCTTGATCGTGCATGTGCTGGGAGATACGCGCGGCTTTAGCCAGCGGGACAGCTACATCCGCGGCCTTCGAGGCGTGCGCAAGGCCTGGTCGGTCTCGGGCGATTTCAAGAACATCGCACGCGTCGTCAAGGGCCCCGATGGTGCAGTGCTCCGCCGTGAACGCCGTGTCGTCGAAGTGGTTGGCTTGGATGGCCATGTTCGACGCTTTGGCGGGGGCAAGCACATCTTCGTCGTCGGCCCCGATTCCGCGCAGACCCTGGAACAGACTCTCGCGATCGCCAAGCAGGCCCGCGCGATCGGTGAGCGCTACGGAATCGTGGACCGGATCATGCTGCGCGGCGGCGCTTTCAAGCCGCGCACCCGGCCGACGGATTGGCGCGGCTTGGGCATGGAGGGTGTCGCGCTGCTCGACGCCGCGCGCGAAGAAACCGGACTGCCCTACGTCACCGAGGTCATGGACCTCAATCGCGTCGACGAAGTCGGAGCGCATGCAGACATGCTGCAGATCGGCACGCGCAATGCTCAGAACTTTGACCTGATCGAAGCCGTTGGGCGTCTCGGCAAGCCCGCGATCCTCAAGCGCGGCTTTGGCAATGAGGCGGTGGAGTGGTTCCACGCCGCCGAGTACATCGCCAATCAGGGCAACCTGGACATCGTGCTGTGCGAGCGCGGCATGAAGACACTCTACACCAAGGGGGGCTATTGCCGGAATCAGCCCGACCTCAACGTGATGTCGCACGTGCGCTCGCAGACGATCTTGCCGGTTGTCTTTGATCCGAGCCACTCGGGTGGAGACCACCACGTCGTCGCGCAGAACCTGCTTGCTTCCGTCGCGCACTTCGCCGATGGCTCGCTCACCGAGACGCTGCACGAGGAAGCGTTTCGCCGCGAGCAGCTCTGCGACGCCGCGCAGGCGCTGCTCATGTCGAAGTACGAGCAAGTCGTGCAGGCAGTGCTGGCCTATGAGGAGCACGTTGCACCCTTAGTCCGCGCCTCGGGTGAGGACGGGACCTAGGGATGCCGTCACCGCGCTCCGCGTCGCGCTCGCCAACGTGGTGGCGTATGCGGTGCTTCGCGCGAGCGGCCTTGCTCGTCGCGCTCGGCGGCGTGTTCCTGCTATCGGGCTGCGGGGATCCCTTCCAGGGCAAGCCCTCCGCCAGGATCAGCGACGCCGTCGATGTCTCGGTCTTCGATCCACGCAACGAAGGAGACGTGGTCTGGGAACTCGACCGCGCCCAATCCAAGCTCGTCTTTGTCGCCGTCAAGCCTACCGCCGTGCGCGAGGGCAGCTTCGAGTTTCGCTCCGGTAGAGTGTGGATGCGGGACGGTCAGCCGGTGTACTTGGAGGTCGAGGTCGAGACGGCCTCGTTGCGGACCGATCCGATTGCATTGCAAGAGCACGTGCTTGGCGAGGATTTCCTCGATGTCGCGCGCTTCCCCAGCGCGAAGCTGCAAGCACGCATCGACAGCGGCGCGGGCGAGCTTGATGGCGTGCTCGAACTGCACGGGATCAGAAAGCGAATCAGGGTGCCGATGACGGTGACCGAACAAGGGCCGAGCCGAGTGCGGGGCAGGGCGGAGTTTCTGCTGCCGCGCCATGAGTTCGGCGTGCGCTACGACGGCGCGGCCGATGACCTGATCCGGCCCGAGGTGCTGCTGCGCATCGAGCTCGCCTTCCAGGCCGCGTGAAGGCCCCTCTGCGTCGGGGCCGTCCCCCACCACGCCGGGCGAGGGGGCTGCACCTGGCCCTTCGCGGGGAGGGAGGGCGCGCAGACCGGCACCGGGCGTCGGATTGCCGACTCCGTGCATTTTTTTTCGGGCAGCAGGGCAACTTCTGTCTAGTCAAGTCCGAACTAGCGGCATGTCATCCCAGCCGCCCTCCGCCCCGCGCACAGGCTCGTCCGCCCGAGTCGTCTACTCCACCGGTCAGATCCGTCCCGTCGATGGACCCCGCGAAATCATCGCGCGCCGGAAGGCAATGGCGCAGGCAAAGCGGCCCGCTCGCGGCGAGGGGCGTCGGGGCTATGCCGTTTTCCTCGGCCACTATGAGCCCGGGGGCCGCACCCGCGACATCGCGGTTGCGGAGTACCAAAACGGCTTCGAGGCCGCGATGTACGGCCATCAGCTCTTTGGTGACGATCTTTTTGACGGGATCGCGCGCGGCTTTGTGCGGCTGCTTCACGACCCGTCACTGAGCCTGCCCTACGATCCCAAGGAACTCATCTCGCTCAGCGCCGACATGCAGGCCTGTCTCGATGCCAAGGTCGACTCGGGCCAATGGGAAGATTTCCCGGTCGACTTCTTTCTCAAGCATGTCGCCAGCAATGCGGATGAGCTTCGCGAAGTCGCGGCCCGCGTCCACCTCCTCATCGATCTACTGATCGCGGCAGAGGACATCTCCGCGGCAGGCGGCGGCGATCTTCATCAGCAAGTGCAAGATAGCGAGCAGACGATCCGCTTCCATCGGATCTGGGCCAAGCCCCGCCGCGGATTGCCCCGGGCGATGAACTAGCAGCGCCCGCAAGTCGGTCGCTTAGCAGCCGCCGCAGGCGAAGCGGTTGCTGCCGCAGTCCTCCGCGGCCGATCCGTCTGTCAGGCAGGTCGTCGCGCAATCTCCCGAGCCGGAACAGACCACCTCACAGGCGCCTTGGCAGCTTGCCGTGCAGTTTCCGGCGCCCGAGCAGGTTAGCGCACCGCCCTCTCCGAGGGTGGCTTCGCAGTTGCCCGAGCCTGAGCAGGTGACCATGCAGTCCGCGCCGCACTCAAAGTCGCAGTCGCCCGATCCGCTGCAGGTCAGGGCGCATCCATCCGCACATTCAAGCTCGCAGCCGATCGCCTCGGCGCAGGTACAGGCCCTGCCCGAGCACGAGCAAGATCCATAGCGGCAGCGCAAGTCGTCACCTTGGCAAGCAAAGCCACCGAGCGCGCCGGCAAGCAGCGCAGTGGCCAGTGCGAGCAAAGCCCACGAGCCAGTCACGCCGGCGCGGGAGAGAGCCCGGCCGACGCGCGCGCCATCAAGTTGCTTCGTTGACATCTCCGGTCCCCCTTGCGTGCATGCTAGGCGCTGTGTGGGCGTGCCTGTGCGGGCCCGCTAGAGCTTGATCTCCTCGCCCTCGCGGGCGATGCGGAAGCCCTGCGTGCGAAGTCGCGATGCCTCCTCGGAGGTGGCATCCAACAGCGGATTGCTGTGGTTGAGGTGGATCAGTACGACCTCAAGCTCGCCCCGCGCAACGCGGTCTTGAAGGCGCGCGACCGTGTCAATCACGAGCGGATGCCCGATGCTCGAGGTAGGTCGCCCTCCAAGCTCGTCGCCTGAGTAAAACGTCGCATCGAGCAGGGCGATATCTACGCCTTCGAGCGCGGCGTCAAAGCGATCGCTCCACGTGTCCCATGGCTCGGTATCAGGGATGTAGAGCAGGGTC
>CAZVEM010000265.1:0-8559 GCA_964626165.1 uncultured Nannocystaceae bacterium
GCCGCGCACGCAGCACGTGCTCGACACCGCGGCGAAACTCGCCCACTGCACCGTCGTCGGTGAGGCGTCCCTCGGGAAAGATGACGACGAGCTCGCCGGCCGCCAAGGCTGCGTCGATCTCCTCGAAGGCTCGACGAAACAGCTCTGGTCGCTCGGTGCGGCTCGCGATCGGAATCACGCCACTGAGCGTGAACAGCCAGCGCGCCCACGGCAGCGCGCCGACCCAATGCGCGTGCATGACAAAGCGGGGCGCACGGGGGCAGGCCACCGCCAGCAAGAGCGAATCCACGTAGCTGACATGGTTCGCGACGAGGAGCGCGGCCCCCCGGGCGGGAATGCGGTCGGGATCCCTCAGCTCGATCCGATAGCTCGCACGCATCCCGGCGGTAACGAGGGCGTGAGCAACTCGCGTCGCCGCACGGGCGAGCGCGGACCTCGACGAGACAGAAGCGATCGGGGAGCCCGTGTGAGGCGCGGACGTAGCGGGTGGGACGACAGCGGAGAGTTCGCGGCTGGGCGAGGCGGGCGCGTGTGCGGTCATGGCCAGGCACTTAGCGATCGACGTGCCGATCGCTATCGTCCGCGCGTCACCACGTTTTCCTGAATCATCTCAGGTTCTTCGCAACGGAGAGGCCCTTGCCAGGCCGCCGGAACTTCAGTCCAGACATACATGTTGTGCTGGCACATGCTGCCTATCGTACACTCCATGTATGGCGATTCGAGGGGCGCTGCGGGCCGAACTTGAGGCTGTGCGTGAGGCGACCTTCGCCAACCCATTCAGCCCCCGTCGGCAGGATCTCGACCTGCGCATGGCGGGCCTCGCGAGCTCGCCTCGGGCCGACACGCAATCGGCGGCAGAGCGGCAAGCAGCGTTCGAGCAGCGCCACGGTCGTCTCCGCGCCGCCATCGAGGCGCTCGGCGGCAGCGCGCTCCGCTTAGATACCGCGAGCCCAAGCGACCGCGCACTGATCGAGCCCGCGCTTCTCTTCTTCTATCTCCACGAGCTGTGGCCACAGCTCACCGCGTTGCATGAACGTCCCCCCGCCAAGGAAGGGCAGAGCGTTCGCGTCGACTTCGTTCGTCCCGTCTTGGCCGTGCTCTCCGGCCACGGGATCAGCGAAGACCGAGCATCGAGGCTTGTCGCGCTCTTCTGGCAGATCTGGCGCGCCTACGCGTTCATCGATCGCGGACTGGTGGGCAGATCACCAAGCATGATCCGCCTGCGCGAGCGGCTGTGGAGTTCCGTCTTTGGTCGCGACCTCGCGCTCTATGAGCAGACGCTTCTGGGCAAGATGGAGGACTTCTCGACGATCCTGCTCGGTGCCACCGGCACTGGCAAAGGGGCTGCCGCCGCGGCCATCGGGCATTCCGGCTTTGTCCCCCTGGACGAGCGAGGCAACGCGTTCGTGTCGTGTCATCACTCGCTGTTCCTCGCGATCAACCCCTCACAGTACGCCGAGGGATTGATCGAGAGCGAACTGTTCGGCCACCGGCGCGGCTCATTCACGGGCGCCGTCGACAGCCACGTCGGCATCTTCGCCAAGAGCACGCCCTACGGCACTGTGTTCATCGACGAGATCGGCGAGATCTCAACCGCCTTACAGATCAAGCTCCTCAAGGTCCTGCAAGATCGCGTGTTTCATGCGGTGGGAAGCCACGATGCACTCCGATTCTCTGGTCGAGTCCTCGCCGCAACGCACCGCGACCTTGCGCAGCGCCGCGAAGAGGGCAGCATCCGCGACGACTTCTACTATCGCCTCTGCGGCGAAGTGATTGAGCTTCCCTCGCTCGCGACGCGCCTTTCCGAGCGGCCCTCCGAACTCACGGAACTTGTGCACTCACTGCTTGTGCGCTCGCTGGGCGAGAGCGCGGCCTCGCTTGCGACCACCGTGTGCGAACAGCTTCAGCGTGACGTTGGAAGCGACTACGCATGGCCCGGCAATGTCCGCGAGCTTGAGCAAGCAGTGCGTCGCATCCTGGTGGCCGGATCCTACGAGGGCGACCCACGTCTTCGATTCGCCCATGCCTCGCAGCCAGCCAGTACGCAGCGCAAGCAAACACCTTCGGCGCGCCCCTCGGCCGATCTCCCACCGCCGACTCTAAGCGAGGTCCAGCGCAGCTACTTCGCCGAGCTCTACGCTCGTCATCCAAGCTACGAGCACGTGGCGAGGCTCGCCGGCGTCGACCGGCGCACCGTCCGTCGTTTTCTGCAGCCGGTTACGCCAGGCCCTTCGCCGCGCTCCCACTCGTCGCTCAAGTGAACCGTCGCGCAACCGCCCGCACGCATCAAGGCTCAGAGCGCGGTGCCGCTCTGTGCCGCCAAGAGATTTGCTGCGCGCTCGGCCGCGGCACGCCCCGCATTGAGCTGGCGCACCATCTCTTCGACATCTTTGTCAAAGCGCTCACGCTCCGCCTTCTCTTCGGCTTCGCGCTGGAAGGTCACGTAGCTCTCTACGCGCGCTAGCAAATCGTCGATGCTCACCTTTCGGGACATCTTGGCGACGATCTCTTCGCGCTGCGCGAACGTGGCGCGGAAATACTCGTCGGGGTACTCGAAGTCCTCCACGTGCGAGCGAATGTTGTTCGCGATCGCCTCGACATTTCGGCCGCTCAGGGAGTTCTTGACACAGGCCTGACCCACCTCAATCCAGCGCGGATCGTCGCCCGCGATCTGGGGCTTGAGCTTGCGCAGCAGGATGTCCCGCATCAGGCGGACGTAGTCTTCGGGCGTCTGCGGGCCATGCACCATGAAAGGGTTTTGCGCGATGCGAGAGCGGGTCGCCTCGTCCATCTGCATGAAGTTGGCATCGCAGATCATGAACCACTTGCCGTCCTTGGGGATCAGCGTGCCATCAAAGATGCCAAACACCGCTCCAAGGTTGTTCTTCTCTTCCATGCGAAGATCCGAAGACGAGCGTGAGGCGAACGCGGTGTCGATGTCCGGCCAGTAGACGCCACACACCCCCTCAAACGCGTAGACCTCCTCCTTGAAGATACGCACGAGCTCGGCCGCACTGGCATTTTGGTACGAGCTGGCCCAGTCGGTGCGCCGAATCACCCGGAACTTCGCCGGGATGTCCCGCTCTGCGCAATACGACAGGAAGTAGTGACCAATCGCGTGCGCCGTCACGGTCTTGCCGCAACCAGGCTTGCCCAGGCCAAAGAGCACCGGATTGATTGTCTTTGGGCTGCGCCCGTGATCGAGATCGTAGGCTGCGACGTCACGCGCGAGTCGAAGGCCTGCCTCAAGGTACTCGCGGTTGCCGACGACTTCGTCGACACGAACCGGCTTGAGATCCGCGGCGCTCTCGCTGCGCTTGCGGGCGGCAAAGCCATCATAGGGAGTGTCCCCCACCACAACCTTGCGCTTGGAGAGCGCGAGGCCAAAGGGACGAAGGCGGCCGTGTTGCGTCAAGCGCTGCACCGCGCCGTGGAGTTGGGCAAAGAACGCGTGCGCGGTCGTGACCAACCAGGCCTCGCGCAGCGCCAGCTCGGGACTGCCCGAGACTGCCGCGTGCGCTGCGGCTTGCACCTCAAGGTAGCGGCCGACCATCGTCAGCACGCGGGTCACAACTTCGCGGGGCGGTCGCGCCAAGAGATCCTCAAGCCCTTCAAGCTCGAGGTCGGAGCTCAGTTGCGGGGGCGGAGCGATCGCGGCGAGGCGCGGCCGGATCTGATCGACGAGCACGGTGATCGCGAATGCCCCGATGAACATCCGCTGATCTCTTGTCGGCTCGGGGATCGCAAGGCTGCCACTCTGCGCGAGGTCTTCCAGCAGCGCCCCCTGCATCGACTCACCGGCAGCGATCGCGAGGTCACCACCGTCGACGAGCGCGTCGAGCATGCGCAAGGTGCCGATGCTATGGCCAAAGGGCGCTCGAACCATCTTATGCAGCGTGGCGGCGAGCTTGCTCTCACTGAGGAGCGTGCGCACGCCAGCGCGATCAAATCCGCCACGGGGAATCTCGACCAAGATCGTTCCAGGACTCGCGGCCATTGTCCGCACACCTTACGACGAGTCGACGCGCCGTCGCTAGCAGGCTGTCGAAGAACCCCGCGCGGCGCATGGCCGCGCACTCACGGCTGCGCAATCAACCAGGGCTCACTCACGGCCGTATCCTCGCCGGGGAGATAGACCGCCAACTCGGTTCCGCCCAGACTGGCTCGAACATGGGCGCTCACGACCTGGTCGGGGTCGAGGTGAAAGGGCACACAGAGAAAGGCGTCTTGCCCGCCCGACTGTCCGTTGTCTTGCGTGCACACCATGTAGTCGCCGACCGCGAGCGCTTGCTCGTAGCGCTGATCGATCTCGATCGAAATATCAGGCGCAAGTGCGAGCAACGCCAAGGCGTCTTCTTCGTTGGCGACCGGCTGCGTGGCTTGCCAAATGCTCAACGAGCCCTGGGAGAGCGTGCAGGTCTCGCATCCGTTGGCGACGACGTCGCTTCTTGACGCGGCGATGCCCGCGATCCCGATCGTGATCGCGGTCCCCTCGGCCGGCACGTCGAAGGCGTCGCAGCCCGAGCGATCGCAGCTCGAGTTGCAGCTGATCAGCCCAACCACGGCACTCAGCAGCAGCACATGCACGGCCGCGCCACTTGAGTCATGCAGGATACGCCGCATTGCTTTCCGACCGTTCATGCCCGCCCGATGGTGTCTGTGAGCGACTGCGAGACCCGCACTAACGCACGCGGCCATCTCCGCGGAGGGTGAAGGGCACAACGCCGCTTTGATCGCGGTAGCGCCACTTGACCTCCAGCACCATCTCCTCCGGCTTTCCTGTCCCCTTGCAACCGGCCAGGCCACCGCGCGGCGTCGGGATCTCCAGGATGACCTCCTCAGAGCCGCCCGTGCGCTTGATGTTGATCTCTTCGATGCGCGCGCAGTTTTGATCGTCGAGTCCGGTCCTCCACGTGACGTCGACCGGAACTTCCATCCCCAGCGGACCGGCCATGATCGTGTCGGGGCCTCGGTCCACCAGCTCATGCATCTCGATGCCGATAGTGTTGGCCGGCCGACGAAAGAGGTCGAACTGCGCCGGCTGGGCGTCGCCGCCACAGGCAAGCGCCATCAGCGTGGTCGCCAGAAGCAGGCCACCTGCGGCCGCGCGCGACGGCCTGATCGACCGTCGCATCGCACCCGCTGCAAGTCGAGCGCTCTCCGGCCGGCTCATAGACCGTCCTCCCAGCCCTGCCCGCGCGCGCGCTCGACTTGCTCGTGTCGCAGAAAGCGAAACACCACCAGCGCGCCGCCCCCGAGAATGAGCCAGAGCACGATAAAGAGAACGGTCATCGGAGCCATAGAGAACTCGCAAGGAATGGATAGCACGCGCACGCTCCGCTGCTAAGCTCGCCGCCCCATGGCGTCCCCTCTGATCCGTGCTGTCGCTCACGAGCTGCAGCCCCTCCTCCCAGCGGAGGCGGCGCTTGGCGTCGATGACATTGCCTCGCTCTTGGCACCACCGCCCGACCTTTCGATGGGCGATCTCGCGTTCCCCTGCTTCCGACTCAGCAAGGTCCTCAAGAAGGGGCCGCCCCAGATCGCAGCCGCGCTCGCGGGGCGTATCGCCGAGCACGACGCAGCCCAGCCACGTATCGACCACAAGGGCGCACCGCTGGCGATGCACCTGCTTCGCGGCGCGGTCGCGGCAGGACCCTACGTCAACATTCGCATCGACCTTGCGATCGCTGCCGCGCGCGTCGCCGGACCCTGGGTCCGCGGCGAGCTGCCCAGTTTCGCCCCGCGAAGCGAGCGGGTCATGGTCGAGTACTCCCAGCCCAACACGCACAAGGCCTTTCACGTCGGCCACATGCGCAACCTCTGCCTCGGCGATGCGCTGGTGCGGCTGCTACGGGCGGTCGGGCACGAGGTCGTCGCGGCCAACTACTTAGGCGACGTCGGAGCCCATATCGCCAAGTGCCTGTGGTGGTACTTGGATCACGTCGATCCGGCGGAGCGGGCTGCTCGTGCGAAGGTCCAGGCAGAGGGTGCGCAGCCACGCGGCGAATGGCTGGGTGAGATCTATGCCAAGGCCAGCCTCAAGCTTGAAGACCTGGAGGCCGCCGCCAAGCACGGTGATGCCGACGCGTCGGCCGAACTTGAGCAGATCCGTGCGCGCATGTCGTCGATCCTCCACGACCTCGAGCATCGGCTGTCGAGCGGCGACGGCACGACGCAGGTCGTGCCGGCCGGTGAGCTGGCGCCGGCCAACGACTTGCGCCTGACCTGGGAGCAGACACGGGCCTGGTCGATCGCCGACTTCGACGAGATCTACGCATGGAGCGGCGTCCATTTCGATCGCGTCTTCTTTGAGTCCGAGGTCGACGGGCCTGGCTTGGCGATCGTCGACGAGTTCCTCGCCAAAGGTGTCTTTGTCGAGAGCGAAGGCGCGGTCGGCATCTTCAATGAAGAAGTCGCGCACATGCCCTTCTTCATGCTGCGCAAGCGCGACGGCACCGGGCTCTACGCAACCAAGGACTTGGCGCTCGCGCGACTGAAATTTGAGCAGTACGGCATCGATCGCTCGATCTACGTCGTCGACTCCCGACAGTCCGATCATTTCCGCCACGTCTTTCTCACGCTCGGACGGATGGGCTTTGAACAGGCGTCCAAGTGTGAGCACGTCCCCTACGAGATGGTCGAGCTGCCCGACGGCGCGATGTCGACCCGCAAGGGCAACATCGTGCTGTTTTCGGCGCTTCGTCGAACACTCGATGAGGCGCTGTGGGGCGGCTACTTCAAGCGCTACGTCGACGCAGGACTTCGCAGTGCGCCTGGCGACCAAGACGCCGACGAGTCGCACGACGAGCAAGAGGTCTGGACGCCGACGCCACGACAGCTCAATGAGGCCATCCACCAGGTCTCGCTCGGCGCGATCAAGTACGGGATGTTGGCGCGCGACGTCAATCAGAAAATCGTCTTTGACATGGACGCCTGGGTCGATTTCGAGGGCAACACCGGCCCCTACCTACAGTACGTCTGTGCACGAACGGCCTCGATCATCCGCAAGGGCAAGGCCCGCGGCCTCGAGCTCGATCGCAAGCGCATGGGCAACAAGGCAGACGAGATCCTCACGATGCTGGAGGTCTGCCGGAAGCTCGAACAACCCAGCGAGCGCGCGCTTGTCCTCACGCTCGACGCGCTGCCGGACGTGGTGGAGAGCTGCGCCAACAAGCTGCGCCCCGCGCCGCTGTGCACCTATCTCTTCGAGCTGTGCAAGACCTACAATCGCTTCCAGATCGAGTGCCACGTGCTGCGTAGCGAAGGGGAACTCCTTCAGGCTCGCCTCATGCTCGTGCACGCCACGCGCAGAGCGCTGGAGTGGGGTCTCTCGCTGCTCGGCATCCCTGCACCCGAGCGCATGTGATCCAACCGATCGATCGGCGGCACCAGCCCGCACCGGCAACATATGCGCTGCCTTCGGCCGGATTGATCAAACGCGTGAGTTCACGCGGCGCCGAACCCGAATCGAATCGCGATCGTGAGATCACGCGAAGCGAGCGCGCTCGCGCTCAAGCTTGAGCGAAAACATTGCGTGGTACCAAGCGCCCATGCTCGATGCTGCCCGCGTCCCGGTGATCGTCGCCGCCGTCCGCACGCCGCTTGGACGCTACGGCGGCCAGCTCTCCTCCGTCCGACCCGATGATCTGGCGGCGCACGTCGTGCGCTCGATCAGCGAGCGCTACCCCGCCGCCATGGAGCAGCTGGGTGATGTGATCTTCGGTGCCGCGAATCAGGCCGGTGAGGACAATCGCAATGTCGGGCGCATGGCAGCATTGCTTGCAGGCCTGCCGACGGAGATCCCCGGCGTGACCGTGAACCGCTTGTGCGGCTCTGGCATGGAGGCGGTCATCACCGCCTGCCGCGCGATCTTGGTGGGAGATGGCGACTGCTACATCGCCGGTGGCGTCGAGAGCATGACGCGCTCCCCCTTCGTGATGCCCAAGAGCGACAGCGCCTTTCCTCAGAACGCCGATATCTTCAACACGGCATTGGGCTGGCGCATGGTCAACCCAAAGATGGACGCGCTCTATCCGATCGAGACCTTGGGTAGCACCGCCGAGAACGTCGCCGAGCGCTACAATGTCACGCGCGAGGACCAAGATCGCTTCGCCCTTGGTAGCCACGAAAAGGCGGCCAAGGCACAAGATCAGGGCTGGTTCGACGACGAGATCGTGCCGATCGAGTTGCCTGCCAAGGGCAAGGCTGGCAAGGGCGCCGCGCCGATCCGGATCGAACAGGACGAGGGCGTCCGACGGGAGAGTTCGATGGAGGCCCTGGGTAAGCTGCCGCCGGCATTTCGCAAAGGTGGCACCGTGACTGCCGGCAACAGCTCGCCCCTCAACGACGGCGCCGCCGCGATCTTGGTGATGAGCCACGAGCTCGCCAACAAGCTGCAGCTTGAGCCGCTCGCGATGGTTCGCGGCTGGGGCCACGCCGGAGTCCACCCCAGCGTGATGGGCATCGGACCGGTGCCGGCATCACGCCGCGCCCTCGAGCGCTGCGGCCTGCGCCCCTCGGACATCGATGTGGCCGAGCTCAACGAGGCCTTCGCGGCGC
>CAZVEM010000266.1:0-8442 GCA_964626165.1 uncultured Nannocystaceae bacterium
CCGTCAACACCCGCACCCGCGCCGGCCGCCAACGCTACGAAGCCGCCCTCCTCCGAGCGATCACCACCGCCGCCCGCCCCATCAGTGCCGCCGAGCTCCGCACGATCGCCGGAGGCGACGACGTTCAAGCACGCCGCGCGCTGAATCGCCTGATTGACGCGGGCAAGGTGCAGTATCAGGGGGTGGCGAGGTGGACGAGGTACTTTGTGGGGTGAAAACATTAACGTGCGTAAATACAAGCGCTTTGACGCCTTAGTTCTTGCAGACGGATTAGTACTAATGTCGAAGATACGTAAATCGACTCGGTCCTGGCAGCGGAACGGACAAGGGCGCGGGTTCGTGCTTGCACGGCCACAGATGCGTGCTTCACTGTTTCGATGCTGAGTCTTGAAACGATCGCATCTCAACTCTCCACAAACCCCGCACTTCTATTGCGAGAGAATCGGTGGTTGGAGTTCAAGCTCCTGCTGCCGAAGTCGAAGTGCCGTAAGGGATGCACGTCCCGCAGGGGAGAAAGCTGCGATGACGACCTCTGCATCGAACTAGGCAAGGTCGAGTGCGCGTCAGACGTCAGCCAGTTTGCAAATGCTGACGGCGGCTACCTCGTGTTTGGTGTCGTTGAGAAAGCCGGCGGCGTGAACGTGGTGGGACTGAGCGATCCCGAAGACGTGCAGAGAAGGGTGGAGAACATCATCAAGGAGCGGTGTGTGCCTGAGCCGGTCTTCACCGCCCACCATCTCCACCCCACAGTGAGTGAACGTGCCTGCGCCTTGCTAGTGATCTTCGTGAGGCCTTCGGTGCAACCGGTCTGGGTAAAGGGAGCCTTCGACTGCGTTAAGATCGTCCGCCGACACGACGCGAGCAAGTCGATCCTTGATCCTATCCGAACCACCATGTTTATCTCTGACCCATCTCGCCAACGTCGACTTGAGTTCAAGCGCGTGGTCGACGAACTGCAAGCCCTCACGGGCGACTCCTCCGCCGTAGACGTCGAACTCGGCAGCCCCGTCGTTCGCCACCAGGAGGACCTCTACGCCGACAACGAGTCTCTCGGAAACGGCCTCGATCCCGTGCCTCCGCGGGTCCCGATCAAGACGGTTGTAAAGTGCGCCTCAGCCGACGCGGAGGACTTCACGCTTTTGTTCCAACGTCCGCTGCCATTTGCCATCAAGGAAGCGATTCGAGTCCCTTACTCGATGATCGCGCACGTGTGGCGCACACGCGATGACCGTCTCGGGCTGATGCTCGATGCGGAAATTAGAATCGTGAGAGCTGACGATGGTAGCTACCGGATCATTCTACGCAGGTAAAGCTATTTTTTCCCGTTATTCGACAAACAATACGACCAGCGACGCCCCGTGGCCGAGCTCGCCGGCTCGTCGCTGACAGTGCGAGTAAGCGGGCGCCGAGGACGCCGCGAGAAAGGGAGTGTAGATCGCAATGACTTCAAAGCCACCGCATGGGGATGATTCGCGCACAGCGCTGCAGAGGTTGGCCCGCTCAGCGGAGTACACACAAACCCGCAATGTGATGGCCGCTGTAGAGCGTCGCGACTTTTCATCCGCCGAGTCTCTTGCCGCGAGCGTTCACGAAGGGGCACGGACCGAAATCGAACGGTCGTGGGCGCGCTACCTACTACACCGTGTGCGGGCTGAGAGGTTGGCGCACCGGAACAACCATGAGTTGGCGATTGCCGAGATTCAGCGCGCACGCGTTGCCCTTGAAGAAGTTCTGGAGCAGGAAGAATTGCTCCCCATTCGGGCGCATCATCACTTTACCCTGGCATTCGAGATCCACCTCGCGCTATCGCTGAAGTCGTACGGTGAGAGAGAAGCAAGCCTCTCCGAGGCAGCCCGCTACCACCTCATGCGTGGCTATGCGCTGCTCAATGAGGCGGCGATTGAAGCAATGGGAGCTCAGGAGCGCTGGGACTCTCAGTCTGCCTTCGTGCGCATCCAGGCCCGTGGCAGCGTGTGGGTCGCATTTAGGCTGAAGCTTGAGTTCGAGGCAGATCCAGATCTCGCGAAGCAGCCAAAAAGAGCGCGTCGTCTGATGCTGACTCTGCTGCTTGAGGTGTTTGTGGCTCACTACAAGAGCCCCGCTGACTACTATGAGCAAGTTATCGAGGCCCTCGGAGGGCCGGATGGGTTCCGCGAGTGGTGGCGCCGGCTGCGATCCGAGCGCGAACAGTCACCGTATTGGACCGGGCTCAGCGCGCTCTTTGCCGAATGTTGGCGTTCGGGTCTTACGGCTGCACAGCAGGACGAAGTCCGAGATGAGATGTACGTTTCCGTGCTCAGGGCGGTGCTAGATGGAGTGCCCACTTTCGCGGATTACACGTTGTCGCAAGCCGCCGAGAGTCGTTCGCGCGCTGTGGTCGCGGGGCTGAGACTACTTGGCGAGGGAGCCTACAAGGCATGTCTCACTGCACTCCTTCGCTTGTCGTCGACTGCTACCGGACGGCCTGACTCCGTGCCTGATACGCTTGGCAGATTGCATGGAGCGGCCAATGCTGTATGGCCATCCATGGGTGGGCCACTGGGATTGCTTGACAATCGAATCGTCGACCGGACCAACGCGATCAGGCATTGCGACGTTGACGTCGCAGAGGACGGAGCGGTTGAGTACACGTTCGTATGGAAACGGGAGGGCACGATCATCAAGACTCTGGATCATCAAAGCGAGTCGGAACTGACCGCGTTCGTTGAGGATGTCGCTCGCAAGGTCGTGGCCGTCGTCGACGCTTTCAACTTTCTAATCCACCCGGACGTCCCGCATCTGGGCCGCGACGATCCAGCGAGTCTAGATGAGTGATCAGCGGAGGGCACGAGGTGCTGCGCTCGGTCGACGATCGTGAAACTACGTGCACCGGCGCCTGGAAGTAACGGCAGTACGGCGAGGCGACAAGAACGGCCAGCAACATCTCCTCCCTCCCCCCGCGTATGGGAGCGGTTACATCAACTCGTCGCGAGGTCATGTAGCCGACGTGACGTGACTTGCTGAGCACCGCGCCGCTACTGTCGTGCACAGAGCAGCCTTCACGACGGTAAGCGCTAGACGGCACACACGTGCTCCCGCACGAAGTCCATCAGCACCTGCTTGCCCGATCGGCCCCCATACGCGTCCGCTTTCCTGTGCCAGTGGATCGTCGACGGGTGGGCGGTGCCGATCATCGGCACTGCGCCAGCCGTTTGCGGAGAGAGGGCGAACCAGGCGCGACGGGAGACAAACGCTACGCCCTTCGGCTTGAGCTCATTCATCACGCGGCCAAAGACTGCGTTCGCGATCGTGATGTCTCGATCTGTCGCCTCGATGGACAGTCCTTCGACCGCGGGGCGCTGGAAGAAGTTGTAGAACGCGATATCTTCGGCGACCTCAGCGAAGTGCTCGTACTTGGGACCTGCTTCGTTGACCGCACGGAACGCGTTGCGCCAGATTCCGTGGGCGCGGAACCTAAAGCCAGAGTCGCACGCCTCGCGCACGATTCGAGTGGTACTGATCCAGTGGATCTCCTCTTCGTTGAGGCGAGCCGCTGACCCGCCGTACCACTTGTCGGGGTCGAGGTGCTGCGTCGATGCAGCCGGCAGATAGTGAATCTCTCCTACGAGCAACAGTCGTGGGGACGTAGCCGAGGAGTAGCGCGTCCCAACGAAGGGAATCATCGTCGGGTACATGGATCTGACATCGACGGATTCATCCATTTGGAAAAGGTTACTCCCTCCATCGGTTTGGCTACAAGGGACAGCGCCGACGTTCCCCACCGCAGATCGGGTGCGCTTCCGCGAGCAAGCGCAGGCGATTGACTGCGAATCTGCCCCTACTCCGCCAGCTGCCAATAGAGCAGCAAACAGCTGCTCGAAGAGAGTCTCCGTCGTGCCGATGCGCTTGCCGGAGGCTCAGAGGGCGGTCCTACGCTTAGGGGTTGGGTCGTGACTGAGCATGACGACGAGGGCGCTGGCGCCATGCAGTTCACCCAGCGAGTCCCGGTTCTCCTCGTCGAGCGTAGCGTCGCGGAGCCCGACGCTAGCGACGCGCAACGTGAGAGCGAACTACTCGTCGCGTTGTCGACGGAAAACTAGAAACCGAAACCTCGCTGGCCCGATGAAGTCGTCGTTGTAATGTCGTCCCAAATCTTGTCTCCAAGCGGGTTCTTTGAAGCGAACACGAGTCGGTATAGCTCAGCGTTTTTGCTGTTCTTGACTGAAATCGATCGATTACGTTTCCCGGTATACCCAAGCCTCTCCAACTGTTCGACGAAAATGTTGACTAGAATGACAGCCGCGGCGCTGGGATCGCGGACGCGACTGCGCCATGAATCGGTTCCGAGAGCTTCAGCCAGCACGTCGTTGTCTTTGTCAAGAAGTCGACCGATGTTGCGAGTGGCATCCTGCGTCGGAAAGTTAACGATAAGGTCCATGCGAGGACATCTCGCCAGGTGCTCGATCGTCGTGAATCGAAGCGGATCAAGCTTGAATGGATCAATGAGGGCCAGGTTTAATCCCAGGCGTGGCAAACGCTGCACTAGCTCCTCCGCGCGCGCGTTGCTGTCACACTCGACGACCTCTACTCGTGCCGACTCCGCGCGAGTGCGTGAATTCAGCGCTGCGGCGTTCTCTGGTTCAAGATCGCAAACGACGATCTTGCTGAAGGGTGCCTCACGATGCGCGACTGCAATCAGCGGGCTTCCATCGTGGATCTCGCCGGAGTCGCGGATGCGCACCTTGCCAGGCCCGCCGAACAGATCGATAAATCCCGCGCCGCCAGGAGGCCCATGGTCGCCCGGCACGAGATAGCGTTGTCGCGCCTGCCGCGTTGCGTGGATGTATCGCGACAAGTAAGTGTGCTTGTCGTGATGGGCCCACTCTCCAACGCACTGTACCGGCAAGCCATCCGGGCCTGGGATGGTGCAGTTGCCATTTGGCTTGGTCGCCCCTCCGTGCTGGCAGTTCTGTCGTTCCTGCGTCATTGGCGTCCATTAGAACTGATTGCACGCGAAGAGGTCAAGCCGAAGTTGACTCGGGAGCGTCGGCGTGATCTTCTAGGGGGGCATGAGCGACGGCAGCGCAATCGAGTGGACCGACGCGACCTGGAACCCAGTTCGCGGGTGCTCGAAGATAAGCGCTGGCTGCAAGCACTGCTACGCGGAGACATTTGCCGAACGTTGGCGAGGAGTTCCGGGTCATCCCTACGAACAGGGCTTCGACTTGCGGCTAGTTCCCGAGAAGCTGTTGGAGCCCCTTCGGTGGAGCCGCTCCAAGATGGTGTTCGTCAATTCCATGAGCGACTTGTTTCATAAGTCCGTACCGACGAGTTTCATCGATGCCGTCTTTGAGACAATGCGGATTGCGAATTGGCACACGTATCAGGTCCTGACGAAGCGAGCACAGCGACTATGCGATTACACCAACCGTCGAGAGTGGCGCGGCGTTGCACACCCACACGTATGGCTCGGTGTAAGTGTCGAAGACCGGCGTTGGGGAGTTCCTCGTATTGACCTGCTAAGGCGGAGTGAGGCGGCAGTCAGGTTCCTATCGGTCGAGCCGCTGCTTGAGGATCTGGGTGTGCTAGATCTGACCGGGATCGACTGGGTGATCGTGGGCGGGGAGAGTGGCCCGGGAGCGAGGCCAATGCGGCGCGAGTGGGCCTTGTCGATACGTGATCAGTGCCGAGCCGCTGATGTTCCCTTCTTCTTCAAGCAATGGGGTGGGCTGCGAAAGAAGATTCTCGGACGCGAGCTTGATGGCGCGACCTATGACCAGTTCCCAACCCTTCGGCACGCCGATCCGCCTATTCGCGCTGAGCGGCAGCGAAGAGTCGAGCTCTTGGAGCAGAACCTGCCCGCGCTCCGATGAACTCGCCGCGTAGCGGGAGCTGAAACATCAAGTCGCGACGGGGCTCGCCTTCGCCCGTCCTTGTGGGCCACGTAGGGACCGCGCGGGAAGTGCCTGGCGTTCAGCCAACATTTTCTATGGCCGTTAGGTGATGTCGAGCTACGAGTCCCACCCCGCCCAAATAGCAACGGGCGCCGCGACCTCAACCAGAGGAGCACGGCGCCCGAGTTGGCGCCCGAGATGGCGACCGAGATCAGCCCATCAGGGACTGGAGCTTCATGGCGACGCCCATGTCGCCGTCGATGCCGAGGCGGCCGCTCATGAAGGCGGTCGTCGGGGCGAGGTCGCCGGCGAGCATCTGCTCAAAGTCGGCGAGCGTGCACTTGACGGTGGTCTGCGCCTCAAGGTTGTCGTTGGTGACAACGTTGGGGGTGACGGTGGCGTCGATGTGGATGATTCCCTCGTCACCGAAGTCGAACTTCAGCGTCGCAGCGAGCCCGGAATCATTGCCGACGCGGGACTTGATGGTTTCTGTGGATGACTCGATGCTCATGATGGCAGCTTGCTTTGCGACAAGAGTGCTCCCGCAGGTTGACGAAGTGGCCTGTGCGGCCGCGAGTGCGAGTCGGGCGGGAGGTGTCCGTTCACGCCAAGGCCCGATCCGGGCGGCCCTTGCTTAGCGCAGCGAGGCTCCAACGGTCAACACGCCAGGATGATTCGGTCCGTGACCGTGCGCGCCACTGCGCGCCACGGCGAGGTGGTGCGTGTGGGCCGTGGAGATGCACGGTCGGGGGACGCTCGGCAGCCTGCTACGCTTGCGCCGTGCAGGCTGACCCGGTGGCGCCAGGCGTGGAGCTTCCCGCGCTCGATTTCATCGACGAACCCCATGTGGTCCTGCAAGGCCCGACCTTGCAGGGCACGGAGGAGCGCTGGTTGGTGGAGTTTCGTGCTGGACCGTGGGCCGGCGCGCGCGCCGTGGTCGCGCGGCTGACTCCCGATCTGGCACGCGACGAAGCGCTCCGCCGTCGCTACGTGCGTGACGTGGAGCGTGTCGCTCAGCTTGTCGAGAGCGGGGCGTGGGGCATCGCGCCGATCCTCGCGATCGGCCCGGCTCCCGATCCCCGCGATCCCTCGGCGGAGCCGCCATTTCGCGTGCGCGTTCAACCGAGCGGTCGAAGCTTTCAAGAGTGGCTCGCGCGCAGCCCCGCACCCATCGACGAGATCGCGCAGCTGGGTGCTGCGCTGTGCGACGCGCTGGGGAGCTTGCATGCACTTGGAGCCGTCGCGATGGCGCTGCGTCCGGAGAATATCTGGTGGACCGACGACGGCCGCGTGGTGCTCACCGACCTGGGGCTCGCGCGTGTGGAGGGGCTGTCGAGCCGCACCGCATCCTCGCTGCTGCTGGAAGCATCGCCCTATCAGTCGCCCGAGCAGGTGCTGCAAACCGTGGTCGATCAGCGCTCGGACGTCTACGCGGTCGGTACGATCCTCTGGCATGCGTGCGCGGGTGCGCTGCCCTTTGGTGATGGCCATGCGTTGTTGCGAGAGCATCGCCCGCTGCCAAACCTTCGTGCCTTGCGATCCGATATCCCCGAGAGCTGGGCGGATTTCATTCCGCGCTGCATTGAGGAAAACGTAGAGAGTCGGCCGCAAAGCGTGGTCGATCTGGCCTTTGTGCTACGCGGCGGCAGTCTGGCGCTGGACCAGCTCACGCGACTGGCTTGTCAACATTGCGGCGCCGCCGTCCGACCCGGACAGCGACTTTGCGTGCAGTGTGGTCGCGTTGCGGTTCGCTTTACCCACCTCGACCCCAACGCAGATCCAAGCAATCGCTACGCCGTGAGCCTGGAGGCCTTGGGCGAAGACGCCGGAGTGCTCAATGGCGTCCGCGAAGAACTCGTCGCGCTCAGTCAGCGCCCCGACCTTGTGCCGGATCTGTGGCTGAGCGAGGCCGTGATGAACTACACCGAGGAGGAACGACGCCGCGGCGTTGTGCTCCCGGCCCGCTTGTTTACTGATCTTGATCAAGAGACCGCCGAGGAGATCGCCCGCCGCTTAAACGCCCGCGGTGCGGTGGTTCGGGTGGTGCGTCCCGACGACATCATGCGGGCCTTTCAGCCGGCGCTTGGCTTTCCCTTTGCGATCGCATGGATGGCGACCTGCGTGGGTGGCTTTGCCACGATCGGCACGGAGGCACTCATCGCCGGCGGCCTCTTCATGCTCGCGACCGGGTCCTTTGCTGGACTGGCGTGGCGACTCTCGCATCTGAGCCGTGCCATGGCCGATCGCAAAGTCAGTCCCTACCTTCAGCTGCGTTCCACGCCCACGGCCCTCCCGGCAAGCGATCCCCTGGTCCTTCGCATCACGGAACTGGTCGCCCGCACAAAGTCCGCCGACACCCGCGAACGCCTGCAGGAATACGCACTGCTCATCCAACGCCTGGTTGATCGCAGGGCCGAATTGCGCGGCGAACAGCGTGCGACTCAGGAGTGGGTCACCGGTCCCGTGGCCGAGTTTCTCGATGTGCTCGAGCTGCAGGTCCGCGCCTTAGAAGAGCTTGATGCCAAGCTCGCGCTACTCGATGACGGCCGCATCGTTCGTGCGCTCTCGG
>CAZVEM010000267.1:0-8417 GCA_964626165.1 uncultured Nannocystaceae bacterium
CATGGCCAAGTCCACCGGGCGCCTCGAGATGCGCCTGGTTCCGACCCTGCGCGTAACCTGGCCTGCGATCGTGCTCGCCCTCGCGTGGCTGTTGCCACCACTTGGGCGCGACCTTCGCTTGCTCGCCTCGCCCACTTTTCGGGCGACCGAGCTTGCCGATAACCCGGCCCAACTCCTCGCGATCTTTGAGCAGGTCCCCGACAACGGCGTGCTGATCTTCGACGCTCGTGCGCCCGGACGATGGCGAGGGGTGCTCGCAGTCCCGGCGCTGCTCTCGTTCGGGCGACAGCCTGTGATTTACCCCGACAACGATCTCATCGAGCGCGCGGTCAAGGCAGAAACGCCGCTACTGGTGCTCTCGGGTGGCCACGAAGCCCGCGACCTGCAGGCCTACCCCCATCCGCATCGCGGTCCCTTTGTGGCACGCGTGAAGGCACGCGGTCACTACAGCGCACCACGGCTCGGCACGATGTCGGGCGCGACCCCGACTCATCTCGTCGAGCTCGGCGGTGATTGGGAGATGCTTGAGATCGATCCCTCGATTTGGCGGCCGGACGGGAGCGTGTCGCTCTACAGTGGCAGTCAGTTCCTACGTGTGCTGCCCCATGCGCCGCATGTCGACAATGCGCAGCATGTCGACGATGCGCAGCATATCGACGTCGCGAAGCATATCGACCATGCGAAGCATTTCGACGTCGCGTCACCCGACCCACAGTCTCCCGCAGACGCCCGCGTGTGGCTCTCTGCTGCCGGTTCACCCCTCGATCGCGACGGCGCACTACAGAGGCAGACGACGCTGCGCAGCGTGTGGATCCCCATGCCCCGTGGACCAAGCTGGTCGCTTGAACTCGCCGTCTACGTTGGCGGACCCTGCAGCGGTCGCGCACGCATGATCTCGTCGACGCAGCGCAGTGATCGGCCGTATCTCGACCTCCGGGCAGGCCTCGACGATCCGACCGATGCGGCGCTGCATGTCACGCCATGGACCCAGGGGCGCTGGGACACCCAGAGCGGCTCGCTCAAGGTCACGCTTGCCAACTCGGAGGCGTCGCGGGACCTCAGTGGCAGCGTCATGGTTCAACTGCGCTGCGAGAGCAACGCGCCCCGCTTTGGCTTTCTCCGCCTCCGGCGCGCCACAAGGTCCGATTGAGAACGCCGTGAGCGCGTGCAAACAGGCGCCCCTCCCCAGGTGTCGACGCGCATCCGATCGCGTAGGATGCCGCGACGCCCGGGTGGTGAAATCGGTAGACACGGGGGACTTAAAATCCCTTGCGCAAGCGTGCGGGTTCAAGTCCCGCCCTGGGCACTGCGCGTGAGCTGGGCTGAGAGCGCGGGCCTTCGCTCGCTCCGCGGCGACCAACGAATCGCGCGGCTGTGGACCTCCGCACATGAGGTGCGACGGTGGTCCAACGGCGTCGGGGCTGAGCGCCGTTTAACCATGATCGTGGCTTGAGGGCTTGCTTCCGAGACAGTCGGGGCACTCGCCGCGGAGTTGGATCATCGCGCCACGGACGCTTTGTGCCCACGGACCGTCGACGCTGAGTGAGCTCACGAGCTCGTCGGGGAGGCACTCCACACGGCCGCAGTCTTCACAGTGGAAGTGGGCGTGGTGGTGGTCGCCACCGTGACCACCGCCAACCATGGCGTAGCGAGCGATTCCGTCCGCCCGGCTCACGACCTTCGCGATGCCGGCTTCGGTGAGCTTGACCAGGTTGCGATAGACTGTGGCCGCGTCCCACTTCTTGGTGCCGATGCGCTCGACAACTTGAGTGTAGGAGAGGGGGCTGCCCGCGCTGGCCAGCTCACAGAGCACCGCCAGGCGTGGCGCTGTGGCGCGCAGGCCCTTGGCCTGCACCAGCTCCTTGGCTTGTTTGCTTGTGATCTTCATCGGGCGCTCGATCGGTCGGGTGGACGTCTTGCAATATCGCCGGAGGGATCCACCTGGGGCGGGCTCGCCCAGGCTGCGTCGCGGGCCCCCCACGCCTCGAGAAGGATTGTGTACCAAGCGCATCCGATGCGCGGCGAAAATTGGTCGACCGTGGTCCTTGGGGGTCCGCAGTGGGCATGGCCGGGAGGTCCTACTGCTTGACTGGTGGTAGAGCTTGGAGACCGAAAACCGAACAGATCGTCTCATGGGCCCAACTGGACCGCGCAAGCATTAATGCAATCTACTTGCAAAGGCAAGTGACTTGCGATAGACCGCCGGCATGCGTAGAATCAGGAACATCAGCCGCCACGCCGCGATGATCACACTGTCGCTTCTCACTGCGATCGCGGCCACCGCCTGCGACGAGAGCGACCACGGTGATGACCACGAGACCGAGGTGATCTCGGTCATCGAGCTCTCGCTGAGCCCGCTGGCCGGCGGGGAAGCGCTGGTCTTTTCGTTCGAGGACCTCGACGGTGAGGGAGGGGCGTCAGGAACCGCGGACACCATTACACTCTCGCAGGGTACGACGTACGCGATGAATGTTCGCTTCCTAAACACGCTGATCGATCCGGCGGAGGACATCACCGAGGAGGTGGCGGAGGAGGCCGAGGATCACCAGGTGTTCGTGTTTGGGGCCGGCGTTGTCGGTCCAGCATCCACCTCCGGGACCTTCCTGGTCTCACACGAGTACGCCGACATGGAGTCCGACTACGTCGACAACGCGACAGGTGACGATCTCGTCGTCGGCCTTTCCAATGCGATCGTCGCGGAGAACGTGGGAGACTCTGAGCTGCAACTCATGCTGCGACACATGCCGCCCGTCAATGGAACTCCGCAGAAGGTCGCGGGGCTCGCCGAGGATCTGGCGGCCGATGGTATCGGCGCGCTACCCGGCGACGTCGACGTCAACGTCTCTTTCCCCCTGACGGTTGAGTAGCCGTGCTTGCTGCGCTCAGTGCCCTCGGCATGAGCGCATGGCTCAGCATCTCCCCACCGTTTGATCCGTGGGATCCCGAGTCAGCTCCGCCGGCGTCCGACGACCGGCAGACGCCGCCCGCTTCGCAAGACGCGGGCGTGCGGCCCATGGTGGTGCCGCCCTCGGGGGCCGGAGAACCTTTGCGCGACGCCGGGCTGGGGGACGAGAAGCGTAGGACGGGTGGGCCGCGGAGTTCCGAACGGAGCCAAGGCGAAGAGACAGTCGATTGCCAGCTCGAACTCACGGTTGAGGTCTTGGACGAGGACACCGACGAGGTCGTGCCGGATGCGGTGGTCAGCGTCGAGCAGCCGCTGCGCGGAAACATCCGCCGTGGCCGCACGGATCTCGCCGGCGTTGTTCACATCTATGGACTATGTGACGGGTCGAGCGTCGCCAAGGTGACCAAGGCTCAGCACGACGACGCGACGCTGTCCTTCGTCATGGACAGCAACCGCAACTTGGTCTCGATCGAATTGCCCGCGCTGCACAGTCACCACAGCGCGCGCGTGGTCGTGGTCCACGACGAGGCGCTGGATCACGCATCCTCCAGTGAGACGATCGACGGCGAGGCGCTTGCGCGAACCCGGGGCGCCGGCCTCTCCGACGCGATCGCAGGGGTCGCCGGAGTTTCCACACTTCGCGGTCCCGCCGGAGGCATGGGAAAGCCGATCATTCGCGGCCACTCCGGTCGTCGGAACATGATCCTCGTCGACGGCATCCGTCACGAGGGACAATCGTGGGGCATCGACCATGCCCCAGAGGTTGATCCCTACGCGGCGTCACGGATCACCGTGATCAAGGGCGCGAGCACGACCCGCTACGGCTCTTCGGCGATCGGCGGCGTGGTGCTGCTTGATTCTCGTCCGCTTCGTCGGACGCCAGGGTACAACGCAGAGTTCAGCACCGTCGGCCTCTCCAACCCGCTCGGCGGGGGCGGGGCCGCGAGTATCGATCTGGCGCCGCGCCGCCTTCGGGGCCTGTCCTTGCGGTTGGACGGCGACGCAGCGCGCCATCGGGCCGCGGTGACGCCGAGCTACCCACTGGACAATACGGGTGCGTGGACCTGGAACGCTGGCGCGCGCGTCGGATACTTGCGGGAGAATTTTGACATCGAGCTGGGGTATCGACTCATGCGTGCACGGCTCGGGATCTGCACGTGCCTCAAGACCTCGAGCGCGGAAGACTTCGAGGCCTCGATCGCGCGGGGCCGCCCCGTCGACGCTGCTGCATACCGACCCGACCTCGTGATTGAGCGACCCAAGCAGGAGGTCTGGCACCACCTCGCCTACGCGCGGACTCGGGCCGTGCTGGGTCGTGCCGGCGAGCTGCACTCAACCTACTCCTTTCAGTACAACGATCGAAGAGAGTTCGACGTGGTCCGATCAAGTGTGACGGGACCGCAGCTCACCTTCGGCCTCGCGACTCACAATCTCGACACCTACCTCGAGCATTCGGCCCTTCGTGGGAAGCGCGTGTCATTGGTCGGATCGTTCGGGACGATGCTCGCGTACCAGCGGAACGAATTTACCTCGGCAAATTCGCTGATCCCGGACTACCGCCAGCTGACCTGGGCGCTGTACGACGTCGAGCGACTGGTCTGGAAGCGCACGGAGCTCGAGTTCGGTGCACGGTACGAAGGCATGTACCGCGATGTTCGGCTGAGCGAGCGCGACTACCTCGGCCAGCTGAGCGGCGACCGGCTCGATTCGTCGCTTTGTGGGCCGCGCGGAGACGGAGGGCGATGCGAGATCCAGTTCCACGCACCGTCGGTCACGCTTGCCGTCTTGTCGCGGCCTGCGGCCAAGCTCCCGGGGCTGACGTGGCGGCTTCAGGCCGACAGCTCCGCTCGGCTCCCTGCGATCGACGAGCAGTTCATGAATGGAGCAGCTCCGTCCTTCCCGATTCTGGGATTCGGTAGCTCGAAGATCGGAATCGAACGCACCTATGGCGGCGAGACCACCCTCCGCTACGACGGGGCGGTGCTGTTCGTAGAGGGATCTGGTTACGGCAGCTTCATCGACGATTACATCTACTTCGTCCCGGAGCAGCAGGAGGGGCAGTGTGCGCCGCTGTCGTGCACCGCTCGCGGCCCGTTCCCGGTGTTCGCCTTCTCACCTCGAGATGCAGCGTTCACGGGTGGTGAGCTACGTACCGAGGTTCGCACGCCCCGATTGCCATTCGGCGTCTCAGCCCAAGGTGCCTGGGTCCGCGGCTTCGATCTGGCGGACGGAAGGCAGCTCGCGTTCATACCCGGCGATCGCTACGCGGTCGCGGGCCGCTACTACTTACCTGACTCAAGCTTCACCGCCCGCGGCTATCTCGAGGTCAATGGCACGCTCGTCGCTCGGCGAAACGCGCTCGACGTTGATCTCGACTACGCGCCGCCGCCGGCCACCTATGCACTGTTGGGGGCGGCGGCCGGCATTGAGTTCGTGCCCGATCGACACGTCTATCGCCTTGCGCTCGCAGGCACGAACCTCACCAACGCGCGCTATCGCGACTACACGAACCTGTTGCGCTACTTCGCCGACGAGATCGGATGGAGTGTGTCGCTGCGCTTCTCCGTCGAGTTCGGCGCGGACGCGCCAAAGGCCGCAGCGCGGCCGGCACATCGGCGAAAGGCACGCGCGAGGCCAAGCGGCCACCGAGCCGCCACAGTTCCCACGCGAGCTGCTTGAGTCGCTCGGTCGGTTGATCGGCGAGGTGGCAGGGCCTAGATTCCGCGCGCGAGGGGCATGGCCAGAATCGTCTACGCGCTGACTGACCAAGGACGGGGCCACGGGTCGCGCGTCACAGCGATCGCGGAACAGCTGGAGGCGAGGGGGCACGAGCTTTTGTTCGTGTGCGGTGGGGTCGCGCACCAGATCATGGTCGATGCGGGACGTCGCGCGATTGAGGTGCCGGTCCTACGCTCGACGATGCACAACAACCGTATCCGACTCTGGTTCAGCCTTGCATCGATGGGGGTGCAGCAGATCCAGACTGCCGGAACCGTCGGTCGCCTCGCCCAGCAGCTCGCGGAGTTTCGGCCTGACCTCCTGGTGTCGGACTTCGAGACGTTCTCGGTGCGTGCCGCACGACGGTTGAAAGTGCCGGTGCTCGCGTTCAACCACCAGCAGGTGCTGACCAAGACCAAGTTCGAGGTACCGCCGGAATACGCCTGGGACGCCTGGGTGGCCAAGTTGGTGATCAACACGGCCTCGCCGCGCGACGCAGCCCACGTGCTGGTGAGTTCCTTCTTCTTTCCGGAGCTCATCGACCCCAAGGGCACCACGCTGATCGGCCCGATCTATCGCAGGGCGGTGCTCGATCTGCAGCCCGAGGATGGCGACGAGGTGCTCGTCTATCACAACGATCCGGCCGGCTACGACGCGTTCATTGAAGAACTCGCCGCCGTTGACGCGCGCTTTGTGCTCTACAACTTTCGCAAGCCCGAGGATCCCTCGCGCTATCCGAATCTGCGCTTTGAAGAGCCGAGCGTCGCCGGTTTCCTCGCCGACCTTCGACGCGCGCGCGCGGTGATCGCCAGCGCCGGCTACACGCTGATGTGTGAGGCGATGCTGCTCAAAAAACCGCAGCTCGCGATCCCCAACCAGGGGATCTTCGAGCAAACGCTCAACGCCATCTACCTGGAGAAGATGGGTCTTGGAGAGGCCGTGCACGCACGAATGGCGACCACCGCGCAGATCTCGGCCTTCCTGAGCCGCCTCGACCAGTATCGCGCGCGGCTTAGCTCACACCCGGTGAGCTGCGGCAACGACGACGCGGTGGCGTGCATCGAGCGCTGGGCACAAGTCGGCGCGGCCGGTCGCGGCTAGGGTCGCGCCGTCGGCATCGAACTTGCGCCTAGGGGCTGCTGGTGCTGCACTGCGCGCCATGGAGCCGGAGTCCACGACGCGCGTCGGGAGCTATGTGATCGACAAGAAGGGGTCGGGTCGCCAGTTCCGCTCGGACTTTTTTGAGGCCTTCAGCAAGTGCCACGGCCTCACGCCGCTCTTCGTCTACATCCCGATCATCCTGGTCTGTCTGTGGTTCTCGCGGCACCTCGCGCCCGGCCGGATTGTCCTGTTGGTCCTGATCGGTCTCTTCATTTGGACCCTTGCTGAGTATTGGCTGCACCGCCTGGTCTTTCACTGGGAGGGATCCAAAGCGTTTCACTACTTCGTGCACGGTATCCACCACGAGTACCCCAATGATCGTGGTCGAATGGTGATGCCGCCGGGTGCCAGCGCCGTTCCGGCGCTGATGTTCTGGGGTCTCATGTGGCTGATCGCGGGATTTGAGAACGCGCTGCCCCTCTATGCGGGATTTGGCGCCGGCTACCTCTGGTACGACATGACCCACTTCTGGACGCACGTCGGCAAGCCGCGAACATCATGGGGACGCAGGCTGCGTCGCCACCACATGCTGCACCACTTTAAAGATCACGGTCAGCGCTTCGGCGTGTCGACACCGCTTTGGGACCACGTCTTTGGCACTGCGGGCGACAACTCGGCGCAGAGCAGCAATTCACGCGACTAGCAGGTTGTCGAAGAACCCCCGGTGAGTGCATGGGCGTGCAATCGCTATGCAGACCGAGGCGCGCGGAGGGAGCGTACCGGGCGTACGTGACCGACGAGCAACAAGACGAGCAACGAATGGGCGGCATTGTGAGTGCGCGGCCATGCGCCGCGCGGTTGCTTCGACTGCCTGCTAGGGGGCGAAGGACGCGGTGACGACCACGGGCTCGGGAATGAGCGCCCGCATCGCGAGCCGAATGGCCCCCAACTCGTCGTGGGCAATGCCGATGCCGGTGGAGCTGAGCTCGCGGCGCAGTGGAAGCACGACGTCGCCGAACACCGCCGCCAAGGAGACGGTCCAGAGCGTGGTGCCGCTGGTTCCGCTCACTTTGAGCAAGCGCGCGGTGCAGGCGGAGGCCTCCATCGGCAAGCCGGTCTGCATCTCATCGACGATGCTGCCGCTCGAACAATTATCGATGCCCAAGACGGTGAGGTTGCCCCAGGGATCGGCCTTCGCCGCGAGGTAGGCGGTTTCTTCGACCAGGTTGGGCACATCGAAGGTCTCGGTACCCGATGCGTCCATGCCGACCACACGCCCCGCCAAGGTCGCTTCGCGATATCCGACGAGCACCAGGTCGCCCTCCACGGCCCACTGCGCGTCGGTGACCACCATGTCGTCGATGTCCGCGGCCCACGTGCAGCTCGTCCCCGGCGCAGTGCAGCGCCACAGGTTGGCCACACCGTCCGTGTTCTCGACGATCCACACGTCGCCGTTTGCGGCGACGGCGAGAGCGGCACCACGATGAGGACCGCCGTCCGCGTCGCTGGTCCAGACAGCCTCGCTGCCGCCATCGTTGTCAAACAGCACGAGGTGGCCGGACCAGCCGTCGGTATCGGCGGCGCTGACCAAGACGGCGAGGGTCGTGTCATTGACCGTGCTCGCTGCGATGGGACGATTCGCACCCGAGGCCGGAGTCGCGAAGGTCAGATCCGAAGTGAACTGCGGGGCATC
>CAZVEM010000268.1:0-8369 GCA_964626165.1 uncultured Nannocystaceae bacterium
ATCTGCCTGGACGAGACACGGACCGCTCTCGGCGGCGCGTGGCTCGACGGCGCCCTGGCGGCGACCGACGGGCACCGGCTGCACCTGTGCACGCGGCCCAACGCCGCGATCCTGATCGACCACGACGGCTGCACGGAGGGCGAGACCACCTGTAACGGCAACGATTTCCAGACCTGCGATAGCAACGGCACTTTTCAGACGACAGAGACGTGCCCCGATGCTTGCGACGAGACGCTCGGCTGCGTGACCTGTGTCCCGGGCAGTACGCAGTGCAATGCACAGGGCGATTCCGAGGTCTGCCTTGACGATGGAAGCGGTTGGATCCTCGGTCAGGACTGCGACACGCTGCAGGGCATTGCGTGCGACATGAACTCGGGCGCGTGCGAGGGAGCCTGTTCGCTCGAGAGCCTTGGCAGCAGCTACATTGGCTGCGACTACTACCCGACGGTGACCGCGAACTCGCCGGAGCTTCCGCCGAACTTCTACTTTGCCGTCGCGGTTGCCAACACTGGAGGCCAGGCCGCTACAGTGACGGTGACCAAGGGCGCGCAGACGCTCGTCACGCAGAACGTGCCTGCGGGCAACGTCGATATCATCCAGCTCCCCTGGGACAACACGCTCAAGACCAACGACTACGAGAGCGCGCAGTCTGCCCTCGTGGTTGATGGCGCTTACCGTTTGCGTTCGACGGTTCCGGTGACCGTGTATCAGTACAACCCGCTGGACTACACGCTCGGCGGTGGATTCTCGTTCACCAACGACGCCTCGATCCTGCTCCCCGTCAATACCTGGCGCAACGAGTCGCGTGTCGCGAGCCGCAACACGTGGACCGCGTTTGGCATCAACGTCGCTGGCTTTTACGCTGTGGTGGCATCGCAGGATGGCACCACCGTCACGCTGACGCCCTCGGCCACGGGCGGGAATGTCCGCGCCGGCACTGCGATCCCAACCAGTGGCGCCGGCACGGTGACGCTCAACCAAGGTGACGTGATCCAGATTCTCTCGGCGACCGGCGGTGGCACTCCTGACGTCACCGACCTCACCGGCACGCGCGTCACCTCTGATAAGCCGATCCAGGTCATCGGTGGTCACGTGTGCACCTTCATCCCTAACGACACCGGCTACTGTGATCACCTTGAGGAGTCGATGCCGCCGGTGGACACCCTGGCCAAGGACTACATCGTGACAGCGCCGCTCATCCCCACCGGTGGCAACACGCCAAAGGCTCAGATGACGCGCGTCATCGCGACCGAAGACAACACGACACTTGTCTATGACCCGATGCCACCAGGAGCAGCGACCTCGATCGCCACCGCCGGCGGCTATATCGAGATTCCGCAGACCGCGAACAGCTACCGGATCACCTCGCCCAACAAGATCTTGGTCGCGCAGTACATGCTGGGTCAGGACGCGGGTGGCAACTCGGGTGACCCCGCGATGACTTTTGCTGTTCCGACGGAGCAGTTCCGAACGAACTACCTCATTCACGCGCCGACGAACTACGAGACCAATTACGCCAACGTCATCGCTCCGGCCAACGCGATGGTCACTCTCGACGGCAATGCAATCGCAAACTTCACGCCTATCGGCGCGACCGGATTCTCGGTCGCACGTGTGGCGCTTTCGAACAACGGCACAGGAAATCACACCTTCAACAGCACCGTTGCCTTTGGCGTGAGCATCTACGGCTACGGCCAGTACACTAGCTACTGGTACCCGGGCGGCCTCGATCTTGAGCTGATCCCACAGTAGCGACGACACCGCGTTGTGGACCCAGGCGCCCCAACTAGGGCGGCGAGGTCCAAAGCAAGCGTCGGGGCTCTTGGTCTCGGCGCTCGCTTCGTTTCACACGTCCGAAGTCGTCGACTCAAAGCTCGAATCGGAATCCAGATCAGGTCTGGCTCGCCTCACCCGCTTCTGCGTCGTGGTTGTGCGCCTGCAGCATGCAACACCCGTCAATGCCCACGGCGGTCCTGCTAGGCTTCGCCGTGGTGGACAGCCCCAGTTCCAAGGCCGGTGCTCGGGTTCGAAGCGTACGAGAGCTCATCGAGTGGCTCGACGGGTATCAGTCCGGCAGCACCGCGGCCGTGCGAGCAGCCCTCGATCCAGACGTGCGTGCTCGTCTCGACGCCGCACTGCCGGCCGACTACGTCACGATCGTCGATGACCGGCACATCGTGGAGGCGATCTGTCGCCACGTCGGGCCCGAGCGAGCTCGCGCGGTCTGGCGTGGCTATGCCGGGCGCCTTGCCGAGTCGCCGCTGTTCCGCGCGCTTTTCGAGGGCGCGCGGCGCATCGCCGGCTCGTCGCCTCGGATGATCGCGCGCATCTTGCCTTCGGGATGGTCGGCCAACTACCGCGACTGTGGCAATTGTACGGGTACCCTCAGTGGCAGCGAGAGCCTCATCGACTTCACGGACCTACATCCGGTGATCTGCTCGGGCCCCGAATACTTTTGGGGATGGCACGGCACGCTGGAAGGCGTCCAGGACGTACTCGGTACCAAAGCGACGATTGAGGCCGATTTCCGTCCGAAAGCACGCATGATGCATTTCACCTTGCGGCACTAGCCGGATGTCGAAACCGGGACCCTGCTAGTCCCCGTCTCGTACGCTCCGGCGCCCCGCCTTGGTCGATGCGACGCGTCGCTTGTCATCAAGTCGGCGTCGTTTGGCGGCCTTGCTCGGTTTGGTCGCAACCCGGGGCTTGGGTCGTACGAGTGCTTCACGGATCAACCCCGCCAATGCCTGGCGCGCAAACTCCAGATTCTTCGACTGATCGCGTCCACGATCGCAGCGAACGATGAGCTCACCGTCCGTGGTGATGCGTCGCCCTGCGATCAGCACCAGGCGCCCCTTGGCCGCGACCGAGAGGGCACTCGATGCGGCGAACGCAAAGCGAAGCTCCACCTTCGAGGCGACCTTGTTGACGTTCTGTCCGCCCGGACCCGAGGATCGAACGGCGGTCCAGGACAAATCTCGTCCCGGGATCGTGACCGTGTCCGTGACCCGCAGGTCGTCTGCGTCCGCCATCGCGAACGATTAGCGCTTGTCCTGCACGCGCGCCAGCAGGTGCTCAGGACACCGCGAACGATGCCGACGTGTCCCCGCGAGGCGTAGGAGTGCGATAGCGAGTCGCGGTGCACCTCACGCGCGACTCCACTGTGGAGGCGTGTTGTCACCACGAGAGCGGTTCTTGGAGCGCACAGACGTGCCGTCGCGCCCGCGCTTGCGCTTGGCCGTCGTCGTGCTCTGCTGCGCCTGCGTTGACCTCGCCAGACAAGCCCGACAAGACCCTGGTCGCCCAACTGCGAGGAGCAACGCGCCTCGCGGTGGAGGCGACGCGCAACGTGACCGACGTCGTCGAAGCCATGCACCACACGATCGGGTCCGGACCCGAGCTGCTTGGTCGGCCGCTGGAGTCGACCACCAAGCTGCTGACGGCCCCGACCTATGGCGCGATCCGAGGTGTGACCGGCCTGGTCGGTACCGGTGTCGACCAGGCGCTGGCAGCGTTCGAACCGCTGGTGCTCCAGGCAGGAGCGGAACGGGGCCCGGCGATTGCTGCACTCAACGGCGTGCTGGGCGACCACCTTGCTGCGACCAACAACCCGCTCGCAATCGAGATGCGGCTCATGTCGCAGGGGACCGCGCTCACGCCCAGCAAAACTGCACTTGCACAGGCCTTCCCCTCCGGATCGCGAATCTTGTTACTGCTCCATGGCTCGTCGCTCGACGAGGCCTGCTGGGACCGCCGAGGCCAGGACTTCGGTCGCTCGCTTGCCACGGATCTCGGCTACCTCCCGCTCTACCTGAGGTACAACACCGGTCTTCACATCTCTCAAAACGGCCGGTCGCTCGCGAAGCTCCTCGAAGAGCTGGTCACGTCGTTTCCGCGCCCGGTCGATGAGCTGGTGCTACTCGGGCACAGCATGGGTGGCTTGCTTGCGCGGAGCGCGTGCGGGCTTGGCGAGGCGGAAGACCATCGATGGCGTCGGCGAGCCCGAACGATGGTCACAGTCGGTACCCCTCATCACGGAGCGCCGCTCGAACGGGGCGGCAACTGGATCGACACCGCCCTCTCCACCAATCGCTATACCGCCCCGCTGTCGCGCCTGGGAAAGCTGCGGAGCGCGGGCGTCACCGACCTTCGATATGGCAATGTGCTCGACTCGGACTGGCAGGGCTACGATCGATTTGCCAAGGTCGGAGATCGACGCAGCGTGCTGCCGCTACCGACGGATGTGAGCTGCTACGCGATCGCAGCCAGTTCCTCGCGTCAGCTCGGCCCTCAGATGCGCGGCGACGGCCTCGTGCCGGTGAGCAGCGCACTCGGCGAGCATCCAGATCCAACGCGCGACCTCAGATTCGCTCCGGAACGTCGCTATGTGGCGCTGCGGACAACTCACTTTGGCCTACTCGGTAGCGCTCCCGTCTACGCTCAGCTGCACGGATGGTTGCAGCGCGAGCGCGAATCCGATCGCTGGCTCAAAGTCCCTACTCGTACATCTGACCCGCATCGAGAAAGCGAATGAGCATCTCCCACGTCCAGATGTCGCGATCGCTCGCGGCGACGCGAGGATCGATGTCGTCCGCAACGTTTCTTGTGATGCGGTCGGGGCCCGCGGCGAGCGATGGGTCAGCGTCTTCACGCTCGACGTCGGGCACTGGATCTGGCGATCGAGTGCAACCGGCGGCAGCGCATTCCAGGAATGACCGCGGATCGAAGTTGTACCAGCGGGCACCACTTGGCGCGTCGAGTCCGTAGTATCGCAAGTCGCTGCTCAGCGCTCCCGATTCCGCCATCTGCTGCAAGTCGTGGATCTGCGCGTCGAGCCGCGTTCGCCAACTCTGATAGCCAGGCTGCGCCGAGGCAGTGAGCTGTTGCCTCTCTGGAGCCGGCCCGAAGCTCAGCTCAAGAAGCTCGATGAACTCTGGCAGCGACAGACCGTCCCGTCCACCGAGCGGCTCTGCACGCGCTTGCAGCTGCCGGAGGTAGTCGATCAAGGGCGGCGCATCGCCAGCCCTGAGCTGGAGCAGCGCCGCGACGCGAACGTAGAGGTCATCGCCGAGCACGGGAGATCCCACGCTGCCTTAGATCTCAAAGGCGCCGACGGCTGCTTCTGCGCCTTCCCAGTGGATTCGTAGATTCTCGGCGTCAAGCAAGAGAGGCTCGGGCTCAATCTTGTCCGGGAATCCTGCGAATCCGGGCGGACCATAGAAATCACCGGAGACGGCCGCAGGGTCCATGCAGCATCGAAGGATGCCCGTCGCGCCATCCTCTGGGCTCTGCGCCTGCGACATGAACGCCGCGACGCCGGGATCTCCCATGTCCATGCCACCGGTGTCCGCAGTGGTCGGCTGCAGGTTTGTCGCCGCGAGCCCCGGATGTGCCAAGAGAGCCTTGATGTTCTTGATGCCACGCGCGTCAAGGCGACGCTTGAGCTCGTAGGTAAAGGCGCAATTGGCCAGCTTGGTCTGGTGGTAGCGCTGCCATCGAGGCCCTGAGAAGGGCCCGTCTCCCTCAGGTTCAGGGCCGGCTGCCGCCTCGACCTTGGCAAAGTAGCGGGCCTCAAGTGGAGCACCGAGCCGGGCCATCGAGCTGTGGTTGACGACGCGACCGTCGTCGCTCTTGAGCAGCAAGGGCCACAGCTCGCGGGTCAAAAGGAAGTGCGACAGGCAGTTGGTCTGCATCTGCACGTCGTAGCCATCCGCGGTCACCTCAGGGGGCAGGGCCATGACGCCGGCGTTGTTACAGAGCACGTCGATCCGATCGTAGCGCTCGCGGAGCAAGGCTGCGGCTGCCCGAACGCTGGCGAACTGCTGAAGATCGCAGCTGATCGCATCGAACTTGCCGGTGGGGACGGCATCCTGGAGTTGCTTGAGGGACGCTTGGGCCCGCGTGCTCGCGCGGTTGAGCAAGACCACGGTGGCGCCGAGCTTTGCAAGCTCACGAGCGCACACGTGACCGGTGCCGCTCGTCGTGCCGGTGATCACCGCGATCCGACCGCTCATGTCTCTGCTGTGATCGGCGAGGAGTCGCCCGAGGTGCAACGTCGGATTGGCGGTTGGCATCGCGCGCGACGCTACCCCTTAGGGCATAACCGGGCAATCTCTCCCATGAACCCCGTGCAGGCACCCAGGGCCGGCCTTCTCCCTGTGATCGGGGCGCTGCAGGCCGGTGAAATCCTGGCGCAATCGAGCCCTCCCGCGCCGATTCACGTTGCGCTCATCCGGGTGCGACAGCACGCTGCTCTTTCGATTCGCCGCCCTCTTAGGCGTGCTGAAGTGCCAGTCGATCGCTCGTATGATCCTGTCGATGCGACACGCCCGAGGCACGCTCCTGGCCCTGTCCTGCCTTGCAACCTTGGGCTGCAGCCAGGACGACGGGCTCCTCGAAACCGCGCCGACGAACATCACAGAGGTCGCCGTGGAAGGCGGCAACGTCCGCGTCGCCGGCCTTGGCGGCGGCTTTGTGATGGGATCTCAAGACCTCGTGAATGGTGATGGCTATCTCGCTCGCTACGACGCGTCGAGCGAGTTGATGTGGAGCCTCAACTTCGCACCGAGCCAACCGCTCGCCATTCGAGTTCTCGGCGAACAGATCATCGCGCTGGCCGACGAGTCTGTGTTCGTCTTTGACCCGGCGGGCAACCAGACCGCGAGTTGGGCGGTGCCCAACGCACGCGACCTCGCCGTTGGCGGCGGACGACTCGTCGTGCTGACGGACGACGCGGTTCTTGAGTTCGACACCGAGGGCACCATGGTCGCGAGCCACCCCGTCGATCCCGCGATGACCTCGGGATGGTCGCTGGAGGCCTCGGCGGCCGGCTACTGCCCGACGGGTTTCGCTTCAGACCAAAATCTGACGACCTGCTTTTCTTGGGAGGGGGTCGCGACGCAAGTTGCCCTCGTGCAGCCCGGTACCGCATCGTCCGTGGAGCGCGACTTCGCGGTGCTGTCTGATAGCGGCGTGGTCAGTGCGCTTGCGGTCTCGGATGCGCTCCACGCCTACTCGGTCGATCTCGACACGGGCTACTTTGCCGGTGAGTACGAGTTCCCGTACAACAATGACGGCTACGTTTCGCGCCTGTTCTTAGGGCCAGATGACCGCCTGATGTGGCTCGAGATCGGTGATTGGTGCACCGACAACTGCTACCTGGGATTTCGCGTGGGTCTGCTCGATGAGGATCGGAGCGCGATGAAGTGGCGCTCCGAGCTGTTCGAGGTCCCTGGCGTCGTCGGCAATGACTGGACGGCCACGACCGACGGCGAACGAATCTACGTCGCCTCCAACCGCGCCGTCTGGATCGTGACGAGCGACTGACAGCCCTGTGCTCCACGACGTACCCGTCTGCGACGACGGTGGCCGCTCTTGTTGCGCGCTGAACTCGTCGCGCGACGTGCTAGTGACGCGCTGCGTTGAGCTGCGCTTCGAGCCACTCGCACTCGGCTCGCGCGCGGCGATAGTCGTCGCGCTCGATCGAGTCACTGTCCTTGGCCAGCGCCTCACGTGCCTGCTTCGCCGCCGTCTGCACCGTGCTCACGTCGACGTCGGCCGCCGCGATCGCACGATCGACAAGGATCGAGACATGGCCATGTGCATCGACTTCGACAAAGCCGGTGCCTACTGCGATGCGCTCGTCCTTGCCATCTCGCACGAAGCGGACCACGCCGGGTGAAACCGGGGTGACCAGGGCGATGTGGCCGGGAAGGATCCCAAGCTCACCGACCACGCCGGGCACCTGTACGCCCGCCACGTCCACACCGGGCTCCTCCTCCACCATGGTCGCGGCCATCGGCCCCGATGGGGTCAGAATTTCCAATTTCAGGGTGGCGCTGGACATGTGGAGGCTCCCGGGCGTGGGGTGCGGAGGTTGGATCTGTCGACCGGCAGTCGACGCTTAGCTGGCCTTCTTGGCCTCATCGTCGACGTACTTCTTGTACGCCGCGACGACCTCGGAGATGCCGCCCTTCATGTAGAAGAACTGCTCTGGGATGTCGTCGTGCTTGCCCTCGATGATCTCGCGGAACGAGTTGATGGTGTCTTGAAGCTCGACGAACTTGCCGTCGGCACCCGTGAACACCTTCGCAACGTCGAAGGGCTGGCTAAGGAAGGTCTGGACCTTACGCGCACGGGTCACGAGCAGCTTGTCGTCTTCCGACAGCTCGTCCATACCGAGAATCTTGATGATGTCCTGGAGCTCCTTGTAGCGCTGCAGGGTCTGCTGAACGCGTCGCGCGACCGTGTAGTGCTCCTCGCCGACGACCTCAGGCGTGAGAATCGTGGACTTGGAGTCGAGTGGATCGACGGCGGGATAGATGCCGATCTCAGTGAGCGCGCGGTTGAGCACGGTGGTCGCATCCAAG
>CAZVEM010000269.1:0-8307 GCA_964626165.1 uncultured Nannocystaceae bacterium
GCTTGTAGTGGTTGTAGACCGCGACTGAGATAACCTTCTTGGCCCAGTCCTGGCCGACCACGTACTCGTCGAGTGTCTTGCGGATCTCCTTGGGCTTGGGCACCCGGCCCACCCCGTCACTGCGCTCCTCCTTCTGCACCTCTTCGGCGAGAATGTCGTTGCACAGCGCGATGCACTCGTCGCACACGTAGACCGAGGGCCCGGCGATGAGCTTCTTGACCTCTTTTTGCGACTTGCCGCAAAACGAGCAGCTAAGCCCGCTCTGTCCGCCGCCTTTGCTGCTGCCACGGTCGCTCACGAGTCTGCCTTTCTGCCTTCGCTCTTCGAGCGAGAAAGCACTTCGTCGATGATGCCGAATTCTTTGGCGTCTGCCGCGCTCATGAAATTGTCGCGCTCGGTACCAGTGACAATCTCGTCGACGGTACGTCCACAGTTCTCCGCCAAGATCTTGTTGAGCTTCTCCTTGAGGCGAAGGATCTCGCGGGCCTGGATCTCGATGTCGGTCGCCTGCCCCTGTGCGCCACCGGACGGCTGATGAATCATGATGCGGGCGTTCTCCAGCGCGTAGCGCTTGCCCTTGGTGCCGCCGGCCAGCAGGAACGCCCCCATGCTCGCCGCCTGTCCCATGCAGTAGGTCGCGATGTCGGGGCGGACGTATTGCATCGTGTCGTAGATGCCAAAGCCCGCGGTCACCACACCGCCCGGCGAGTTGATGTACATGCGGATGTCCTTGTCCGGATCCTCGGACTCAAGGAACAAGAGCTGCGCAATGATCACGCTGGCGACGTGGTCGTTGACCGGCGTGCCAAGGAAGATGATCCGGTCCTTGAGGAGCCGGCTGAAGATGTCCCACGAACGCTCGCCGCGATGCGTGTGCTCAACGACGAACGGGATACTCATGGACAGATCGAGCTCGCTGGAACCTTGAGGAGTGGACATGCTTTGCGCGCCTTACGGCCCCCTCATGGTGACCGTATGACGCGCTCGGTGCAACCCATCCGACCGGGTTGGGCGAGACAAGCGCCAGCTACTGGATACTGTCGCCGCCGACGGACTCGGTCGTGTCGGGATCCGGGGCCTCGGTGACCTGTGCCTTGGCCATCAGGAAATCGAGGATCTTCTCCTCGCGCAGCTGGGCGCGCAGGAGGAGGAGCTGGTTGTTCTTCTCCATCGTCGCGCGCAGACGCGCAACGGTCGTCCCCTGCTCCTCGGCGAGCTGCTTGAGCTCGGTCTCGACCTCGTCCTCCGGTACGCCAATGTCCTCCTTCTTGCCAATCGCGTCGAGCAGCAAGAATGCACGAACATTGAACTGAGCCTGCGGACGCAGGCGATCCGCGAGCGAATTCTCGTTGAGGCCGAGCTGTGCGAGGGTGAGGCCCTGCTGCTGGAGCTGACGGCGGTAGAGATCAACCTGCGCGGATACCTCGGCCGCGATCATCGAGGGTGCGGCGGTGAAGTCGTTGTTGTTGAGGATCGAGACGACCAGACGGCGTCGGGCGTCGCGCTCGGCCTCCATCTTGTCCTCCTCCTCGACCTGCGAGCGCAACTTGGCGCGCAGCTCGTCCATCGTCTCGGCCTCGCCGGTGTCGCGCGCGAAGTCATCGTCGTACGCCGGGATCATCTTTTCGCGGACCTCACGGAACCCGATCTTGAGGACGGCTTCGTGGCCGCGGAACTCCGGCTTGAGGTTGTCCTGGGGCGGGGTGAAGCGCAGGTCACGACTCGTGCCAACGGCGTCGAGGGCGAGCTCGCCGAGCGCCTCGCTCAGTCCGGGGATGAACTCGCGATCGGCTCCGATCTCGATCTTGAGGTCTTTGCGGGTGATTCGCTCGGGGCCGAGTGTCCCCTCGATATCGACCGTCCACACGTCACCCTTGTGCGAGAGCTTGCGGTCGCTGTCGGCGGGAATCGGACGGAGCTCGGTGAGCGTCTCACGCTTTGCCTCAAGGAGCGACTCAACCTTCGCCTCGTCGACCACGGTGGGACGGCGACGAACCTCGATGCCGGTGTAGTCGACCGGCTCGATCACGGGGGCGACCTCAAAGCGAGCTGCGTACGCGAACTTCTCGCCACTCTCGAGGTTGGCGCTCTCGACCACCGGCTGCGTCAGCGGCACCATCGAGTGCTGCGACACGGCGGTCTGAAAAGTCTCGGTCACGAGGTCGCGTGCGAGTTCTTCGCGGACGCTCTTCCCGAACAGCTTCTCAAGCATGTGATTGGGCACCTTGCCCGGGCGGAAGCCAGGCAGACGCGCCGTCTGACGAAGTTCCCGCATCTTGCTCTGCAGACGCGGCCCGACGTCTGCCCACGGAATCTCTACGCGGACACGACGCTCGACGGTATTGATGGTCTCGATTTGGCTGTCCATGAGTCAGTACGCTGCCTTGCAGGGAGGCAACGCCTCGCGAGCCCGCGCTTTTAGCAGAGTGCCTCGGGGTGGAGCAACAGGGCGCAGATGCGGCGCTAGACCCCCCTCATTGGCCACAGACGTAGTTTGTGGGCCTCGCCGGAGTCGCGCTCGCGCGAGCGCGCGTTCGGGCCGCGACAGCGCAGCAGTCGCCCGGGCTCGCCGCGCCCGAGGCCGGGGGCTTTGCTACGCGGCGTCGAGCGCCTGCATCAGGTCGGCGAGCAGATCCGCGCAGTCCTCGATGCCCACGCTCATGCGCACCAGGCCCTCGCGAATTCCGATCGCGGCGCGCTGCTCAGGCTCAAGATCGAAGAAGCTCATCAGCGCGGGCTGTTCGATCAGACTCTCAACTCCGCCGAGGCTTGGCGCGATCTTGGGAATGGTCACCGCGTCACACACACGCGTTCCCGCTTCGAGGCCGCCCCGAAGCTCGAAGCTGATCACACCGCCTCCACCTCGAAGGTACCGGCGTGCGAGCCCGTGATCGCGATGGCTCTCAAGCATCGGATACCAGACCTCGGCCACCGCGGGATGCCGCTCAAGCGCTGTGGCGATCGTGAGCGCGCTCTGATTGTGGCGCTCCATTCGCAGCGCCAGGGTTTTGAGTCCGCGAATGAGGAGGAACGCACTGTTTGCGTCGAGCACCGCTCCAAAGGTGCCAACCTGCTCCGCGACCGCGCTGACCAATCCCTGTCCGCCCAACACCGCGCCACCCAGTAGGTCGTTGTGCCCACCGAGATACTTGGTGACGGAATGAATCACCAAATCGATCCCCGATTCGAGGGGGCGAAAGTTGATCGGCGTGGCGAAGGTCGAGTCGATGATGGTCTTGATCCTCCGACTCTTTGCCAGCTGCGTCAGAGCCGCGACGTCCACCATGCGCAGATAGGGGTTGGTCGGTGCCTCGGTGAAGATCAGCTTGGTATTGGGCCGCAGCGCTGCCTCGATCTGATCGATTTCCGGTGCTACGACGGAGACCTCGACACCGAGGCGCGTCAGCACGCTTTGCGCAAATAATCGCGTCTTGCGATAGACGTCCGCGGTAAAGACGGCGTGTTGTCCTCCACGTAGCAGCGTGAGCAGCGTGGTCGTGATTGCGGCCATGCCGGAGGACATCAGCACGCAGGCCTGTGCACCTTCAAGCGCGGCGAGTTTGGCCGCGGCGCGCTCGACGGTCGGATTGCCGTAGCGCCCGTACTCGTGCGGCCGCTCGAGCTCACCACGCATGTACGCTTTGAGCTCTGCGGTATCTTCGAAGGGATAGGTGCTGGCGTGCACGATCGGTGCGGTGATCGAGCGCCCCGGCTCGACCGAGGGAGCGCCCCCGTGTACTGCTCGGGTCGACTCGCCCCACTCGCGTCTCTCGCCCTGCTCGCTTTGATTCAGCTTCGATGTCATCTCGTACCTCGTCTTGTCCGCCGCAGTTGCGGACGGGTCGTTCGCGGTCGCATCACCCGACGCGCCACGGATCGATGCAACGCGCCGATCTTCTCGTCGAATTTGCCGTCGACATTTCCCGTCGATGTTCCCGCCGATGTTCCCGCCGATGTTCTCGCCGCGTTCTCGCCGCGTTCTCGCCGCGTTCTCGCCGAAGTCCCCGCCGCGTCCCTGCTAGAAGCCGCGCAGCACTTCGAGACGCGCGTCACGATCGCGATAGCCCGCGGGCAAGTCAGTCAGCAAGTTGGCCGCGTCTTCCTCATTGCCTTCGTTGGTCAAGATCACCGCGAGCTCGTAGGCGGCGTGGTTGGACTCGTCCTTGGTCTGAGCCGATTGGACCGCCTCACGCAGGTCGGCGACGGCCTGGTCGATCTGGCCCAGGCCGACACGGATCTGCGCTGTCATCACAAGCGACCGAGCCTTCCAGACGGGGTCTTGCGCGGCGGATGCAAACTCCCGCAAGGCGTCGTCGGCGAGGCCCATGCCGTGGTACGCGGTGCCGAGGTCGAAATGCGTGCCCGCATCCGCGCCGGAGACCTCCGCGCGCGCACGCGGTGCGTCGCCGGTCGGTGCTGCGGCGCCCTTGCTCGCCTTCTCCTCCGGCTTTGAGCCCGAGAAGATATCCGCGAGGTAGTCATCGTCCTCATCGTCGTCAAAGCTCAGCAGCGGCCGAGCAGCGGAGTCTCCAGATTCTCCGCTGACGTCCAGCGCCTCGGCATCGAGTGCCTCTTGGAGTGCCGATGCAACCGCGTCACCCGCCGCGGTCGGGCTGTCGGTGTGGCCCTCGGCCTCGTCCGAAGCCTGTGCGCTCGCAGCGATGCTGGGGCGCGCCGCCAGAGATGCAGCGGATTGAGTACCGCTTGGCGCTGCCTCGGCGCTCGCGACCGGTGTGCTTGTCGGGGCGAGCAGTCCGAGCTTGACGGCCCACTCTTTCACGCCGGCGTGATTGGGATGCTCCTGAAGCAGTCCCTCGACCGCCTCACGCGCATCATCATCCAAGCCTTGGCTGAGAAAGAACTCGACCTCGCCAAGCTCGCCGCTCAGATCGGTGTCATCGGTTGCCGCTGCGGCGATCGACGGTTCGATGTCCGCAGGCGGCTCGACGTCACCACTCTGGTCAAGCTCCGGAGATGCCGGCGGCGCTTCGATCTCGACATCGTTCTGCGAGACCTCATCCGGCGAGGCGAATTCGTCCGAGTGTGACTGCGTGGCCAGCTCAGGCCCGGACTCGGCGGCCGCGGCCGACTCCGACAGCGGCGCCGATGCGATCGGCTCCATCGGAGGCAACTGGATCGGCGTCGTCTCCATCTCGTCGTCATCGAGACCGAATCGGTCCTCGACATCCGCCGGTACGGTCGGGATCGGCACGGCGACGGAATCTGTTTGCACCGAGATCGAGAACGAATCGTCGTCTTCGTCCTCGGCGACTGCGATCGGTGCGTCGACGCCGTCGTCGATGATGAGGTCGCTCCCGCTCGCGGCGCCTTCGGGGACGGCGCCCTCCGCAGTCTCAGTCGGAACTTCATCGTCAGAGAGATCGAACTCGATCGGCTCGCTGTCGAGCGTAGCGACCGGAATCACTGTGCCCGATTCCGCCTGGGCGTCGCCAGCGGGGGCTTGCGTGCCCTCGATCGGCATCGGCGCGTCGTCGTCGTCGGCCAGCAAGATCGGATCGGGCGAGGCCTCGCCTCGTCCCAACCCATCCGCGCGTTCAAATTCTGGTGGCTCGTGAGCCCCGGCGAAGTCATTGAGGCGGGCGAGATCGTCGTCGTCGTCGATCGCTGGCGCAGCGCCCCCGTCACCTGATCCACCCGCAGCGCGGTCCGCCGCGGCGTCCATCGGCGTCGTGAGCGGAATGTCGTCTTCGAGGACGAACTCATCCTCCTCCGGAGCCTTGGATCGCCTTTCAAGCGCGTCCGTCTTGGGATCACTCAAGCTTGAGAAGTCATCTTCGTCAATCTCCTCGGGCTCACTTTCCAGCGTGAGCCCAACGGCGGATGCGCTGACGACCGACGAGTCTGGCGCGGGTCCGCTTTCGAGATCGTCATCGAGGATCGAGAACGCATCATCGTCAAACCCGGATGCATCCTGACCGGAGATCGCCGCCGGCGCTGTCGTCGACGCTCTCGTCTGAGTAGCAACCTCTGCCACCGCAGGCGCGTCACTGCTCTGGAGTGCGTACTCCCAGTTTTGCGCCGCCTGTCGCAGCTGCGGGCTGATATCCAGCTTACGCAGCGCCTCAAGATGCGTGCCTGCGAGGGCCGGATCCGACACGTGCACGATCTCGACGATCTGAAGGTGCAGTCGTGCAGCTTCGTCGTGGCGCGAGAGTTCGCTGACGATCCTCGCCTTAAGTCCAAGTGCGCGCACGTGGTTGGGCTCAAGTGCCACGGCAGCCTCGGCGTGCGAGAGCGCGTGTTCAAATAGTCGGTACTTCACGAGCACCAGCGCCTCGTGGAGCATCTTGTCGACGTCCTCGATCGCGTTGCCGAACTCCGGCCCACGACGAGCTTCTGCGACCACCGCATCGGCGAGGCTGGCGGGCGCGTCGTTGGGATCGCGCGCTAGCTCAACCTCTGCTCCGACGCCACCAAAGTCAGTCTCGTCGTCGATCTCAAGGGCGTCATCGTCCGTGACTTCCTCGATCATGTCGTCGTCGAAGTCGACTTCGTCGACGTCTGGCACGGAGTCGTCGACGCTGGCAGTTGGTGACGCGGTCGCTGCCCGCGCGGGGCCTGAGCTTGCCGTGGCGGCCGGGCGCGCGCCGGGCGAGGGTCCGCTGGGCGGCTTGCCAGCACGCCCACGGAGCTCGCCGAGGAGTCGCTTGGCTTCGGCGTCCTGCGCGGAGTCCCAGGTCGCCACCATCTCGAGCAGCGCAATCACCTTGCCGATATCGGGGTTGTCCTTACGGACGCGGCGGGCAATCTCGATCGCAATGCTCGCTGCTTTGTCCTCCTTGCCCATCTGCGCCATCGCGTAGGCAAAGATCTCATTGCAGCCGACGTCTTCCGGCGTCGCTTGCAGCAGGCTGCCCAGTTTGGCGACCGCCTTACGCGCCTGGCCGATTCGAACGTACGCACTCGCGAGATCGCGCTGCACGTCGCGAATGTTGGCATCATGGTAGAGCAGGCGCTCTGCGACACGGGTGTAGTCCTGGAACGCGCCGGCGGCCCAGAGTTGGTCGCAAACTCGCTTGAACTGTTCGATCGCCGCGGCCGTCTGTCCCTCGCGCGAATGGAGTTCCGCGAGGCGTAGCCGGCGGGCGACATCATTGGGCTCTTGCTCTGCAAGGCGCGCGAAGATTGCGATCGCTTCGGCGCCCATGCCCGCCTTGGCGTAGGTGATTCCGGCACGCTCGTAGAGCGCTGCCGCATCCGCACGCATTCCCTGGTCGTCGAGGATCTCCGCGCAGCGCAGCTGAACGTCGACGCGGCCAGCGTCGATGTTGAGCACTTGCCGATAGACTGCGAGGGCCTTTTGCAGGTCCTTTTGCTGCTCGTAATGCTGCGCGACGTGGAGATAGCGCTCTACGCCCTGCTGCACCTGTCCGCTGCGCACGAGGCAATCTGCGAGCAAAAGCCATGTGCGGACGTCGCGGGGATCCGCTTCGACCATCGACTGATACTCGCGGGCAGCCTTGTCGTACTGCCCACGCGCCGCGTAGCGCTCGGCCGCGGCTTGTACCTTCTCTCGATTGATCGCCACGCCGGTCTCCTACTCTTCTTCGCGTCTCGCGGACTGCTGAGAATCACTCACGCGCGGCATCCCCTACGCGTGATGCTCCATCTCGGCGGCGATCGCCTCGGGATCGAGATATTGCTCGAGGAAATGCGTGTCGTACCTGCCCTCGACGAAGGCAGGTTGGCGGAACAGCCAACGATGTAGCGCGACGTTGGAGTGGATGCCCTCGAGGACGATCTCATCGAGGCAACGCTGCATGCGCCGCACTGCCGCCTCACGCGTCGGTGCATGGACGATCATCTTGCCCAGCATCGAGTCGTAGTGCGGCGTGACCTTGTAGCCCTGGTAGAGATGGCTATCGATGCGTACGCCCGTGCCGCCTGGGAAGTGGAGCGCACTGACCACGCCGGGGCTTGGCGCGAAGGTCACGGGATGCTCGGCGTTGATGCGGACCTCAATCGCGTGCCCATTGGCTGTAAAGCGCCGATTGAGGTGTCCGAGCGGCTCGCCGGCCGCGATCCGGATCTGCTCTTGGACGATGTCGACGCCGGTGATCTCTTCCGTCACGCAGTGCTCGACTTGCACGCGGGTGTTCATCTCCATGAAGTAGTAGCGATCGCCGTCCATCAAGAACTCGACGGTCCCGGCGGAGTGATAACCGATCGCCTTTCCTGCTTGAACGGCGGCGGCGAGCAGTCCCTCGCGGACGCTCTCGGAGAGGTTGGATGCGGTGGCCTCCTCGACGAGCTTTTGGTGACGACGCTGGATCGAGCACTCACGCT
>CAZVEM010000270.1:0-8269 GCA_964626165.1 uncultured Nannocystaceae bacterium
TTCATGGCCCGTGCGCTTTGGGATGACGCGGATTCGGTGGTCGCGGCATCAAGCGCAAACCATCGCGGCGATACGGTGGCGCCACGCTCCACGGACGACGCGATGCAGAGCCCCGCGAGCCGAGGACGGGCGCTCGTGCTCGTCGCGGTCGCGGGCATGCTGCTGCTGCGCAAGGCGATCTCCGCCAGCACCGTGATCGCGGTCCCCGGCATGACGCATGCCGGCGCGGCGACAACGTCTCTCGGTGGCGCGGCCCGGGTGCCTGGCCAAGGCGTCACGGGACCGGTGCGCGGCGTCGATCTCGGCCCCGCCACCTTGGAAGCCTGGCAGCACGTGCTTGCGCGACCGCTCGAAGGACTCGCTTTGCTCCTGATCGCTGGATTCGTGCTCGCCCAACTCCGCCGCGTCGTGCGGGGCGGCCACCGCCTCGCGCCTCGCGACGGGATGGTTGGCTCGATCACCGCCGTCGCTGCGTTGGCAGTGCTGTGCTGGCAGATCGTGGTGCTTGGTCCGGCCGTTGAGCAGCTGGGCTCCGCGAGAGCCCTCGTCGCCAAGCTTGGGACGCTCGCCGATCCGAGCTCAAACGCCGTCACTTCGGTCGCGGTGCTTGGGCAGCCGACGCCGAGTTTGCGACACTACCTTCGGCGCACGGACGACCACGGTGGGCCGCAACTGGAGCCGCTGACCGAGCTCGACAGCCTAGAACAGCTCGCAGGCCACTGGGCACGCGAGGGCGCGGTTGGGGAGCAGCTCGCTCTCGTGCCGCGGCACGATCTCCCGCGTCTTCATCGGGAGCGACGCGCCGCGGGCGATGGCTTTGCAGTGATCGCGCTGGGTCAGATGGACTACGCGCTTGTCAGCAACACCGACCACGATGCCGCCGAGGATCTCGATCCGGCTCGAGGGGTGCGACTCAAGGGACCCTGCCCGCTCAAGCACAAGGCTTCAACCAACTTCGCCGATACCGTGGAGCTCGTCGGCTGGGAATTCGAGACCTCGCCGCGCCGAGGTCGACCCGCAACCCTCTCGCTGTGCCTTCGCGTTCTCAAGCCGCCGCCCTCCAACCTCCGGATCGTCGTCCATCTCGAGCACGGCAAGCGCAGCCGCTCGATCGACCGTCCCACGGTGCCGACCCTCGGCGCTTACCCAAGCTCGGCCTGGCGCGAGCCTGACCTCGTCTTGCATCAACACCGCGTCGAACTCAGCCCGCTCGAGCTGGGCGCCGGACCGCACGATCTCGTGCTCGGCTTATCCCGAGGCGAAGAGCAGCTACTCCCGATCGTCGTGGCCGAAGCCGAGGCCCATCAGACCGAGGAGCGAATCAAGCCCAAGAGCACACAGTGGGTGATTCTCGAGAGCGTGGACGTGCGCTGAGCGGCCGTTGCGTGAGGCTCGGCCCGCGCGGTGCCCGCGGCCCGATAGGTCGACGCGGCTGTGCCGAGCCGGCCCGTGCTAGGCTCTGCGGGTGCCGGCCTCACGACTGCGGTGGGAGATCCGCTACATGCCCTATCCCTACGTGTCGTGGGCCCAGGAGGGCTACGGCGATGAGGCCGAAGCGCGCGCCGCGTTCGACGAGCTCTGGTTCGCAGAGCCGCAGCCCGTCAACCTCTCGATGCGCTCGACCTGGGTCCGAGACGACGACCACGAAGACGCCCGTGCTCGGTCCGGAAGTGGCGGGGAGACCGGGACCTAACCGGCTGTGGAAGACCCCCGCGCGGCCATGCGTCGCTGGGTCCGTGAAGAGCCTGCTCGATCCTCTTCCCCGGACCGAGCGGCGAGGTGGCGTGCCGTAGTCCACGCGCCCAAGGGCGGCGAGGCCGCCTCAGCGCGGAATCGACCCGGCTTCCCGATCGCTTTCCCGACTGGTGACACTTCAGCGCTGTGCACCGACGAGAGCTGCGCGTAACCACGATGCCGTTCCAGGTTGGCGATCGTCGCCGATCGCTGACAGCATTGGCCAGGGCAATTTCCGTGTTTCGCGCACTTCTCAAGACGCTGCGACCGAGGCAATGGGTCAAGAACCTATTTGTCGCGGCGCCGCTGATCTTCGCGCAGCGATTGTTCCACGTGCCCTCGCTGATCGGAGCCGCCCTCGCGGTCGCGCTCTTCTGCGCGCTATCGAGCTGCGTGTACGTCCTCAATGACATCGTCGACGTCGATCGCGACCGGGCGCACCCCAAGAAGCGCGACCGCCCGATCGCGTCCGGCGAGCTCCCCATCGGGGTTGCGAAGGCGGTTGTCGGCGTATTGGCGCCGGCCGTCATCGTGATTGGCTTTCTTTACGATGTCTGGCTCGGCGCCACGCTTTCGGGGTACTTCGCGCTCAACCTCGCATACAGCTTTTCGCTCAAGCACGTCGCATATGTTGATGTCCTCTGTATCGCGCTCGGTTTCCTCCTGCGTGTCCTCGCAGGTGCATTTGCGGTTCATGAACCGGCGTCAGGCTGGCTGCTTGGCTGTACCGCCGCCCTCGCCCTCTTCCTTGGCTTTGGCAAGCGAGCGCACGAGCTCGCAAGTGCCAAGGAGCGAGCGAGCGAGCAACGAAATGCCCTCGCCGCGTACACCCCAGGCGTGCTCAAGGCGCTGTTGTGGCTCTTGGCGGTCAGCACCCTTGCGCTCTACGGCGCCTACACGATCAGCCCGCACGCCGTGAGCATCTTTGGCGACTATCGCTTTGCGCTCACGCTGCCGCTTCCGGCATTTGGCCTCGCCCGCTTCGTCACGCTCGTCAGCCGACACGGCGACAGCGAGAGCCCGACCGACGCGATGCTGCACGACCCCTGGTTCATCGGGGACCTCGTGCTCTGGGGCGTACTTAGCGTCGTGCTGCTGTACGTGTGAGCCTCTCCAAAGTCGAGGCTCGGTCCAACCGGCTCCGCGCTCGCACCATTGCGTTGGAACAGCGCGGTTGCCTTCGCCGCCCTACCGAGCGTCGACCCGGGCGCGCTCCACGGCCGCCTCGATCATGAGTCGACGCTGCGCCGGATCGGCCCAGCGTTGCTGCCCTTCCGGGCTGATCTGATCGATGGGATCGAAGTAGCTGTAGAACGCGGACGGATCGACGTTGGGGCTGCGGTACACGCTGATGCCAAGGTCACGATCGTAGTGCTCATAGCTGTGGGCGTCACGCTTGCCACCACCACCGGGCGCATCGACGACGAAGGTCGGCGTGTTAAAGCCCGCGGTCAGGCCTCGCACCTGCTTCTCAAGCTCGATCGCCGTCTGCACTGTCGTACGCATGTTCTCGGTGCCCTTCACCATGTCGTGCTGGTAGACATAGTAGGGCTGCACATTGACCCAGCTGAGACGCTTGACGAGGAGCGTCATCGTCTCTGGCGTGTCGTTGACGTTGCGCTGGAGCACGCTCTGGTTACGGACCGTCACGCCGCGGTCGAAGAGGCGACCGAGCGCACGTTGCGTGATCTCGGTGATCTCGTTGGGGTGATTGAAGTGCGTGTGCAGCACGACCTCTTTGCGCAACGTGCGACCGCGACTCACGACCTCGGTGAGCGCGTCAACCCAGGGATCGTCCGTGAGGAGCTTCTGTGGCATCACGGCCGGACCCTTGGTCGCGAAACGCATCCGCCGGATATGGGGGATGTCGAGCAGTCGATGACCGATCGTGCGCAGATGATCGGCGCGCAGCTGGTAACTGTCGCCACCGCTAATCACGACGTCCTCAACCTCGGGTCGAGTCGCGAGGTAGGCGAAGATCTGCTCCCAACGATCGTTGGTCGGCTTGAGGCTGACCTTCTCGACCTCTTCCGTATCCGATCCGACCGCGTAGCTGCGCGTGCAAAAGCGGCAATAGACCGGGCAGGTATCCAGCGCGAGGAAGAGCACCTTGTCGGGGTAGCGGTGCGTGAGCCCTGACACCGGCGAGTCGACCTGCTCGTGCAGGCTGTCGAGGTCGAGCATCGGATGGTCGGGCAGCAACTCGCTCCCAGTCGGGATGAACTGGCGTCGGATCGGATCGCGCAGCGGATCGCTCCAATCGATCAGCGAGATCAGGTACGGCGAAACGCGAACTGCCATCGGTGCCGCGCGAAAGCCAGCCTGCACGTCGTCGATGAAGTCCTTGCTGACGAGATCGCGAACGGTATCCAAAAGCCGCTCGGGCTTGAGCACCGAATGCTTTGCCTGCCAGTGGTGATCGAGGAAGGTCGCCTCGTCGACGTCCTTGTAGGCTGGAATCGCGCGCCAAAAGTCGCCCGACCTCAGATCGCGATGCTTGAGGCTCGCGGGGTCGACAGGCGGCTTGAGCCGGGAACCGGGAGCGCCTTTTTGCAGCACCTGCAGAGCGACCGGAGACTCATTGCGAGCATTCATGGGTGCAACGTAAGACGTTGCACCCCATCGGCACCACACCCAGAGCATGTTCCACGCGGTTTGATGGCAATCGCGGAACGCCATGCGCAATCGCGGAACGCCCAACGCAATCGCAGATCGATGCCCGACAGTGACCGAGCGGCGGAGGAGGCGGAGCGATCCGCCGGCGAACCAAGCATCGTGGGGACGCGAAGCGCGACACCGATCAATTTCCGGTCTCCAACCGGCAAAGGCGGGGCAATCCGAGAACAACGGCACCTCGTCCCTTCCCCGCGTTACTGTGCGGCACGTGAGCGTTGCCGCACTTCCCGCTTGGCCGTTGCCGCGCGTGACTCGGCTCGCAGATGCGAGCGAGCTGAGCGCTTGGCTCGCAGGAGAGGATGGGACCCCGCCAAGCCACCTCGCGTGCATCGTCGAGGATCCGTCCTCGCTCACGCGCGATCCAGGCCCGATCCGCATCGCGCTGTGCAGAGCGCATAGCGGCGCGGTCTGGACACCCGAGGACCCACAGCGACCGCAGGTAGCTGTCATCGAATGCGCAGATGCCAAGCCCCTCGCTGTTCTAGGCGCGCTTTGGGTCGCCGGCCAAGATACGACGGCGCCCTATGTCGTCTTTGACGATGCCCAACTCGCGCTGCAGCGACTCGGTCCCGAGGTCCCAGCACCCGCACGGCTCGCGTGCATCAAGACCGCGGCGCTGCTGCTCGGCGAGTCGACGCACAGCGGGCGCGTGGACGCGTTGGTGTCGCGTCGGCTCGAACGTGAGCTGCTTTCTCCGATGGCGAGCCTTGAGTCCGTGGCGCCGACACAAGCGTCCGCCCTATTGCCGCTGATGCGGGTGTTTGCGCATGCGCTGCGCGCCCAGCAGAGTGTTCGACTCTTCGAGCTCGAGTGCGCCTTGGTGCCGGCCGTCGTCGCAATGGAGCGAGTGGGCTTCTTCTTCGACACCACAGCCTTTGAGCGCCTGGTCCACGGTTGGCACGCCGAGCGCGGCGCCTTGGCCAAGCCCGCGGCGGGCGATGCGACGACCGAAGTCGACCCCGACCCGGAGACGGTTGCGCGGCGCGCGAGGCTCGACAAGTTGCTCTCGACCTACGCACATTGGGGCACGGAGTTTGCCGACGCCGACGGACGCATCCACTGCACCCTCTCGCCGATGGCGACCGAATCGGGGCGCTTTGCGTGCAGTCGTCCCAACCTCCAACAAGTACCGAGCCAACACACGGCGCCAGGCTTTCGCGACTGCTTTCGCGCTCCGCCCGGCCATCTCTTGATCGTCGCTGACTATGCGCAGATCGAACTGAGGGTTGCGGCACAGCTCGCGCCCGACGAGCACATGCGCCAGTTGTTTCGAGAAGGTCGTGATCCGCATCGAGCAATGGCAGCCGCCATGACCGGAAAACCCGAAGCTGAGGTCACCGGCCACGACCGCAAACTCGCCAAGGCGATCAACTTTGGCTTCCTCTTTGGCATGGGCGCGACTCGCTTCGCCCAGTACGCGGAGAGTTCGTACGGCCTCTCGCTCTCGCTTGAGCAGGCTCAAGCCGCCAAGGAGGACTTCCACCGGATGTTCCCCGGCATCGCCGCGTGGCACGAACAGACCAAGCGCCTGTCGAAGAGCCGCCATGAGGTCGTGGTGCGGACCGCCACCGGCAGGGTCAAGCGCTTCCCACCGCAGCAGGTCAGCTTCAGCGCCGCACTCAACATCCCCGTGCAGGGCACGGCCGCGGAGGGCTTTAAGTACGCACTGATCGAGCTACATCGCGAGCTGCCCTCGCTGCGCGCGCGTGGCATTCTCTGCGTACACGACGAGTTCATCGCCGAAGCCCCGCAAGACGCCGCGTCTGCCGCAAGAGATGTCGTCGTACGGTGCATGGAGCGGGGAATGGCGCGTGTCCTGCCTGACGTCCCGGTCGCGGTGGAAGCCAGAATCGCGCAAAGTTGGGGCGACGAGTCTGCGCCATGACCATCCCGATCGAACCGGAGACACCCAACGCGCCTACAAGTGATCGCCCCCTCCTCGCGCAAGAGCTCGCTTCGCTCACGCCGGCGATGCTTGCCCGCAAGATCGATCACACACTCCTGCGCCCAACCGCGACGCGCGGCGAGATCCTCGCGACTTGCCAAGACGCGCATCGGTTGGGAACGCGCACGGTGTGTGTCGCGTCGCGCTGGGTCGCGCTTGCCACCGAGGCGCTCGCCAACAGCGAGACTCAGGTCTGCACCGTCATCGGTTTTCCGCATGGCAACGCGAGCAGGGCGAGCAAGATCGCAGAGGCTCGGGCGGCGATTGACGCCGGCGCTCGTGAGCTAGACCTTGTCATCTCGCTCGGCGATCTGTGCGATGAGGGCAACGACGACGCGCAAGCTCTCGTCGTCGATGAGATTCGCAATATCGTCGACGTCTCAGTGGCCCTCGATGCCCGTATCCTCGTCAAAGTCATCCTTGAGACCGCACTGCTCAGCAGTGATCAGATCACGCGCGGCTGCGCGTTGGCAGTGCGCGCCGGGGCCCACTACGTCAAGACCTCAACCGGCTTCGCATCCGGGGGCGCGAGCCTAGAGGCCGTGCGCCTCATGCGTCGCCAGGTTGGTGACCTGATCGGCGTTAAGGCCTCGGGGGGCATTAAGACGGCGCTCGATGCCGAGGCAATGCTGACTGCGGGCGCTTCACGGATCGGCGCGAGCGCGACGGCGCAAATCCTGGAGCAGTGGGCCGCATTGCGCAATGCGAGCGGCTAATCTGTGCGCATGAACGATGAATCCGGGACCGCACGTGCCGGGGACATGCTCGCCGCCGAGCGACCGGTCGACGCGCAAGGTCGCGTGTATCACGTCGGGGTCGCACCGGGCGAGGTGGCAGCGAACATCCTGCTCGTCGGAGATCCGGCCCGAGCGCAGCGCGTCGCGAGTCGATTCGAGCGCATCGACCACGACGTGCGACACCGCGAGTACGTCACTATCACCGGTGTCTTCGAGGGCATGCCGGTGAGCGTGGTCGGGACCGGAATGGGCGCCGACAATACCGAGATTGCCGTGATCGAGCTTTGCGCCGTGGTCGATGATCCGCTGATGATCCGATGCGGATCGAGCGGGGCGCTCGCGCCCGAATGTGAACTAGGAGACCTCGTGATCACGCGCGCCTCGGTGCGGCTCGAGAACACGTCGCTCGCATATGTGTGCCCGGGCTTCCCAGCGGTCGCCGACACAGAGGTCGTGCTGGCGCTCGCGCAGGCCGCTGACGAGATCGGGGCGCCGTGGCGCACCGGAATCACGGCGACGGCTCCCGGCTTTTACGGTGCGCAGGGTCGACATGTGGACGGCTTTCGCCCCCTGCAGCCGGACATGGTTGCCCAGCTCGCGGGCATGGGAACGACAAACCTCGAAATGGAAACGTCTTGTCTCCTGACCTTGGCGGCGCATCGAGGATTCCGAGCGGGCGCTGTGTGTGCGATCTATGCCACCCGCTTCAACAACCGCTTTGTCAGCATGGAGCAGATGGAACAAGCTGAGGCGGCTTGCGTCAGCACGGGTCTGCGTGCCCTTCAGATCGCGGGACGACTACGAGAGCAACGTGGTTCTCGCGCGCTGTGGCATCCAGGACTGGTTCGCTGAGAGCCAGTTCGCTGAGCGCCAGTTCGCTGCGAGCCAGTTCGTTCAAAGCCAGTTCGTGAGGACGTCGGAGCGCGAGCTTCAGGCCCACCGATCTTGTCCATCGCTAGCCGCGACCGGCGGCGTGCTCCGGGCCGGACCGGTGCACTCGCGACGCAGTCCACGTCTGGCAGATCGCGCCTCGCCTGCCGTTGTTGGCGGACGGCGAATCGAAGACGGCGATTGACAAACCGGATCAGCCGACCAGCAGGCCATGCACCGAATCGGGCAATTCTCGCTCGATCTCCTGCAGGCCGCGGGTCACGGCCTGATTCGAGAGCGCCGCGCC
>CAZVEM010000271.1:0-1602 GCA_964626165.1 uncultured Nannocystaceae bacterium
ATCGCGGTCGGCTTCGACCTCACCGACGGCGAGGCGTGCGAGGCTGGGGTCAAGCGCGTCGCGACCGAGCTCGGTGGACTCGACATCTTGGTCAACAACGGCGGCATCTCGATCGACTCTCTGTTGATGCGAGCCAACCCCGAGGACCTCGCCAAGCTCTTTGCGGTGAACGTTCAGGGCGCATTTTCGTGCACCAAGGCCGCCACACGATACTTGCTCAAGTCCAAGGAGCGCGGCCGGATCATTACGTTGAGCTCGGTGGTCGGTGAGCGCGGTAACTCTGGACAGTCGATGTACGCCGCGAGCAAGGCGGCGCTGATCGGCTTTGCCAAGTCGATCGCGCTCGAACTCGCAAGTCGCGGCATCACCTCCAACGTCGTAAGCCCGGGCTATATCGCCACGGACATGACGGCCGCCGCGCTTGACGATAAGGCTCAAGCCGCGCTCTTGACCCAAATCCCGCTTGGCTCGGTCGGGCGCGCGCAAGACATTGCCGAGGCCGTCGCCTGGTTGGCATCGCCCGCCGCGGCCTACGTCACGGGTCAGGTGATCCGTGTCAACGGCGGCATGCTGATGTAGCGCGGCACGCGGATCGAATAGCACGCGACGCTAGAGCCATCGGGCAACCACCGCTACTATCTCGCCGAGGCATCCTCTCCGCAGACGAGCGGAGCTTCACGCGCGAAGACTGCAAAAGACTCCACATGGGCCCCGTCCGCAAGCGAAGCGCTCGGCCCACCCCTTCCGACGCAGCGACAGTCCTGACCGAAAGACGAGAGACCGAACATGAGTGACGATATCGAAGCCAAGATCCGCGCCATCATCTGTGAGCAGCTCGACGTCAAGGAAGACGTTGTCAGCCTGAGCAAGAGTTTCACCGACGATCTCGGTGCCGATTCGCTGGCCATTGTCGAGCTCGTCCTCGCGCTGGAAGAGAACTTCAACGTAAAGATTCCCGACGACGAAGTCGACGGCATCAAGACCGTGGGTGACGCCGTCGCCTACATCAAGCAGCGCGTCGGCTAGCTTGGGCGCGAAGGACCGCGATGAGCCGCGACCGTCGCGACGGCCGGCTCGTCCGGACTCCCGAACCAAGCAAGCGCCACGTCGTGCCCGATACCTCGTGCCTACGGGCGCGAGCCAAGCCAGCCCTGGATTGAGAGTGCCATGAGCAAGCGAAGAGTCGCAGTCACTGGAATCGGCATGCTGTCCCCTCTGGGCGAGGGCGTGGAGGCGAACTGGGAGGCATTGGTGGCGGGTCGCTCGGGCATCGGCCCGATCACCCGTTTTGACACGACCTCGCACGCCACCACGATCGCGGGCGAGGTTCGTGGATTTGATCCCACCGTGTACTTCTCCAAGAAGTACACGCGGCAGATGGATCTCTTCATTCAGTACTCGCTGGCCTGCGCTCAGATGGCGCTCGGGCAGGCGGGACTCCTTGAGAACAAGCCCGACCCGGAGCGCATCGGCGTATTTGTCGGCGCTGGCCTTGGTGGCATCACGACCATTGAAGAGACTCACTCCGCGCTGTTGGCCAAGGGACCGCGCCACGGCGTCGGCCCGTACTTCGTGCCGGCGATCATCATCAACCTGGCCGCC
>CAZVEM010000271.1:1612-8264 GCA_964626165.1 uncultured Nannocystaceae bacterium
CTGGGGAGTCGTTGGGATCGCTGTCGTTGGACATCACGCCCGCCGCCGGGCAGATCTCGATCTTCCATAACTGCCAGGGACCTAACTTCTCGCACTGCTCGGCTTGCTCTACCGGAGCGCACTCGATCGGCGAGGCGGCTCGTACGATCGAGCGCGGCGATGCGGACATCATGATCGCCGGCGGGACGGAGTCGACGGTGACCGCGATCTCGATCGGCGGCTTTAATGCCGCGCGAGCGCTGAGCACCCGCAACGACGAGCCGACTCGGGCCTCGCGGCCCTTCGACAAGAACCGCGATGGCTTTGTGCTCTCGGAGGGCTGTGGCTTGCTTGTGCTTGAGGAATGGGAGCATGCAAAGGCACGCGGAGCGACCATCCTCGCCGAACTCGCCGGTTACGCCGCCAACGCGGATGCCCACCACATCACATCTCCCTCGCCTGGCGGCGTCGGAGCGCAGCGCTGCATGACGCGAGCGATCAAAGACGCCGGTATCGCGCCCGAGCAGATCGGATACGTCAACGCACACGGCACCTCGACCGTCGCCGACGCGATCGAGACGGCGGCGCTGCGGTCCGTGTTTGGTGACCACGCCTACAAGGGCCTGGCGGTCTCGTCGACCAAGTCGATGCACGGGCACCTCCTTGGCGCCGCGGGCGGCCTTGAGGCCGCCATTACCGTGCTCGCACTCTCGCGTGGGATGCTGCCTCCGACGATCAACCTCGACGAGCCCGATCCCGAGTGCGACCTCGACTATGTGCCGCACACCGCCCGGCCAGCGCAGGTCGAGTACGCGCTGAGCAACAGCTTTGGCTTTGGTGGCACCAACGCCTCGCTGGTCTTTAAGCGGGCGACCTAGGCGCGCTCGATGCCGCGAGTCAGTGCATCTGGCCGCCCAGACGACTGTGGCTAGGTCGCATTGCAGCAGAGACACGATGACGCTCACGAGCCGCAGACGCGGCAGACTTCGAGGATCGAGATGAGTTCAGGCGCCCAGCAAGCCCCGTCGCAGCTCCCCGCCTTTGTCGTTGGAAGTGACCATGGAGGCTGCACGCTCCGCGACCTCCTGGTGCAGCAGCTGCGCGAGGCTGGTCATGAGGTGCTCGCCATCGAAGGTCCCGCCGATGCCAGCAGCGCGGTGGACTACCCCGACGTCGCGCGCACCGTCTGCGCGTCCGTGGTCGCTGCGCCCGGGCGACTTGGGTTGCTGGTCTGCGGTACCGGGCAGGGCATGGCGATCTCGGCCAACAAGGTCGCCGGCATTCGAGCCGGGGTTGTGGCCGACCCATTCAGTGCCCGCATGCTCCGCGAGCACAACGACGCCAATGTGCTCTGCCTTGGCGAGCGCGTGCTGGGCGTCGAGGTCGCGCGAGAACTGCTCCGAGCCTTCGTCGCAGCGGGTTTTGCGGGTGGACGTCACGAGCGCCGCGTCGAGAAGATCAACGCGCTCTTGCCCAGCCACGCGGCTGCCCGCTCCGCATCATCGTAGGCCAGGGCTCGCGGGCTGAAGGAAAACCCCGCGCGGCGTCTGGCCGCGGACTCAGCATCTATCCCTTTGTGGCTCGTCGGTCACGTACGCCCGGCTGCGCCCTCCTCACGCCTGCGTCTGCCTGGCGATTGCACGTCCATGCACGCCATGCGGGCTCTTCGACAACCCGCTCAGGCTGGCCGATGTGCCCGAGTCTGCGTGCACGACAAAGCCCGTGACTTCGTTCTAAAGTCGAGGCGCGTGGCTTGGGGACGTCGTCGCGCGAGTTGAGACCCAAACATGCTCTGCCCTGTGTGTCACTCGGCCAGCCATCGAGTCCTCGACTCGAGGGAGGGGCGCGACGGCGAGATTCGTCGGCGGCGAATCTGCGAGAGCTGCGGTCACCGCTTTACGACGCGCGAGCGAATCGAGGAGAGCCTCCCGGTCGTCACCAAGCGCGACGGAGGCCGGCAAGCCTTCGATCGCATCAAGCTTCGGCGCGGGCTTGAGATCGCCTGTCGCAAGCGGCCCGTCAGCGACGAGCAGATCGAGGAAGTTGTCCGCGCAATCGAGCGATGGGCTGCGACCCGTGGCGATCGAGAGTTGGGGGCCAGCGAGATCGGCGAACGTGTGATGCACCACCTCTATCACATCGATCCCGTGGCCTATATTCGCTTTGTCTCGGTGTATCGCAGCTTCGACAGCATTGAAGCGTTCTTCGAGCTCCTCCGTGAGATGGAGAAGGCCGAGAAAGTGAGCCACACCGGTCAACGCTCGCTCTTCGACAGCGCAGAGCCCGAGCCACCACCGGCTCTCACCCCAAGCAAGAGCGAAAAAAAGCAGGGAAAAGGCAAGTCATGAACGCGTTGACGGAGCGCCCGCGCGTCACCCTGAAGGTCGCGATGACACTGGATGGCTATGTCGCGACCCAACAGGGCGAGAGCAAGTGGATCACGCAGGAGGCCGCGCGCGCGTATGGGCACACACTACGTTCGCGGCACCAGGGCATCTTGATCGGCCGCGGCACGATGCGGGCAGACAATCCCCAACTGACCACGCGCGCCGTGGATGGCCCGTCGCCGCGCGTCTGCCTGCTCGACACCAATGCCATCTCTGCCCAGGGCGACCGGCCTGCGGCGCTGCGATCCGGGAGCATCCTGCTTCATGGTTCAAGCGCCGATGCCCCTTCGCTCGCGCAGCTCGCAAGCTGGGGCGTGCACACCCACTGCCTTCCCCTGGCGCCCGATCATCGTGGCCTCGACCTTGGCCACGCACTCTCCGCGATCTTGAGCGAGGGCGTGGAGAGCTTGCTCGTGGAGGGCGGCGCAAACGTGCTGGGCAGCTTCATCGCGCATGGCCTCTTTGATGAGCTCCATGTGTTCGTCGCACCCAAGGTCTTTGGCGCCGGCATGCCAATGCTGGGCACCCAGGCATGGTCGATGGCTGACGCTCCGACGCTTGAGCTTGTGGAGTTCGAGCGTCTCGGCGCCGATCTTCACCTGCACTACGTCCCCGCGGCAGGTGCGTTACGCGCCGCGAGGCGGCGTGCGAGCGCGCCAGCGCCCGTGCCTGTGGGGGAGCGCACTGGCGACGCCGATGCGACGTGGGGAGGCCTTCGCGGCGCTTGCTCAGGCGCCGGTCCAGCACCGTTGCCGAGCGCGCACGAGCGCATCGCCGTTGAGCTGATATATCAGCGCCGTGTTCACGGGCCTGGTTCGCGACATCGGCAGCATCGAAGCGATCTCGGAAGCGCCCGAGTCTCGGCGAATCTGCGTCGCCGCCTCATGGCCGGCGCGCGACCGTGAACTTGGTGCCAGCGTGTGCATCGATGGCATCTGTCTGACGGTCGTCGCAAGTGACGATCGCACGATGAGTTTTGACGTCGGCTTTGAGACGCTGCGATGCACCGGCGCGGGCCGTTGGCAGATTGGGAGCCGCGTCAACCTCGAGCCCTCGCTCCGGGTCGGTGACGCGATGGGAGGGCACTTTGTGACCGGCCACGTCGACGGGCAGTGCCAGCTCCTCTCGAGCAAGTCCCATGACGACGCGGTCGAGTGGTGGCTCTCGGTGCCGCCTGCGCTCGCGCAGTTCGTCGCGCCCAAAGGCAGCGTTGCGGTTGCCGGCGTGAGCCTCACGGTCAACGCAGTCGAATCGCATCTGTCTCGGCCGCCAGCCTCGAATCCGTCCGCGCCCGAGGAGTTGGGCGCACGCATGATGGTGGGGCTTGTGCCGCACACGCTCGCCCACACGACGCTCGCCGACCGCAGCGTGGGCGATGAGCTCAACCTGGAGATCGATCTCATTGCCCGCTACGTGCTGCGCCAGACGCAGTACGCTGCCCAAGTCGGCGGCCGTCCGTGGGCAGGTCAGGCAGATCCGCGCGGCTAAGCCGACGTGATGACGCTTGCGCTATCAGTCGAAGAAGTTAAGGAGACCCAGCATGGAACGCGAAAAGATGGAACACGTCGAGCACTGCATCGCCGTCGCCGCGCGTGGCGGCATGATCGTGATGGTCGATGATGAGGACCGCGAGAACGAGGGAGACCTGGTGATCCCGGCGGACCAATGCACGCCAGCGGTCGTTAACTTCATGTGCAAGTACGGCCGAGGCCTGATCTGCCTCGCGATGGAATCCCAGCGCGTTGACGAACTCGCGCTGCCGATGATGGTACCGACGGCACCCGGCCACATGGGGACCGCCTTCACGGTGTCGATTGAAGCACGTCGGGGCGTCAGCACGGGCATCTCCGCGGCCGATCGCGCCCACACCATTCGCGTTGCGGTCGACCCGAGCACCGGACCCGAGGATCTCGTGAGCCCGGGCCACGTCTTTCCCCTGCGTGCCAAAGATGGCGGCGTGCTGGTTCGTGCCGGACACACCGAAGGTTCCGTCGATCTTGCACGACTCGCGGGTCGAATCCCCGCCGGGGTGATCTGCGAGATCATGCGCGATGACGGCGACATGGCGCGTATGGACGACCTGCGGGTCTTTGCCAAGGAGCATGACCTCCCGATCCTCGCGATCGCCGATCTCATCGAGTATCGACTTCGTACCGAGCGCCTGATTGAGGAGGTTGCTCGCGGTAGCTTCACCTCAGAGGCGCTCGGCCTCCGTGGCGGCTGGGAGCTTCGTCGCTTCCGTGGGCACGTCGATCCGCGGACGCTCTATCTCGCCTTCACACACGGCGACGTGACAACCGGCGAGCCTGTCTTGGTACGGGCGCAGCGAGCCAGCCTGGTCGAGGATGTCTTTGGGGGTCCGCACGGCGATGCCGGTGGCCGACTGCGTGCCGCCTTCCGGCAGATTGAGCGCGCGGGCCGGGGCGTAGTTCTGTACGTCGTGGGCGACGACTTGGTCGATGCGGCGGCGCGTGAGGGCGCTGCGAGCGACCCGCAAGAGCAGCGCCCGGGCGGGCTGCGTGAATTTGGTCTGGGCGCCCAGGTACTCCACCTCCTGGGTGTTCGCCGCCTCATGGTCATGACCAATCAGCCGCGCAAGATCGTCGGCCTCGAAGGATTTGGTTTGGAGGTCGTCAGTTCGGTGCCGCTGATCGACGACCGCGCGACGCACTGAGTTTCGCGAGCGCGACACCACCGTCGACAGCCGAGCAAGTTAGGACCTTGGTCGAAGGCGACTTCGGCGAATCACCCACCTGCGCGACGACATCTGGCATCCTCTGGCGGCGGCTCTATGGCGCAGATCCTCCTCATCGTTTCGGGCGGCATCGCTGCCTACAAGGCCCCGGAGATCGTCCGCGAGTTCAAAAAGGCGGGGCATGACGTCCGCGTCGTGATGACTCAGGCTGCGCACGCGTTTGTGTCGGCGCTGTCGCTGGCAAGCGTGAGTGGTCATCCGGTGCGTAGCCAGATCCTCGACGCGAGTGAGGAGGGAACGATCGGTCACATTGAGCTTGCCGACTGGCCGGACTTGATCGTCATTGCGCCCGCGACGGCGCATCTCCTCGCACGCGCCGCCCATGGGCTGGCGGATGACCTCGCGTCCACAATCCTGCTTGCGACCCGAGCTCCCATCCTGTGGGCGCCGGCGATGAACGTGCAGATGTGGGGGCATCCGCGGACGAAGAGCAACGCGGCGAGCCTGGTCAAGATCGGCCATCACTTTGTCGGTCCCGATCGCGGTGAGCTTGCGTGCGGTTGGATCGGCGAGGGGCGCATGATCGATCCATCGATCATCGCTCGGCGAGCGAGCGAGCTGCTGCTCGGGGCGCAGCGTTGGCGTGGTCGCCACGTCGTTGTCAGCGCCGGTCCGACGCGGGCCTATCTCGATCCGGTGCGCTTTATCAGCAACGCGTCCACGGGCGCGATGGGCTTCGCGCTCGCAGAGGCGGCGGCAGCACAGGGAGCGGAGGTCACATTGGTCGCGGGACCGGTGCACCTGCCCACGCCGCGCGGCGTGACCAGGGTCGACGTCGAGACCGCGGACCAGATGTTTACGGCACTCGACGCTGCACTTTCCCGCGGTGCCGAATTACTCGCGATGACAGCTGCGGTCTCGGATCTGCGGCCGCTTCGGCCCGCAACCGACAAGCTGGACAAACACGAGCTCCTCGCGGCCGGCAGCGATGGGCCGGTGTGGATGCTGGAACGTGATCTCGTTGCAGCGCTTTGTCAGCAGTACGGCGCCAAGACTCGAGTTCTTGCCTTCGCCGCGCAGACGGTCGACGACGCATTTCTTGACGATCCCGCGCACGCTCAAGTCCCGCGTGCGGTCGCGGACGGAGAGCCAAGGGCGGTCGCGCGCAGCGTCAACGCCGAGCTCCTTGCTCTGGGCGCCGAGAAGCTGCGCAAGAAGGGCGCACACGCGATCTTCGTGAATCGTGTCGGCGTTCCCGGCGTCGGCTTCGCGAGCGCGACCAATACGGGCTTGCTCCTCGTGCACCGAGCAGACGGCGACAAGGGCGCCACGATGATCTCGGAACCTGCGGGGATTGGGAATGCGCATGCGGCTGAGCTCGCCGAGGCGGCAGCGTCGATGGACCTGGCCCTCTTTGACGCTGGTGAGGTGATGCCGAAGTCTGAGCTGGCGGCGTGGCTGCTTGATCGTCTCGATGCGTACGCTGTTGAGGCACGATGGTGGGCCGCAACGTGAGCGGACAGTCCGGCCCTCATCATCCGGCCGAGAATCCGGCCGAGAATCCGGCCGAGAATCCGGCCGAGAATCCGGC
>CAZVEM010000272.1:0-7518 GCA_964626165.1 uncultured Nannocystaceae bacterium
CCCGTCGCTGTCGGCATCCCCGTCCCCGTCGCCGTCCCCGTCGCCATCTCCGTCTCCGACGTCTTCAACATCACCCGCGTCATCGGGCAGTTTTTTCTGGTCACATCCCGCACTCGCCGACAGCGCAAGTCCGAGGAGCGGAGCGAGAATTAGGGTCCAGACGTTGATCGAATCGCGGCGCATCGCGTAGATAAAGACATACCCACGGGACAATTGCAATCTGCGGCTAGCTCCGCCACCACAGCGTGTTCCACGTTGCAGCCAGGGCAAGCCAATCCGTCATGGTGGCGTTGTGGGCGGTGCGGACGAGCGCGCTACATTGCGACATGAGTGTCCGCCTTGAGAACAAATCATCTGGCGGTGGCGCCAACGTCACCAATCCGAAGCACCAATCGTCCGCACGGATCGACTTGAGTTTTGTCTGATTGGCCGTGGCGAAGTTCGCCCCCGCCAGCGAGCCCGAGGAGCGTTGGCGAGCGCTGCGCCAGCATTCGCGGCCGCCATCGCCGAGCACGATCGATCACCGCCATGGCGCGGGCCGGTTGCAGACGCACTGCCTCGCGAGTGAAGCTTCCGGCCGGTCCCGAGAATCGAATTCAACGAGCTGAGCTGGTGCGCGCGTGCGGATACTTTCGTTCGGGGCCTGAGTAGAGCGGTTGGCAAAGTTCGTTGCCAGCCCCAGGATCGCTTGACTGAGCAGGGTGCGTCACACGCCTGCGGAAATCGCCACGCAAGCCTGTGGCGCTCCCTGGAGACTCCCTTCCGTGCCAAACCAAGCTCACGATCCTCCGCCCTCGGACACGATCGCGGACACGCCACATCCTGGGGAGGGGTTGTCGGGACGACCGCCCCTGGACCTCGGTGGTTTCCTCGACTCGCTAGATCTCGACCGTCTTGGGTATCGAGGTCGCGAGCGAATTCGACTCTGCGACCTTCACTCCACCGGTGGTCTTGGCGAGGTATGGCGCGCTTGGGATGACCTCCTTGAGCGAGAGGTTGCGCTCAAGCGCCTCAAGCTCGGCATGGCAGAACAAGAACTGCACCGCGCGAGGTTCTTTCGTGAGGCGAAGATCACAGGTCGACTCGATCACCCTGGCGTCGTTCCGATCTACGACTTTACGACCAGCGAGGATGGACGGCACTGCTTTTATACGATGCGGTTCATCCGCGGACGCACGCTCCGCGAGGTGCTGCAGGCCTTTCACCGCGGGCACGTGGCCAACGGCCGGATGACGGTGGGTGGCGAACTGCTGCAACTCCTGGGCTACTTTCTCAGCGTCTGCAATACGGTCGCGTTCGCGCACTCACGAAGGATCATTCACCGGGACCTCAAGGGCGACAACGTCATCGTCGGCGAATTTGGCGAGGTCTTGGTACTTGATTGGGGCCTTGCCAAGGACCTCTCCGAGACGGACGCCCCGCAAGACGCATCGCCGCCAATTGGCCTTCACCTCGGCGCGCGAGACGACGAGACGACGCCGGGCCATCCCTTCGGTACGCCGTCCTATATGTCTCCTGAGCAAGCGCTCGGCGAGGTCACGCGCATCGACGAACGCACCGACGTCTACGGCCTTGCGGCAATCCTCTATGAGATCCTCGCGGGGCGCCCTCCCTTTGGCGGCGACGACATCGAGGCAGTCGTGCACGACGTCATCTCTTGCCCTCCGATCCCACCAAGCGCAGAGGTTGCCGGCGTCCCAGCTGAGCTTGAGGCCGTCTGCCTACGCGGCCTTGCCAAGCTGCCAAGCGAGCGCCCGGAGAGTGCCGCCGCTCTCGCGTCTGAGGTCCGCACTTGGATCAGCGATCTGACCGCGCGAAAGCGGACACGGGAGGAACGAGAGCGGTTCTTTGATCTATCGAGCGATCTGATGGCCGTCGTATCCGATCGTGACAGGCTTGAGCAGATCAATGCCGCATGGAACGACCTACTGGGGATGCCGCGCAGCGAAATCATCGAGCGCGGGCTCCTCGCCTGGATTCATCCAGACGACCTGAATGCGGCAATGAACGCACTCGCCCGGGCATGGGATCGTTCAGAAGACCAGGCGCTCGACCTGCGTGTGTGTCGGCCCGATGGCACCTGCCGCTGGATCGAATGGAAGGTCCGACCGATCCCCTTCGAACACGCCCTTTACTGGGTCGGCCGTGACGTGACGGACCGTAAGCGTGCAGAAGTGCAGCTGGAGGCGCAGCTCCAGGCAGCGCCGGACGCAACCTGTGTCGTCGACGAACGGGGGACGATCCTTCGCGCGAATCGAGCGATGGCTCGGATGTTTGAGCGCGACGCCGGTGAGCTTGTCGGGAGCGGGATTGAGATCCTGCTGCCGCACGCGGTGCGAGCAGGCCACGCGGAGCATGTGCGGCGCTACTTCGCCGCGCCGAAAGTGCGCGCGATGGGAAGCGGTCTCGCGTTGAACGCGGCGCGCCGCAGCGGCGAGGAGTTTCCGGTTGAAATCAGCCTCAGCCCGGTCGAACTCGACGGGGAAACTCGCGTCATCGCGTCCATCCGACAGCGCAGCGCGCGGTGACGTGCGACTCTTTCGACGCGCGCAGTGCCCTGCCCTCGCGTACGACGCAGCCTTCCTCGTTGCGCACGACCCGCTGTAGCCCCCGCTACACGATGCTGGACGGGGCTCGCCTTCGACCCCGCCGTGCATCCGCGGCCTTCCACGGGCAGCGCATGCACGACCCCTCGCGGTGCCCGACGTCAGCGCATCGACTCGACCCAGTCCACTGCCATTTCGATGCGAGCTTGGACCGCCGCGGGCTCCTCGACGTGCACCCAGTGACCCGCTTGGGGCAGTATGGTGAAGTCGACCCGGCCGCCTCGCTCGCGTGCTGTCTCGAGGCGCGCCAGGTCGTGCGTCGGAAAGTTGCCAGAGCGCGCGCCGATCATGAAATCGACAGACCAGGCCCGCGGCGGCTGCAGTGCCGTCGGCCAGGCGTCCACGCGGAGATAGTCCGCGAGAAGCTCGCGAACACGCGAAGTATCGATCGCAAGTTCGTAGGCACCATCGTGCGGACGAAGATTCATCGCGAGCCAGCCGGACATCATGTCTGAAAGACCACGTCCTTTGAGCGTCGAGACAAATGCGTCGCGTGTCGGCCACTGCGGCTCGAGCGAGTCCACCAGCTCAAGCACCTGCCACGTGGACGTCAGGCTTCCGTCGCTGGGCGGCGTGCCCGGGTTTGCGTCCAACACCAGAGCCCTCCCCCTGGAAGGCCAGGCGAGGGCAGCTTGATGGGGACCGGGAACTTGTGGCTCGGCATGGAGCGCGAGGTCGCGAAGGATGACCTTGCCGCCGAAGCTGTGCCCCACGAGCATCGAGGGAACGATCGCGAGAGCCTGGCGAAGTTCCTCGATGTCTCGAGCAGCCGCGTCGACCGTGTGCGGCGGCATTCTTCCGCGCGAGTCGCCGTGCTCTCGCAGATCCACGAGCAACGCTCCCCAATGCGAAAAGCGCTGAACCAACTTGCGCGCGATGCTGCGCAAGTTGGCCTTGGTACCGAGGATCCCGTGAGCGAGAACGCACCAGTGGGTCGTGGGCGCCGCGCCGCGGAGCAGGTCGTGGCTCAGCAACCCCGTCATGCGCGACAGTCCTATGCGTCGGCGGCAGAGCGCTCGTCTCGCTTACGCATGCTGTGATCGAGCACGCGCTTGCGCAACCTCAGGCTCTGCGGCGTGACTTCAAGCAGCTCGTCATCCTCGATGTACGAGAGCGCCTCTTCCAGCGTGTGGACACGCGGAGGCGTGAGCACGAGCTTCTCGTCGGCGCCCGCAGATCGGACGTTGGAGAACTTCTTGTTGATGCACGGGTTGACCACCAGGTCGTTGTCGCGGGCGTGCTCGCCCACAATCTGACCCATGTAGACCTGCATCTGCGGACCGGTGAACAGCACGCCACGCTCCTGGAGGCGGGCCAGCGAGTACGTGTAGGTCTCGCCCGTCTCCATCACGATCATCACACCCCGCGGACGCGTCTTGCGAGGTCCGAGGAACTCGCCATAGCTGTCGAAGACCGACGCCATGATGCCCGTGCCACGTGTATCGGTGAGGAACTCCGAGCGATAGCCGATGAGGCCGCGCGCCGGCACGTGGAACTCCATGCGCTGACGACCCTCTCCGTCTTGGCCCATGGCTCGCATCTCACCGCCACGGCGACCGAGCTTGTCGATCACTGCGCCGGCGTAGTCACTGTCGCACTGGACCACCAGGCGCTCGTACGGTTCTTGAAGCTCGCCCGCGTCGTTGCGACGAAGAATCACCTTGGGACGCGATACGCAGAACTCAAAGCCCTCTCGTCGCATCGTCTCCATCAGCACGCTGAGGTGAAGCTCGCCGCGACCGGAGACCTCAAATTCCTCGGCAAATTCCGTTTCGCTGACCACGAGCGCAACGTTGCTCTTGGTCTCGCGGAAGAGACGCTCGGCGAGCTTACGCGAGGTGACCCACTGACCCTCCTTGCCCGCAAAGGGTCCGTCGTTGACGCGCATGCGCACGGACAACGTCGGCGGATCGACGGTCAGCTTGGGGAACGCAAAACGTTGATCGACGGCCTCTGCGGTGATCGAATCGCCGACCTCCAGCGAGTCCATGCCCGCCAGTGCGACGATGTCACCCGCCTCCGCACCGGGGAGCTCGAATTTCTGCAGGCCCGAGAAGCCCAGGACCTTTGCGACGCGGAAAACCTCTTTGCAGTCCTTGACTAGGTCTTGCTTTTCTCCCGGACGGGGCCGGATCAGCGCGAGACGATCGCCCGCAGAGACCTTGCCGCCACGAATACGACCCACGGCGAGGAATCCCAGGTAGGGGTCGTGGTGTAGCGTCGAGACCCAGAAACGGAACGGCATGTCCGGGTCGGCCTCCGGCGGCGGGGCGTGCTCGATGATCGCGTCGAGGATAATGTGCATTGATCCGCGCTCAGCGGCCGGATCGAGCATCGCGTAACGCTCGCGTGCGCTGCAGAACACAACTGGAAACTCTAACTGATCGTCGTTGGCCTGAAGGTCGATGAGCAGGTCGAACACCTCATCGACTGCCTTGTGAGGCTCAGAGCCCGGTCGGTCGATCTTGTTGACGATCAGGATCACCTTGAGACCGAGTGCGACTGCCTTCTCGGTGACAAAGCGCGTCTGCGGCATCGGTCCTTCGAAGGCGTCGACGACCAGCAGCACGGCGTCGACCATGTTGAGCACGCGCTCAACCTCGCCGCCGAAGTCGGCGTGCCCGGGTGTGTCGACGATATTGATGTGAATGTCGCGGTGGCGCAGCGCGGTGGGCTTTGCGGTAATCGTGATGCCACGCTCCCGCTCAAGGTCCATCGAGTCCATCGCGCGCTCGACGGCCTCGCCACGGCGGAAGGCACCAGCCTCGCTGAGCAATGCGTCGACCAAGGTGGTCTTGCCGTGGTCGACGTGGGCAATGATCGCCACGTTGCGAATCTGTTTGCGCTGGCTCATGGGCGCGCGGACCTTGGCCGAGCCATGGGGGGCGGCGCAAGCCCAAATCGCCGAAAGCAGGGGCGAAGTTGGTCACAATCCGGCGTTTTTCGGCTTTCTTGCGCGCTCTGGTGCCGATCTCTTGGCCACACATCACCACCCTCAGCGAGCGTCAGAGTGCCGATGATCGGCTCTGGCACCACGCCCGCGGTCGATCCTGGGGATCGTTGCCAATGACGCGTGCGGCCGCAGGGGCTCCCCGACCCTCGCGTTTGTGAGGGCGCACATCAAGCCAGCGAATCGCGGTACTGCCGTCGTCGGCGCCCCGCTCCCTTCACCTCGCGTGGCGTGCGGGCTGGGCGCGTTGCCCGCTCACGACTCCTCGTTGCGCCGTCTCGGAGTGGCCGCGACGCTCGCGAGGCTGCGGGCAGTCTCGTATCGTCTCGACGACGTGCTTCCTCGCAGGCAGCCTCGCTCGTGGAGCACGGGGTCAATGTGCCATCTCGCGGCGCCGAGATGGCAGCGAAGTCTCCCAGGCCCGATCACCGCTGGCCTGCTGCTGCTACTGGTCGCGTGCTGTGTGTCATGCGTGCATGAGATCGGAGATTGGAGCAAGCGCGTCGATCCGACCGCGGTTCCCACACGGGACATGTCGGCGGCGGCCGATACGACGGCGGAGATCACCACGGCCACGCAACGACGCGGCCCGGAGAGCGTGACGATTATCGCGTGGAGTCGATCGCTGGAGGACACACCCGGTGCGCGCGCCGGAGGGAGTCGCGTGCACGGGACGACGAGGGCACGCCTTGACGCGATTCAGCGCCGCGTGCACGGACTCCGCAGTCAAGGGGAGTTCGTCGTCACAATCGAACTGCCGACGCATGCGGCTCCGCCCGCGGAACCTCGTCGTGGGCAAAAGGCACGAGCGCGCGCCCGTGCCCGACGGTGCGCGCCGACTGCAGATCCGCTGCGAGATCGGCAGAGTCGCACGCCGACTGCCTCCGCGATGCTGCGATCCGAAGGCGGCCCATCGGACCGCCTTGCCGACATCGTCCTGGGCCGCGGCCCCTGGAACGAGTGTGGACGCGAGGACCCGACAGACGCGGAGCGAGGCGCAGCCCACCTCCATCTCACGCGCCAGCATGGGCTCGTTCGCGCGGACGACGTGAGGCCGCAGGGCGCGCCAGATGGCTCCTCACAGGCGACGAACAGCGACGCCGAGGATGTGTTGCTCGAGATCGTGGTGCTCGATTTGCGCGCGTGGCTCGACGCGCCGGTGCGTGGGGAACCTGATCGCACCGGGCAGCTCTTCGTACGTCGACGACGGGCAGCGCCACGCGAGCCCTCCGCGACGCTCGAATCGCTGCGACGCAAGCAGATCGAATTGCTGCGGGCGTTGCCACCCAGAGATTCCGCTCAGGGCCCCGCCGCCTTTGAGCGACCGCCGCGCGTTCTGGTCTTGGCTGCGCCTGTTGAGAGCCCCGTGGCCAGCGGCCAAGGGGGCTATCAGCCCATCGGCACGTTTCGCCAGCTCCCCCAAGACCTGCAAGACGCCCTGATCGCCGGTGCATTCGACGGGGTGATCGCCGGACACGATGCGTCGGCGTCCGCAGTCAACGACCTCAGCGACGCGATCACTCGGAGCGCAAAGGCCTGGACGACGCTCTCGTTCTTCCAACTCACGTCGGGTTCGATCGAACGCGGCGCCACGGCTGCCGAACGCCAGGGCATGTACGAAGGCATCGCGCTCACGCCGGACGCACTCGCGCTGCGGCCAGCATTTGTCGAGGTGCAGCTCTACGGCGGGTTGTTTGACCTGCGAGTCTGGTCTCAGCGTGGAGGACGGTGGCGGCTCGCGGACCTTGGGCCGCAGATGCTCGCGGATCCGCGCGGCCAAGAGGTTCGCGCGCCCCATCAAGTTCCGTGTAAGCGTTGCGTTCCAGAGCTCGGCGCTGCGGATGGTCGTATCGAGCAACCCTACTGACCCGCGCTCGCCGAAAGCCCGACACCGAGGCGTTCCGCATACACCAGAGCACCGGCCACGGAACTTGCCGTAACGAAGCTTGCCACGACGTCTAC
>CAZVEM010000272.1:7528-8229 GCA_964626165.1 uncultured Nannocystaceae bacterium
GAGTCCGGTCGGCCGGGCGCACAAGCGCTTGCTGAGCGGCGCGGGCTCCGCGCGATCTTCGGGATGATGCAAATGCTGGAAAAGCGAAAGCTTTTCGCCTCAAGGGGAGTTGGATCGGGGCGTGAAACAGACCGGACTGTCATGAACCAAAACCCGGACATCTCCCTCAAGGCCATCGATGAGTCGCTCGACGCAGCAGCGTGCGCGCGCCTCGGCTCGCAGGTGCAGGTGCGCATGCGGCCCCTGGTACTCGAACAAAGTGCAGAGCAGCGCTGCGCTGCGTCGAGCGGGCGGCGCTCGGTGGCGAGCGTCGTGCAGCCGCCCGGAGCGATCGGTGAGTGCGAGGATCCACGGCTGGCCCTCCGCCTCTATCTGCGCTCACGCGACGCGCTCCCAGAGTTCCGCGATGGGAAGCCGCTTTGCGGATTCCGGCCCAAGTCGCAGGTCATCGAGCTCGAGTTCGAGGGCACGCAGCCCCGCGTCGTGCGGCCTTGCTTTGACCTCGCAGAGCTGGAGCCTGCCGGTCGTGAGCACGCAATGAGCCTGCTGGTTTGTCTCGCCGGCTCCGGGACGTTGAGCTTCGAGGGCCAAGCTGCACCGCTAGAACTGCGACCGGGTCAGCTCGTGCTTGTACCAGCGGACGCGTTGCTGGCCATCGCACCGACCTCAGGAGCGAGTCGCCTCAGCTTTCTTCATGCGCC
>CAZVEM010000273.1:0-8213 GCA_964626165.1 uncultured Nannocystaceae bacterium
TTCGTCGCAGGCGCCGCCTGTGACGGTGGCAGCACCGCCAAGCCCGAAGAGAAGCCAAAGGTTCACTCCAACCCCGGGCCCGAGACGCCGCACGTCAACACGGCCAAAGAGCCCGACACCAACAAGCCCGATGGCGGGACCGGAGCGGTCGAAGAGATCCACACCAACGAGGGTCCCAAGCCCGAGCAGCCCCTGCCCACGGCCAACCCTGGTCCAGAGGACGCCAAGGCGGCGCCAGAGATCCACACCAACCCCGGACCGCCCAAGAAGGGCGGCTGATCCCGGGCGCGGATCAGGACGCGATCCACGGATATGGACGCGGCGCACGGCGAGGAAAGAGACAGTGAGGTGCAGGCGGCGGCCGCAAGCAGTGACGCCGCTGCATCTCCGGATCTTGCCGCGCACGGACGTGCAACCTCGGGACCCTCCCGCGACGCACTCCGTCAGCTTGAGACTCCCTCGGCGGCGATTCGATTGCTCGAGGACGATGTTGGTCTGGTGCGAATGGTGCATCCGACCACGCGTCGGGTCACGCAGATGCACCGATCGCAGATCGATCGCGACGCCTGGCCCGACTTCGCCGCATTTCCGCGCGCGTCCTATGACGCGCAGCTTCGCCGCGATGCGGCGTTACAGTGGGCGGGCCGAGCGCGGGCCGAACATGGCTCAGTGCATCAGTTCTCCTCCCTGATGCATGTGCTGTGTGATGCGCGAGTCGGCAATGAGCTGCTCGGCGCGCTCTCTCGACTGATCACCGACGAGGTCCGACACGTTGAGCTGTGCGCTCAGATGGCACTTGCCTGCGATCCGGAGGCCGCAACGCGCGAGCCGGCGATCTTCCGCTGGCCAATCCCCACCGTGCCGTGGCCTGCACCGCCGCCCGCAGAGCAGCGCGACGCGCAGCTCGCCTGGGCTGCCAATGCGATCTTGATCGCATGCTGCCTCGGAGAGACGCTCTCACGCCCGATGTTGGAGGCGATCGAGATCGTCGCCACCGATACGGCCGCACAGCTCACCGCGCGACAGATCTTGCGGGACGAGCACTTCCACGCGGCGTTTGGCTGGGACGCGCTCGCGTTGATCTTGCCGGTCCTCGACGAAGATGCGCGCGCTCAGCTTCACACCAAGCTCTCTCGCGCCTTTGCAGGATTTCGAAAGTCCACCGCGTGTGGCCTGAGCCCCGACGATGTCGCGGGCACCGATCTTGCGATCCATCCGCCCACGGTGGGCGGGCCCGCCAATCTCGGTGTGCTGACCGATCACCAGTACGCGATGATCTTCTATGCGACGATCGAGCAAGAGATCATCCCGGCCCTTCACGATCTCGGGATCGATGCCACGCGGGCGTGGCACGAGCAGCCGCGTTAGCCTGCGGCTCCCGATGTTTCGAGGCGCGCGCGCATGACCGACAGCGCGCGTGCATGACCGACAGCGCGCGTTAGGTTTTCCGCGACATGCCGGATGCCGCACGCGCGATCTGAAGGTCGGCACGTCGACGCATCGGACGCAGTCCGACCACCAATCGGGCGTCGGGGCGCACCTGGCCCTGCCCATCCAAGAGGTCGAGTGCACGAAGGTAAGACTCGGCCACGGTCAGCGAGCCCAGCTCGCCGCTGTCGCCGTCGTCATCGCCTGCGAGGTCCGATGCCCGGCCACGCTGCGCACGGGCTCCCTCACCGGTGACCGAGCCCGACGACGCGCCCTCCAGTGCAACCGCGCTGACGGGCGCCCACACGGCGCGGAAGTGAGGTGCGGTGTCATAAAATGCCCCAACCACGCCCGGTAGCGCGTCGGCACCCGGGACACCGACTTCCGGTCGGTAGCCTCGGGCGTCGCGAATCAGCGTGATGTCGTCGGTGGCCACCTCAAAATGCGGGCCGCCATCAAAGGGATCGATGCGACCCGAGTAGGAGAATCCGATGCTCTCAAGTAGGCGACGAGCGCCCTGCGAGTCGGGTCCGACCTGCCCGAGAATGTCTTGGACGTTGCGCGGCAACAGGCTCGCGTTGACGGGCGTGAGCGGGAAGAGCTTCCAGATGAACTCCTTGTCATCGCGGCTCAGCGCGTCTGCTTCGTCATAGGTCAGCCCGGTGAAGCGACCGCCGAGGGCATCCCAGAGTGGAGAGCGTGTGCCGTCCTCCAGAAATTGAAGCGGCGGCAAGAGCTCGGCGAGCACGCGATCACGAAACCACGCACGACGGCCGGCCATGAAGACAAAGCGTGCGAGCGACAAGAGCCGTCCGAGCTTGTTGGGGTGGCCGCGCAGCGCAGGTGAGAGCACCAGTCCGCCCACCTCGCTGGGTCCCTGGTAGGTCTGCCCAAGCGTGAGGATGGTGTGCACCATGTGCACCTGTCGCTCCTCTGCGTTATCGAGGCGGATCTTCGCGTAGCGCTCTTGGGTGTCGACGCGGAAGAAGACGTGAGGCTCGCTGGGGGTTCCATGCTGCGCATGGATCATCGACGTGCCCACAACACGACCGTCACCTCCCTCCAAGACGAAGAGGAATCGACGCGTCGGGTCGAAGAGATCGGGGTCAGACCCGCCCGCGAAGGACTCGACACTCCGTTCCAGCAGGCCGCGAATGAAGTTTCGCTCCGGCGGCAGATTCAGAGTGTCGAGCTCGCGTGCGAGTTCGAGGATGGCGTCCTCGTCGGCGAGAGACGCCTCGCGAAAGATGAAGATCTCGTCGGTCATGGGCACGCCGGCACGCGGCGCAGTTCCTTGAGGCTGGGCCTCGATCAGAAGGGAATGTCGTCGTCTTCGGGTGCGGGCGGCAGGTAGTCTCCGGGATCGTAGGGATCGGGCTCGTTGCCTCCGCCGCCGCCGCGTCCTCGACCGCCGCCACCGCCGCCGCCTCCGCCTCCGCCTCCTCCGCCCTCTTCGCCACCGCGACCACCGAGGAACTGCACGGTCTCTGCGACGATCTCGGTCGAGTAGCGCTTCGAGCCGTCCTTCTTGTCCTCATAGGAGGAGGTCCGCAGGCGGCCTTCGATGTACACGCTGCGACCCTTGGTCAGGTACTTGTCGCACATCTCGGCCTGCTTGCCCCAGACGGTGACGCGATGCCACTCGGTCTCGTCGACCCACTCGTTGTTCTGCTTGTTGAGCCAGCGTCGCGTCGTCGCGATGTTGAGCTTGGAAACCGGCTGACCGCCCTGCGTGTAGCGGGTCTCTGGATCTCGCCCGAGATTCCCGATGAGGATGACTTTGTTGACTCCGGCCATGGTGGCGTCCTTTCGAGTAGCGCATTCTTGGTTGGGAGCGCGCGTGGCTGCAAGCTTGCAGCATCGCCTACTTGGCCCCGCGCGGTGGAGCGCTGCGCCCTAGCACGCTCCCACGGGCCCTATCGGCCTGGGTCGCCGAGGGTTGCCCCGTTCCCCTCGATGTTTTCGTCGCTTGGCCGCGGGATCTCCCGCGCCGCTTCCCCCGCCGATCGGCGATGGCGCAGAATGCGTCGTGGGTGGCGGAGGGATGTCCCAACACCCTCGCGCGTCCCCTCGCGCGTCGAGTCGACGCACGCACATCGTCGTACGCGCGCGCGAAATCGTCTGCACGTGACAGTGCAAAGCGACCGCAAACGCCTGTCGCCGTGCGTGAAGTTTGACCGTGAAGCTTGACCGCGGGGCCTGAGTCTCGCTATGTCGAGAATCTCGCGATGGAGATCGATCTTTCCATCGTTCTGCTCCTCCGTGATGCGGAGCAGAGCGCCGCGGCCATGGTCCGCACGGCAGTTGCTCTCGCGAGCACGGCTGGCAAGGACCTCGAAGGCTCGCAAGAGTTGAGCTTCGAGGTCATCGCGGTCGACGAACAGTCACGCGACAATACGCTAAGCGTGCTCAGCGTATTGCACGGACAGATCGCTCAGCTGCGCACGGTGCAAGGCGCGGTGCCTGGAACAGCGCTGCGCGAGGGCGCCCGCAGTGCTCGCGGCCGAGTGTGGCTGCTCATCGATCGACCCGTCGAGCTCGAGCTCGCACAGTGGGCCGCCCGCGAGGTTCTTTGCGGTCGCCGCGCGGCCATCATCCCGGGCGAGATCCTCTGCCTTGAAGCGGCACTCGGGAAGCGTTGTTTGACGCGCGTGTTTGGCGGCCTGGTCGCCGGGCAGCGCAACGTCCGGGAGATCCTCGCGCGCAGTGACGAGCGCCCCGCATTTAGCCCGGCGCCAGATCGGGGGATGGGCCCGCGCGCGCATCTTTTCCTGCGCTCGTACCTCCCCCGCTTGGTCGCGGCCCAGCTCGATCGTCCCTGGCAGCGCTCGTGACGGTGGCCCCCTGGGGCCTGGTGTGCTCCTCGGGGCTCCGCACGCCTGGCCTGCTACAGTCGGCCGGTGAGCCTCTTTTTGGCGATTCTCGCGCTCTCCGTGCTCATCATCGTGCACGAGGCGGGCCATTACGTATGCGCCAAGCTCGGCGGCATGCACGTCGATGTCTTCAGCGTCATCGGCATCGGACCGGTCGTGCTGCACCTGTTTGAGTGGCGTGGCACCAAGTTCGTGATCAGTGCGATCCCCTTCGGCGCATACGTGCACATCGTCGGCATGGAGCCCGACGAAGAAGAGCTCGATGAAGCCGGCAAGGCCCACGCCGCCGCCGAGGCCGAGAAGGCCCGCGAGATGGGCTACCAGAACTATCGCGAGCGTCCCGCATGGGCGCGTGCGCTCGCCCTCGCCGGTGGACCTGGCGCGAACTACCTCGTCGCATTCCTGCTCGCATTCACCGCTTACGCGAGCGCGGGCCTTCCCAACGCCGCTTCGATCGCCGGCTTTGGTCCGGCAAGTCCGGCGCGCGCGGCCTGTCTCAAGGAAGGCGACGTGCTCGTCTCGATCGCGGGCAAGGACGTCACCGGCAGCAACCCACGCGGCCGCGTCATCGAGACCTGCACCGCGCACCTGGGCGAGACCGTGCCCGTCGTCGTCGATCGCCACGGCGAGAAGGTCAGCCGGGATGTGCGACTCAACGACGCCGCACCCGCGCTCTCGGCCGATCTGAAGGAAGAGTTCGTATCGGGCGCGTCGCTCCCCGCGGTCTTTGTTGCGGCCGCGATCTATCCCTTTGAGACCACCGTGGTGCAGCTTGGCGGCCTGGCCAAGATGGTGACCGGCCAGGCCAAGGGCCGCGTCGGTGGGCCGGTCGCGATCGTCAAGGCGATGAAGAGCTCCGCGGATCAGGGCTGGGCAAACTTCATCCTCTTTGGCGCGCTGATCAGCACCGTCCTGGGCATGTTCAATCTTCTCCCCCTACCCGCACTCGATGGCGGCCGTCTGCTCTTCCTGGGCTGGGAGGTCATCGTCCGTCGCCCCGTCAGCGCCGTGATCGAGGCGTGGGTCCACGGCATCGGCCTACTGGCTCTGTTCGCACTGCTGATCTACGCGACGGTCGGTGACATTCGCGGCGAGCCGCAGCGCTCGTTCGTGCGCTGGCACGCCGAGTACAAGCTCCGCCTTGACGATATCGCCTCACAGCGCGACGCCGCATCACGTTGCTCGCAGCTCCCTGAGCCCTCCGCCTAGCCCTCACCACGTGGCGCGGGGCCCCTGCGCGGTCGCTTGCGCGGCGGCCCGCGACACCCTCGGCGCCACTCCAACAGCATGGCCGGTCGCCGCAAAACCCAGCCACAGCGCCCCTCGCAGAGCGGTTCCCCATTCCCGCGCGGCGAGGCCACTGCCGTGGGCCCGGCGTGGACCTCTCGTCTTCACAACGAAGAGGATCTTGAGGAGCTTCTCGCCCGACTTCCGCTCGAGCCCGGCGTCTACATCATGCGCGACCGCAAGGGCAGCGTGGTCTACGTCGGCAAGGCGGCCAAGCTGCGCCAGCGCGTGCGCCAGTACTTTTCGGGTCAGGACGTCCGCTATTTCGTTCCCCTGCTGGCAGGCCTGCTTGGTGACATCGAGACGATCGTCACCGCCAACGAGAAGGAAGCGCTGCTCCTTGAGAACAACCTGATCAAGGAGCATCAGCCACGCTTCAACTTCAAGCTCCGCGATGACAAGCAGTTTCTCTTGCTGCAGCTCAAGAAGAACGTGAAGTGGCCGCGGCTTGAACTTGTCCGCAAGGTCACCGACGACAACGCCGCCTACTTTGGTCCCTACCACTCGGCACAAAAGGCCCGTCAGGCGCTGCGCGTGGTCAATCGCCACTTCCAGCTCCGCACCTGCAGCGACTACGCGCTGACGCATCGCAAGCGCGCGTGTCTGCAGTACCAGATCGGTCGCTGCCCCGCGCCCTGCGTGCTTGAGGTCGACGAACAAGCCTATGCCGCGCAGGTGCGCGAGCTGGAGCACTTTCTCTCTGGCCGGCAGGTCGAGCTGCTCGACAGCATCCGCGGGCGCATGGAGCACGCGTCCGAGTCCCTCGAATTTGAGACGGCCGCGCGCGCTCGTGATCAACTTCGCGCATTGCAGACGATCCTGGAGTCCCAGCGCGTGGTGGCGGCAAGCGACCGCGACCAAGATGTGATCGGTCTGTTCCGCGAAGGCGGCCAAGTCGAGATCGTCTTGATGCAGATCCGTCGCGGCATGCTGATGGGCACGCAGACCTGGTCCGAGCGCGGCATGGAGCTGCCCGATTGCGAGCTCTTGCACGGATTTGTCCTCAGCTACTACGAGGCCGCGACCACCGTTCCCGACGAAGTCCTCCTGCCAGCAGAACTCACGGAAGAGGACGTTCCAGCGCTCGCCGCTTGGCTCGAAGACCTCTGTGGCCACAAGGTATCGTTGCTGGTTCCGCAGCGGGGCGACCGACGCAAGTTGGTCGTGCTCGCCGGGCAGAACGCCGCGAGCAACTTCAAGACCCGCCGCAACGAAGACCAAGACGCCACCACCGTGCTCACGCGGCTGCAAGAGCGCCTCAAGCTGAGTCGTCTGCCGCAACGTATCGAGTGCTTTGATATCAGCCACATTCAGGGCAGCGATCCCGTCGCCTCCATGGTGGTCTTTGTGCAGGGACGGCCCGCCAAGGCTCTCTACCGCAGCTTCAAGATCAAGGGTACCGGCAGTGGAGCCGATGTCGACTTCACGCAAAACGACGACTTTCGCAGCATGCACGAGGTCCTGAGTCGACGCTTCCGCCGCGGCCTTGAAGCCGAGGATGCACGCTGGGAGCTGCCCGACCTCATCGTCATCGACGGTGGCAAGGGACAGTTGGGGATGGTGGTGACCGTGATGCAAGATCTCGGCATCACGATTGGCGCAGACGGAATCGATCTGGTCGCACTTGCCAAGGAGCGCGACTTCCCAATCCCGACCCGCTCCAAGGCCATGCTGCGCGCCCTCAAGAACGCAAGCGCATCATCGGTCCAAGACGCGGACGTGGATGCAGCTGCGGGTGCGGGTGCGGCCAAGCCTGCTCCCGGCAAAGCCTTGGCAGACCACATTGTCGGTGCCATTGCGGCGGCTGACATGGGCGCCGGCACGGCGGGCGGGGCTTCCCCTGGCGATGCTCCGCTATCGCCCACCACGCCACCGAGCCAACGCCGACCCGAACGAGTCTTCCTCCCCCACCTCAAAGATCCAATCGTGCTGCCCGACGGATCGTCCGAGCTCTTCTTGATGACGAGGCTCCGCGACGAAGCCCATCGCTTCGCGATCACCCACCACCGCAAACGCCGAGGCAAGCGTGCACTTGTCAGCGTGCTCGATGACGTCGAAGGCGTCGGCCCAGCACTACGTCGCACGCTCATCAGCCACTTTGGCACCGTCCGCGCGCTCAAGGCCGCGACGCAGGAAGAGTTGTTGGCGGTCAAGGGCATTGGTCCCCGACTCGCGGCGCAGATCCACACGCGGCTGGGGCCTCCGCCGGAGGCTCAAGGTGCGGAGAGTGAGGCGCGGTCGGCTGTGAATGCGGATGGTGATGATCGCGATGGAGGTGATGCTGACGACGGAGATCATGCCGACGATGGCGATGTCGGTGCTGACAGCGACGCCGACCAAGCTGACCGCGGTGTATCGCGTTGACTTGCCCGGCACTGCTTCGACCGAACCGGCAGCGAGGTCGGTCTCAGTCCAGGCCTACCGGCCGATGCTATCCCGTCGGTGGGACATCGCTCGCGCCGGGTTGCCCAAGCACTTGTGATCCCTTCGCTTTCAAGGCACCCAGCAAGTCCGGCGCCACCTTTGCTCAGATGTCTCCGCACAACTTTGTGGCAAGGCTGTGCGCATTCGTACCACCTCCCCGTTTCCATATGGCCCGGTACTACGGCGTGCTGGCGTCGCGGC
>CAZVEM010000274.1:0-8210 GCA_964626165.1 uncultured Nannocystaceae bacterium
GGCGGTCGCGACGTGTTGGAAGTGGGACACGCGCGGAACCTATCCCCGCGGTGATCAACGGCCCAAGTTTCTGGCCCGATTCGGGGGCCACCGCCTCAGGCCCCTCTCTCGCGCCGCCGGGCCGGGGCCGGTTTGCCCACCTGCTGAAACACGCCCCGAGGCACGCCCCGACAACCGGGCCCCGAATCAGGCCCCGCGGCGGCGCCCGTATCCAGAGCCCGCGCGTTCGCCCGAGCGAATCCTTCGACCCCTGATCATGTCCGCGGATCAATCCCGGGCGGCAACGTCAATTGGGCCCAACGCGAAAACGACACGCCGTCGCGTGTCGTCTTCTTCGCTTCCAGTGGTCACGACGCCGCTGATGATCGGCGCAAGACCGGTCTCCGATGGAGACCAACGTGCTGGATCCCGCCGTAATGGCAGGGAAACCAGCGTCTGTAGCCCCTGCCCTTAGGCCTGCGCTGCGACCGGTGCGTCTTCGCGGCAGACGAGCTCGATGACCACCATCGGCGCGGCGTCGCCCGGACGCTGTCCGAGCTTGACGATGCGCGTGTAGCCGCCAGGTCGTCCCTTGAGGCGCGTGGCCACGCTACCAAAGAGCTTCGAAAGCACCTCGCGCGAGCGAACCATCAGGCCAGCCGTGCGCATCGCGTGCACGAGGCGAGCCTTCTCCTCAGCGGTGCGGCTCTCTGGCGCCTTGTCCAGAATGTCGCCGATGCGCAGCGCGATCGTGATGGTGCGCTCCACAAAACGACGCAGCTCCTTGGCCTTCGCCTCCGTTGTACGGATGCGCTCGTGCTCAAGCAGCGACGTCACCATGTTGCGGTACATCGCCTTGCGGTGCGATGAGTTGCGTCCCAGCTTCCGTCCCGAATTCATGTGTCGCATAGCTCAGTCTTCCTCTCGGCTGGGGGGTGGTCCCTGCCATCCATCGATACGCATGCCAAGCGAAAGGCCCTTCTGTCCAAGGATTTCCTTGATCTCCTTGAGGGACTTGCGCCCAAAGTTCTTGGTGCGAAGCATCTCGGCCTCCGAGCGCTGCACCAGGTCTCCGATGTAGTGAATGTTCGCGTTCTGCAGGCAGTTTGCCGAACGAACGCTGAGCTCGAGCTCGTCGACCGAAGTCCACAGCAGCTCGTGCAGGCGATCTTGCTCGGTGGGAGCGGCAACGCGGGTCTCTTCCATCTCGTCGTGGCTGACGAAGATCGAGAGCTGCTCCTTGAGAATCTTCGCCGCGTACGCGACCGAGTCCTCCGGCGTCACTGAGCCGTCGGTCCAAACCTCAAGCACCAGGCGATCGTAGTCGGTACGCTGACCAACGCGGGCGTTGGAAACGCGGTAGTTCACCTTGGTGATCGGTGAGAACAGCGAGTCGATCGGAATGACGCCGATCGGCATGTTCTCGTTCTTGTTCATGTCCGCGGTGACGTAGCCGCGGCCCATCTCGACGGTCATCTCAATGCGGAGGCGTCCGGCCTTGCTCATCGAAGCGATCAGGTGATCACCATCGAGCACGGTCACGCCAGTCGGCGCCTGGATGTCCTTGGCGAGGACGGGGCCGTCGCCAGACTTGTCGAGGATCAACGTGCGAGGCGTCGCATCGTCCATACGAAGACGCAGCGCCTTGATGTTGAGGATGATGTCGGTGACGTCTTCAACCACGCCGGGGATCGAAGTGAACTCGTGCAGAGCACCTTCGATGCGCACCGAGGTGACCGCCGCGCCTTGCAGCGAGCTCAGCAGCACGCGACGGAGGCTGTTGCCGAGCGTGATGCCGTAGCCACGCTCAAGCGGCTCGCAGGCGAACTTGCCGTACGTGGACGTGACGGTTTCGGGCTCGAGCTTCTTGGGACGAATCAGGTCCCGCCAGTTACGTGAGATGGTGTTGTAGTCTTGCATTTCGCTCACTTTCGCTGGGCTCTGCGATGGGTGCCGACCCTCTTCTGCCCTGCGATGTTTGCCACGCGGTCAAAGCCGCAACATCGTGGTCGATGCTGCGGCGTGAACTCGGCCCGGTTTGGAAGAAGTGCGCGACGGTTAAGTCAGCACGCCCGCGCCGAGCCAACTCAATCAGACGCGGCGCCGCTTCGGCGGGCGGCAGCCGTTGTGGGGAATCGGGGTGACGTCCTTGATGGAGGTCACCCGCACGCCGGCGGACTGAACGCCGCGCAGCGCAGACTCTCGACCGGCGCCGGGGCCCGAGACGAGAATCGTGACATTCGAGACACCGTGCTCGCCGGCCTTGCGCGTCGCGTCGTCCGCCGCGAGCTGTGCCGCGAAGGGAGTCGACTTGCGCGAGCCCTTAAAGCCCTTCACGCCTGCGGACGACCACGCCAGGGTGTTTCCTGCGGTGTCGGTCACCGTCACGACGGTGTTGTTGAAGGTCGATCGAATGTGCACGACGCCGGTCGAGATGTTCTTCCGGGCGCGCTTTCGAGTACCGCGTGCTGCTTGTGCCATGTGTGTTCGAGCTTTCTTAGTGGCGAGGTTCGGACGGCGTTGCTCGGCGACAGGGTGTGCCGACGAGCGAGGCCGTCACGTTCGGCGACTCAGGCATGCGAGCGACGCCGCCTGAGTTCCGAACAAGTTCTCAAGGTCAGACCTTCTTCTTCAGCGCGACCTGACCGCGCTTGGGTCCCTTACGAGTGCGCGCGTTGGTGTGCGTACGCTGGCCGCGAACGGGCAGCCCACGACGATGACGCAGGCCGCGATAGCAACCGAGGTCCATCAAGCGCTTGATGTTGGTCTGCACCTCACGACGAAGATCACCCTCCACCGCGAAGTCAGTCTCAAGCACGCGACGAATCGCGGAGATCTGATCCTCGGTGAGGTCATCGGTGCGAACGGCTCCGCCAACGCCAGCGCGATCAAGAACGCTGCTCGCCGTCACACGGCCAACGCCGTAGATGTACGTGAGCGCAATGTCGAGCCGCTTGTTGCGGGGAAGGTCAACGCCTGCAATGCGTGCCATGGCTTAGCCCTGCCTCTGCTTGTGCTTTGGGTTGACACAGATGATGCGAACGACTCCACGGCGGCGGACCACCTTGCAGTTCTCGCAGATGCGCTTGACGCTTGCTCTGACCTTCATGACTTCACCTGATGAATGATGCGAATGCGATCTTTGCCGAGGCCACTCTTCCAGGGGCGAAGTTGGCCGGCTCTTTCGCTGTGCGAGTCGCGATGCACGAGGACCGAGGTCTCCGCGCGGCCGCCCATGCCGCCCAGTGAGGAGGGCGAGCATTAGCGGGGTTGCGTCGTGATCGCCAGGGGGTCAAACGCAAATCCTGCGGGTCGTGGATCCCGCGCGGAACGACTTCGCGTTGCGCGCTACCAGCGCAGGAGAGCGGGCAGATCGTGTGCTTCGCGCCGCGCGCGGAGCAAGCAGTTCTGAGCGTGTCAAGTGCGCATCGTGGTGTCCGCGAATGACGCAATGCGAGCGTTTTGTGGGTGGCACGAGGCCGGGTCTGGGCCGGCTCGCCCGCCACCGAGATCCCTCAGGTACTGGGCGACCGCTCCACGATGACCCCGCGGCCCGGATCGAGCGGGCTGCGACGTACTCGGACACGGTCCCCGACGATGGGGGCGAGGCCATAGCGCAGTGCATCGACCGACAGGCTCGCGGTCACCTGTCTGTCTCCGATTCGGACTTTGAAAAGCGCCTGTGGCAAGCACGCGAGCACGACCGCATCCTCGAGCACCGCCGAGCTCGCATCCGCGTTCTCGCCTGTTGACTCGGACCGGCCGGGCCTCGGACCTCGGGGACGCCTATCTCCAGTGCTCATCGTGGTCTCACATGCCTGCGCCGAGAGATCGGATCGTGCGCGCTTTCCGGATCATTGCAAGCTCAAAGCACCGGTCCCAAGTCCACTCGTGCCGCAAGAGCAGCGACTCTGCCGCCCTGCCAGTGTGGCGGACCGGGTACCCGCGGGACGTCGCAGGTGGATGCCAAGAGCGGCCACCAACGGCGCCCTCGTGCATCCGCGCGTGAACCTGATCGGAGAGTCCCCTACCCGGCGCGTCGTCGGCCGCCACGCGGACCGGCGAAGCCCTCGTAGGAGCGAGTCACAAGGTGGCTCTCGATCTGCTGCGCGAGATCAAGGGCAACGCCAACGACGATGAGCAGCGAGGTACCGCCGTAGTAGAACGGCACGTTGTACTGGGTCTGCAGGAAGGTCGGCAGCACGCAGACCGCCGCGATGTACCAGGCGCCGGCAAAGGTCAGGCGGATAAGCACAAACTCGATGTACTCGGCGGTGCGCTTGCCCGGACGAATCCCGGGGATCGAAGCGTTTTGCTTCTTGAGGTTGTCGGCGACGTCGACCGGGTTGAACTGGATCTGCGTGTAGAAGTAACAGAAGAAGATCACCAGCCCGACATAGAGCGTCAGGTACGCCCAGTTGCCGTACTGCAGCCACACCGAGATGCGCTGGAAGGCCGCATTGCCGGTCATGCCGCCGAGCTGGCTGGGCAGCATGATCAACGACGACGCAAAGATCGGCGGGATCACACCGGCGCTGTTGATGCGCAGGGGAAGGTAGTTCTCCGTGCCACCAAACATCCGGCGACCGACCACGCGCTTGGCGTAGAGTACCGGAATGCGCCGTTGGCCCCGCTCCATGAGGATGACAAACGCCACGACCGCGATCACGACGGCCAGCAGCACCGCGAGCGTCATCGGGCCAAAGTTCTCCGGATCATCCACCGCCTTCTGGTAGAGCTGATAGAGGGCTCCAGGAAGGTCCGCGACGATTCCGGCGAAGATGATGAGGGAGATTCCGTTGCCGATGCCGCGCTCGGTGATCTGCTCTCCCAGCCACATCAGGAAGCAGGTTCCAGCCATCAGCGTGAGGATCGTGAGCAGCTTGAAACCTAGCCCGGGGTAGAGCACGACCTTGCTCGCGCCGACCGCCTGGCTCTCAAGCCAGCCCGCCATGATCCAGCCTTGGATAATCGACAGCACAACCGTGAAGTAGCGGCTGTACTGATTGATCTTGCGACGACCGGTCTCCCCCTCTTTGCTGAGCTGCTCGAGACGTGGCACCGCCACGGTCATGAGCTGCATGATGATGCTCGCGCTGATGTACGGCATGATGCCGAGCGCGAACACGGAAAGATTGCTGAGCGCACCGCCCGAGAACAGGTTGAGGTAGTTGATAAAGCCGCCCGAAGACTGCTTGACCAAGTCCGCCATGACGTTCCGGTTCACACCGGGCACGGACACGAAGATGCCGAAGCGGTAGACCGCCAGCATCGCCAGCGTAAAGAGCAGGCGCCGGCGAAGCTCGGGCAACTTAAAGATGTTGATCAGGACACCCATGGCTCTGCGTTCTCGTGCACCCCGCGGACGGTGCTAGGCATGTTGCCCGGCTCCGCGCGGTATCTGACTCAAGGCGCGCAACCTAGCCGCGCCGGCTCCCGGCCGCCACCATCCTTTGCGCCTCGAGGACGGGAGAAAACCGAGGCCGGCCTCCGAAAAGCCAACTGCGTCAATGGCGCATCTTCGACACCGCTGCGTCCAGCGCCCACCCCGTACGGCGCCCCCCGCCCGGCGCCCCGTACGACGCCCGCAAGACGGCGCCCCCCGTACGACGCGGGCGGTACGACGCGGCGCCGCCGTCCCAAAACGAATCGAGAGCGCCCCCCGAAGGAGTTCACTCTCGTTACTCGGTGCCCGGTAGGCGGGTGCACCCGTGCATCGCCGCGACGCTCTTCGCGAGCGCTTGGCGCGAACGCAGGCCTTAGCCCGCGTCGGAAGCTTCGCCGCCGCCGAGGAGCTCGACAGTGCCGCCGGCCGCCTCGACCTTGCCACGCGCGGTCTCGCTCACGCGATGCAACTTCACGGTGAGCTTCTTGCCGAGATCGCCGTGTGCGAGGAGCTTCATCACGGCAGCGCGCTTGGGCACAAGACCGCGCTGATGAAGGACCTCAGGAGTCACAACATCGCCGTCGTGGAACGCAAGGTCCAGCAGGCTGACGTTGACGCCGTAGACCTCGACGCGATCCAGGGGCTTAAAGCCGCGCTTGGGGATACGTCGGTGAATCGGGTTTTGACCACCCTCAAAGCCGAGACGCACGGTGCTGCGCTTCTTTTGGCCCTTGGAGCCCTTACCAGCGGTCTGTCCCAGACCCGAGCCAAGGCCGCGACCAAGTCGCTTGCGCTTTTTACGAGCACCCGCCGGGGGCGTGAGGGTATGAAGTTCGGTTCCCATCGTTGATTCCTCTATCGAAAGTTTGGTCGCGGGGTCACCAGCCAGATGCTGGCAGCCTGCGGATCAGGTCGCGTCCGCGGGCTCGACCGTGACGAGATGCTGCACCTTGCGAATCATCCCGCGGATCGACTCCGTGTCCTCGAGGACGACCGAGCTGTTGAGCTTACCTAGGCCAAGACCACGCACGGTGCGCTTCTGGGTCTCAGGCCGATCGATGGTGCTGCGCACCAACTTGATTTTGAGCTTCAGGGCCATGGTTCACTCCGTGAGCGCGCTGACCGACATGCCGCGCTTGCGCGCGATCTGATCGGGCGAGCGCAGCGACTGCAGCGCGTTGATCGTTGCGTGAATGACGTTGTTGGGGTTGCTGGTGCCGATGTTCTTGGTCAGCACGTCGTGAATGCCCGCGCACTCGACGACCGCACGAACCGAGCCACCCGCGATAACGCCGGTACCGGCAGAGGCGGGACGAAGCAAAACGCGAGCCGCACCATGCTCGCCGATGATCTCGTGCGGGATGGTCGTGCCGGAGAGCGGCACCTGGAACAGGTTCTTGCGCGCGATCTCATTGGCCTTGCGGATGGCCTCGGGGACCTCCTTGGCCTTGCCGTAACCGACGCCGACCCAGCCCTTCTCATTGCCGATCACCACCAACGCACTGAATGCGAAGCGACGACCGCCCTTGACGACCTTCGCGACGCGGTTGATGTGGACGACGCGATCAACCAGATCGCCCAAGCTCTCGATATCAACGGATTGCATGTGCTTTAGCTCCTGGTCCTAGAAGTTGAGTCCGGCAGCGCGAGCGGCCTCGGCGACCGCGGCGACGCGCGTCGGCTTGGACTTCTCGTTGCTCGCGTCGGTGCCGCGATAGATGTATCCGTTGCGGTCGAAAACGACCTTGTCGATACCCTTGGCAAGGCAAGCTTTGGCGATGGCTTCGCCAACCGCCTTGGCCTGATCGACCTTGGACTCGCTCTTCTCGATCTGCCCGCTGAGCGCCTTGGTCAGCGACGAAACAGCCGCGAGCGTCACGCCCGCGTTGTCGTCGATCACCTGCGCGTAGATGTGCTTGTTGCTGCGAAACACGGTCAAGCGCGGTCGCTCGGGCGAACCCGAGACACGACCACGAATCACGAACTTGCGTCGCGTGTGAGCCTTTTGTGCTGCCTGCGTCATCGTCTTCGTTCTCCGGCTCGCTACTTCTTACCGCGCGCCTTGCCTTCTTTGCGCAGAATCGTCTCTTCTGTGTACTTCACGCCCTTGCCCTTGTAGGGCTCAGGTGGCCGGTATCCGCGGAGGTCCGACGCGACGCTGCCCAGCAGTCCGCGGTCTGCACCCGTGAGTACAATCGAGCCTTCCTTCGTCACCTCAGCCTTGACTCCCGCAGGAATCGGGTAGCTGACGGGGTGTGAGAATCCGAGCGTCAGGTCAATCGCACTGCCCTTGACGGCCGCGCGATAACCAACGCCGACGATGTCGAGCTGGCGACGGAAGCCCGTGGAGCAACCCACGACCATGTTCGCCACGCGCGCACGCGCGGTGCCGTGGAGCGCTCGAGCCTGTCGCGAGTTGTCGGGGCGCGAGAACACGAGTGTTCCGTCGACCTCCTCAACCGTGATCGTGCTCGGCATCTCATAGCTGAGCTCGCCGAGGGGCCCCTTGACCGAAAGGGTCTGGCCGCTGCGGGAGATCTTGACCCCCTTAGGGACCGTGATGGGTAGCTTTCCAATGCGGGACATAACGATCACCAAACGCTGCAGATGAGTTCGCCACCGACACCCGCACGGCGAGCCGCGCGGTCCGTCATCACCCCACGCGAGGTGCTGACGATCATGATGCCGAGGCCGTTTCGCACGCGCGGGATATCACCGCACGGCACATAGGTACGCTGACCCGGGCGGCTGACCCGGCGCAGACCTTCGATCGCGGAAGCGGTCGAGTTCCACTTGAGCTGAACCGAGGTCGTGGCGCGATGCGGCACGGTGCGGTCGGTCTCGT
>CAZVEM010000275.1:0-8174 GCA_964626165.1 uncultured Nannocystaceae bacterium
GACCGAGGCGCGAGGAGGGAGCGTACCGGGCGTACGTGACCGACGAGCAACAAGACGAGCAACGACGGGGCTGCATGGTGAGTGCGCGGCCATGCGCCGCGCGGTTTTTCGACAGCCTGCTAGTCGGCCTCGCAGCTCCGGAAGTCGTTCAGGCAGTTCCGGATGACGAGGGGATCGCTCGCCTCGGCGAGGCAGGCAAGTAGCTCGGCCGCACAGTTCGCCCCCAGATCGCGCTCGGGATCACAGGGCACATCGTCGGAGTCGCCGTCATCATCGTCATCCTCATCGTCGTCCTCATCGTCGTCGCCGCCGCCATCGTACCCGCCGTCGGTGTCGCCTTCGTCGGCGCCGTCGGTGCCGTTGTCGGAGTCGCCGTCGGTGTCGCCGTCGTCCATGCCGTCGCTTGAGCCGCCCCCATCGTCGTCGCGATCTCCGTCGTCGTCGTCGCTGCTGTCGCCGTCTTCACCGTTCTCGTCGTCGGAGTCGTCGTCGTCCGAGTCTTGGCCGTCTGCGGATGCATCGTCGTCTTGCGGACATGGTGCGTCGTCGCCGTCGTGGTCGCTCCCGTCTCCGGTCGAGTCGTCCGCATCCTGCCCATCTGCGTCGCTCGCATCGGTCACGCACGCGACAAACGCCTCATCGCAGGCCAGCTCGATTCGTGCCTGTTCCGCTTCACTCTGATCGTGATGATCGATGCCCTCCAGGCATTCGTCGTAGCCTTCAATGCAGTGCTCATAGGTCGACTTGTCGTCCCAGCACGCGGTGATGTTGATGACGACGAACGCGCTGAGCGCCAGTACACGCGCCCTCGGGCGCAGGCTCGAAGTGGAGTGAAGCTGTGAATGATTGTGCGAATGGTTGTGCTGCATGTCTCTTGTCGCCTCCCAAGGGCCTCTTCCCAGACGGCAGCCTTCACGGCGCATTCGCAGACGTCATCACGCATTGACGCAAGCCCCCCCTGCATGGATGCAATCCGTGCTGGCACGAACTTCGCTGAGGATCTTGCCTCGTGGCGACGCCGACGGCTGACTGGGCCCTGCGCTCCGATCGCCACGAGGAGTCCGGGGCGGGATCTACGACGCCCTGCTAGTCTGCGGACGTGGACTGGGATGACCTGCGCATCTTCTTGGCTGCGGTGCGGGCCGGAAGTCTCGCGAAGGCAGCGGAAGAGCTTGGCGCAAGCCCATCGACGGTGAGTCGTCGCCTAGCGAACCTAGAAGAGAAACTTGCTCGCTCGCTATTGGTGAGGACGCCGGACGGCGTACGGGTCACGACCGCAGGGCAATCGCTGCTGCGCGCCGCCCAAGAGATGGAGCGATCGTTTCGTGCGGCGGAAGGCGAGATGGTCGACGGCGACCACGAGATCGCCGGTCGAGTTCGTCTCGCGACCCCGATCGAGATCGCGAGGCGCTTGGTGACGCCGCTCCTCGATCGGCTGTTCGCGCGCCATCCCAACCTGGAGATTGAGCTCATCCCATCGACGCGACCGATGGACCTCGCGCGTTGGGAGGCGGACCTCGCGCTACGAACCTTCCGGCCCACGACGGACCCCGAGATCGTCTTCGTCAAGCTGCGCGAAGATCCGTGGGGCATCTACGCCAAGCGAGACTCCATGCTCGCCGCGCTCTCCGAGGCCGACGCGATTGCGAGGGCGCCGTGGATCACGTGGACTGAGGATCTGGCCCAGCTCCCCGAAGCCAAGTGGCTCACTCGCAACGCGAGCACGGCACGGGTCGTGGTGCGGAGCAACGACCTCGGGGTCATGGAGGCTGCGGCCACGCGAGGTCTTGGCCTGTGTTTGCTCCCGCGGCCCTTTGCCTCGCGGGTGCAAGAGCTCGTCGAGCTTGCGCTCCCCGGGGACTGGGACCGCCCCATCTCGCCGCTCTTCCTCGCGGCGCACGGATCGGTGCGCAATACCCCAAAGGTCGCAGCGGTCTGGCGCTTCCTCGAAGATCAGCTCCGCCCCGGAGCCGACCCCATGCTCGCACGCACGGTGGGGACCCCGGTCACGGAGTGACCGCGAGTTCAGATGTGTTCACTGCCCGACAGGCGATCCTGGCGTCGTCTCAAGCTCCATCCCATTGCGGACATGAGAACGAGCGCGAGCATCGAGCCCGGTCTGGCGCCCGAGCCCGTGTCGGGCGCGGAGGAGCAGGCGCAGCCGGCTGCGCCGCTGTCTTCGGCGCCGGCTGAGTTCCCGCCGTCACCATCGGGGTCCTCCGCGGTCAGCATCCCTACCTCGATTGTCGGCGCGTTACATGCCGACAACTGCGAGAAGAAGACGGGGGCAATTTGGTCCGTCGTCGGCACCGTCGCGCAGCCGCCTGGGGGCGGCGGAGAAGGCGTCCACTCATAGCCATTGTCCGTATTTGCTTGCGCCACGAACGAATCGATCTCGTCGCGAGCGCAGGTCGATACCTGAAAGGGACCAACCGAAGATCCCTGCTCGATGGACTCGGCAAAGGGCAGATCGACGAGCGCTGTGTCGATCGCCAACAGCTCAGAGGTCGGCAGCACTCGGCCATCCGGCATCTGAGACGCCGGCCCCCACATCGTGCAAATTCCAACCCCAAGATTGTTGTTCGTCACGGTCGGCAATGCCGGGTTCTCTGCGAACATCGGGTCGATGGTCATCTCCTCGGGCGACATGACCGTGAATAGTCTGGTCAGATAGGGATTCTCCTCGATGAGACTGACGGCCACTTGCGCGGGCGCGATGACGCGCTCCTGGATGTCCGTCGCGAACGCCTCCGGATCCCACCCCGTCGCCGGCAGTCCAACGCCCTGACAGGCGGTGCCAGCAGCGCCGTCCGCGGTGAGGCAGCCCCAGTAGTCCTTTGGCTCCAGGCCCGGAGGCGGAGGCAGGTAACGGGCGAGGAGGCCAGGCATCAGCGGATGGGTCGGAAGGCAGGAGATGGCCAAGGGGATGTCGGTGTCGATCTGACATCGCATGAGTTGCGCGGCAGTCAGGACGTCGACCGGATGGGGGACATCGAGCGCGGCCGCGTCCGCGAGACCCCAAGTGGCGCAGTACACCGCCTGTGGCGACAAGGCGTGCTGACCCGCATATTCCGTCACGAAGGCGCGGCCGTCAGCGCCCGGCTCATCGACGGCTTGACTCAAAGCCATTCGATAATTCCACGCCGTCGGCCAGTCGATTCTGTAAGGGTTGAGGACCACGTGCCGGTAGTTGGTGGGCACAACGCGATTCTCTCCGAGGAAGAACGCTCGTATGCCCATGTCCTCGCTCGCGGCGATCCTCGTGAGCCGAATGGGGATGCAGGGCTCACTCCCCTCGTAGTCCAGGACAACCGGGTGGATCTCGTTCATGCCCGCACTTCGCGCCAAGCGCAACGCGACAAAGAGGTGCCCCTCTGCGATGTACTGCTGAAAGATCGGCGTCGCCGCAGGATTCTGCGTGTAGTCGTTGTCGACCAGCCACTCCATGAGGGTTGAGGCGCTGCTCGCCTCAAGAATGGTGACATCGAAGGCGCCGACCTTCTGGTTGCCGAGCACCTCGACTCCACCATCGCCGTCGCCGTCGCCGTCACCATCACCATCACCGTCACCGTCACCGTCACCGTCGCCATTACAGACCTGGCCGTTCAGCGCGTAGTAGGGGACCGACGAGGCCAGCAGCTCGGTCATCAGATATTCGGAGCCCACCGAAACTGTGGGCACTGCGGTCACCGGAATGACCCAAGCGAAGATCTGCGCGTCGGAGTCCGGATTGTAGTCGATCTGGATATGCGCTTGAACCCGGCCGTTGGACAGCACGAAAAGAATATTTTCTCCCTCCTGCGTGACGGGGGAGCCTCCCTGCGGGGCGTCGCAAAAGGTGCCACCACACGCATTCACCACCGTGGGCTGCAAGACGACGACCGCGCAGAGCGCCGCAGTGAGGACACCGCAAAGCGGAAGAAATATCTTGGCAGATGGAACCACGAGCAACGGTACGGCTCACCCACCCGACCCGCAACGGCCACGCGCCCTACGTGCGCGTCCGCCCTTGTCCGCAAGCCTGCAGCCGGTGTCGCGAATGCGTCGCAGCAGCGTCTACGGTCCAGGGGTGTCGGCGGACGCAGTCCGGTCGGCCGGCGGCGTCGCGGTGGCGGGCCTTGCGGATGGGGGCAGGGTACCGGCGTCGTTGGCTGCGGTCCTTCGCCCCTTGCGACGCGGTGGGCGCTTTCCGGGATCCGGGCTCGGATCGCCATGGGTCCCGACCCACCCGCCGCCGAGCGCCTGATAGAGGCTCACCGTGCTTTGCCACAGCATCAGCCGAGTCTCGAGGAGATCGAGCTCGGCTTCTAGGGCGTCGCGTCGGGTGAGCAGCACTTCCATGTAGTCCGCGCGCGCCGACTGAAACAGCACGAGCGAGATCGAGACGGACTCCTGCAGCGATGCGACCTGCTGGGCGCCAAGCTCGTAACTCTGCCGGAGGTTGTCAAAGGTCGCGAGCTGGTTCGCGACCTCCGTGAACGCCTCGATGACCGCGCGCTCATACATGTAGACGGCCTCGATCTGCTGCGCATTGGCGGTCTGATAGCGAGCCTTGAGCGCACGGCGATTGAGCAGCGGCATGCTCAGACCCGCGCCGACATTGAATGCGAGGGCATCCGGGGTCGCGAGCAGCCGAACCAGATTGAATGATCGATATCCTAGTCCCGCATCGACGCTCAGCGACGGGTAGAAGCTGGCCCGCGCGACTTTGAGATCGAACTTCGCGGCTTGAATCTCCTGCTCTGCGCGGCGAATGTCAGGCCGATTCTGTAGGAGCTCGGAGGGGACACCGACGCGAAGGATCTCTGGCAAATCCTCGGTGAGGGCAGCTGGATCCCGAGGGATTGGTCGCGGCGTGCGGCCGACGAGGAAGTTGATGCGATTCTCCACCAAGGTCCGCTGCATGCGAAGCTGGAAGACGCGCGCGCGATTCTTGAGTACCTCGGCCTTAAAGCGCTGTACGGCGAGTTCTGTCGCGCGTGCGGCAGTCTTTTCTTGCTTCACGATCTCGAGAGCGTCCTGCTGAATCGCGATGTTGCGATCAAGAATGTCGAGCTGGGCGTCAAGGGCGAGCAGTTCGTAGTATGAGCGCGCGATTTCGGCGACCAGCTGGGTCAGCATGAAGCGCCGCACCTCCACGGAGGCCTTGTAGCGGGAGATCGCGGCCTTTTTGGCGCCACGGAGTTTTCCCCAAACATCGATCTCCCAGCTGGCATTGAGACCGAACTGATAGTTGCCCAGCGGATCGGGCACCCCGGTGAGTTCATCCGCTGCGCCTTGACTCGTGTCCCGACCGGGCTTTTCCAATCCGACGCCGCCACCGACGCTGGCCTTGGGGAACAGCTCGCCGCCGCGCGCCCGGATCTCCGCTTTGGCGATCACAAGCTCTTGGAGTTGCGCGTTGACTTCCTGGTTGTTCTCAAGCGCCTCGTCGATGAGCGCACGAAGCTGTGGACTCTTGAAGTACGTGTGCCAGTCCGTGATCCCGCTGTTTTCCGCCGCCGTCAGCGGTGTGGCTTCCGGAATCGTTCCTGCGGGATCGCTCGGCGGCGCGCCGCCGCGCGACTGCGGTCCGTCGTCGCGCGGTGGATCGCCAGAAGCATCCGGTCGAATTGCCGGCTCGTAGTTGTCGGGAAGGGGCGCGTTGGGGTCGTGGCTCTTGTTCGCCCCGATCCTGGGCACGCACGCGCTCGTCAGGAAAAGCCACGCCACCGCCGCGGCGAAACGGCGCACGCGGGGGCGGAGGCCAGTCGCCCGGGGCCAAGCGGGCGGCCGAGGAACGTCGCATCCATTAGGCATGGTGGACAAAGTCCTCCGTGACTGGCTCGTCCTCCTCGTCGGGGATGAGCTTGCGCCCCTCACCGAGGCTGGCAAATACCACGTAGAGCCCCGGCACCAACAAGGTGCCAAAGACAACGCCGAAGATCATTCCACCCATCGCCGATGAGCCGATCGTGCGGTTACCGATGGCGCCCGGACCCGTCGCGATGACCAGCGGCGCGAGACCGGCGACGAAAGCGAGGGAGGTCATCAGGATTGGCCGAAAGCGGACCCGTGCGCCTTCGATGGCCGACTCCAGGACGGAGGCCCCTTGGTGGTGGCGCTGGACCGCAAACTCGACAATGAGGACCGCGTTCTTACCGAGAAGACCGACCAACATGACCAGGCCGACCTGGGCGTAAATGTCGTTGGCCAGTCCCATGATGTAGAGCATGAGATACGAGCCAAAGACGCCGGCCGGCAGCGAGAGCACGACGGCCAATGGGAGCAGGAAGCTCTCGTACTGCGCGGCGAGGACGAGATAGACAAAGCCCAGCACCACCATGAAGATCAGGATCGCCTCGTTGCCGCGGGCCGCTTCGTCGTAGGAGAGGCCTTCCCAGGCGATGTCATAGCCGCGCGGAAGCGTCTCTTTGGCCACTTCCTTCACGATCGCAATCGCGTCACCGCTGGTGTAGCCAGCAGCCGGCTCGCCGCGAATTGCGGAGGAATTGTAGAGGTTGTAGCGCGTGATTTCGTTGGGCCCTTGCGTCTTGCGCAGGGTCATGAACGCGGAGTAGGGGACCATCTCGCCACGATCGTTGTGGACGTAGAGATCGAGCAAGTCCGAGGGCATCCGACGGAACTCAGGTGCCGCCTGGGTGTAGACGCGGAAGTAGTTGCCAAAGCGAATGAAGCCCTGCTCGAAGGTGCTGCCGATGAGGATGTCGAGATTCTCCATCGCTCGCTTGACGGAGACACCCTTCTGCTTGGCGAGCGCCGGATCGACCACCAGTTCGTACTGCGGGTAGTTCGCGGCAAAGAAGGTGAACAGGCCAGTGAGCTCTTTGCGCTTGCCGAGCGCATCCATGAAGTCCTTGTTGATGACGTCGAAATCCTGGTAGTTGGTCTCGTTGGTCTTCTCGAGGAGACGGACGGAGAAGCCGCCTGCGGCGCCGTAGCCGGGGACGGCGGGTGGTTGGAAAAACTCGACAACCGCACCGAGGGATCGTGCCTTCTCTTCGAGCTCCTCGATGATCTCGGTCGCACTGTGCTCACGCTCCTCCCAGGGCTCAAGGTTGATCAGGCATGTGCCCGCGTTCGAACCTCGGCCCTCGGTGAGGACCTCGTAGCCCGCGAGCGATGACACCGACGCGACGCCCTCCACCCGCGAAGCAATCTTCTGCAGTTCGCCGGACACCGCATTGGTGCGCTCCAGCGTGGTGCCAGGCGGGGTCTGAATAATCGCGTAGATCATGCCTTGGTCCTCGTTGGGGACAAAGCCGGTGGGCACCATGCGATTGATCCAGACGATGGCAAAGCCAAAGGCCAACAGCGCACCGAATGTCACGATGCGACGGTTGACGATACGGGTGAGGATCGCCACGTAGATGTCGGTGAAGCGCCCAAAGAGCCAGTTGAATCCGGCCAAAAAGAGCGCAATCGGGCCGCGCCACTGCTTCGCGCTGTGGTCGTGCTTCTTGAGAATCATCGCGCAGAGCACGGGGGTCAGCGTCAGGGCGACAAAGCCTGACAGCACGATCGACGATGCCATCGTGATGGAGAACTGTCGGTAGAAGACGCCGACGGGGCCCGACATGAAGGCCACCGGAATAAAGACCGCGGTCATCAGAAGCGTGATGGCGATGACGGCGCCGGCGATCTCGCCGAGGACCTTTCGCACCGCAACGGGGGGAGAGCAGTGTTCATCCGCCATCTTCGCGTGGACGGCCTCGACCACGACAATGGCGTCGTCGACGACAACGCCGATGGCGAGGACCAGTGCAAACAGCGTAATCAGGTTGATGCTGATGCCGAAGGCCTGCATGAACATGAACGCGCCGATCAGCGACACAGGAACCGCCAGCGCGGGAATGAGCGTCGAGCGCCAATCGCCCAGGAAAATGAACACGACCAGCGCAACCAGAATGAAAGCCTCTCCCAGCGTGTGCTCGACCTTCTCGATCGAGGCGTCGAGGAAGTTGGAGACGTCGTAGCTGATCTCGTAGTTCATTCCCGGCGGGAAGGTGGTCTCCTTGAGGACCTCGAGCTCCTTCTTGACGTTGGCAATGACCTCGCTGGCGTTGCTGCCATAGACTTGCTTGAGGACGATCGCGGCCGAGGGCTTGCCATCCAGGTCGGAGTAGATGTCGAAGAACTCGCTGCCCAGCTCGACCTTCGCCACGTCCTTCATG
>CAZVEM010000276.1:0-8131 GCA_964626165.1 uncultured Nannocystaceae bacterium
TGAGGATCTTGCCGCGCAGCGGAAGGATCGCCTGGGTCTTGCGATCGCGCCCTTGCTTGGCGCTACCGCCGGCCGAGTCACCCTCGACCAGGAAAAGTTCTGCCCGATCGGGGGCCTTTTCTTGGCAGTCCGCGAGCTTCCCGGGCAGCGAGAGGCCATCGAGGATGCCCTTGCGCGTGATGGTCTCACGGGCCTTTCGCGCGGCGGCGCGGGCGCGCGCGGCCAGGAGCGCCTTTTCTACGATGACGCGCGCTTCCTTGGGGTTTTCTTCGAAGTAGCGCGACAGCGTGTCGGTCACGACTTGCGAGACCAGCGAGGTCACCTCGCCCGAGACCAGCTTGTCTTTGATCTGCGACGAGAACTTGGGATCGGGATGCTGGATCGAGATTACGCCGAACACACCCTCGCGGATATCCTCACCCGCCAGCGTGATCCGGTCTTTCTCTTTCGCGGCTTGCTTGATGACGTTCTTTTCGGTCGCCCAGCCGTTGACCACCTTGGTCAACGCGCCGCGCAGGCCGGTCAGATGCGTACCGCCGTCGCGATTGTTGATGTTGTTGGTGAAGCAGAGGATGTTTTCTTGGTAGGCGTCGGTCCACTGCAACGCGTACTGGACACCAAGCTCAGCGGTCGCGCCCTCGAACTCGAACTCGACGCGATCCTTGAAGTGGATCAGCTGGCCGACGCGTGTCTTGCTCTGCGTCATGAGCTCGACGAAGGAGGCAATGCCGCCCTTGCCGTCGTAGTGGCGCTCTTTGCCGTCGCGCAGATCCTTGAGCGAGATCGAGACGCCTTCGTTGAGGTAGCTCAGCTCGCGGAAGCGATTGGCCAAGAGCTCAAAGTCCAGCGTGATGTCGCGGAAGATCAGCGGATCGGGGTGGAAGACCACCTTGGTACCGCGTTTGTCGGTCTCCCCGACTTGCGCAACGTCGCGGGTGACATCACCGCGCTCGAAGCGAGCGGTGTGGATCTTGCCGTCGCGATAGATCTCAAGTTCGAGCCAATCGCTCAGCGCGTTGACGACCGAGACACCCACGCCGTGCAGACCACCCGAGACCTTGTAGCTCGCGTTGTCGAACTTACCGCCGGCGTGAAGCACGGTCAGGATCACCACGGCAGCGTCGGCGGTCTTGCCGTTGGCCATCTCCATGGGACCCGTCGGGATGCCACGGCCGTTGTCGGTGACACTCACCGAGTTGTCGGGATGAATGACAACCTCGATGCGATCGCAGTAGCCTGCGAGGGCCTCATCGATCGAGTTGTCGAGGACCTCGAACACCATCTTGTGCAGGCCCGAGCCGTCACTGGTGTCCCCGATGTACATACCGGGGCGCTTGCGCACGGCCTCGAGTCCCTCAAGGACGGTGATCGAGTCGGCGTTGTATGCTGCGCCCTGAGGGCCCCCGGGTTCCGGATTCGACATGATGATGGGCCAGTGATGGAGACCAAGGGGCTGCGCCCGGACGGGATGCTTGTTCCGCGAAGCGACGTCATGCGTTGCCGCGGGGACGTTCTGCGGAGACGTTCTGCGGCGACGTTCTGCAGAGATGGTCTGCAGAGATGGTCTGCAGCGACGTTCTGCAGAGGCGTTCTGCAGAGGGAGTGTTTCGGAAAGTCGTCCGGAGGGCCTGCTTGGAGGTGCGGAGGATAGCAGTGCGCCCCCTTGCACTCCACCGGCCGCACGCACGCTTTAGGGAGCTTGCTTGTCGCCTGAGGCTTGTCCCGACGACGGGCGCAAGACGCCCTCGGCAAGCTCGAGATCGCGGCGATCCAAGTCGCGGGGCAAGCGCACGAATTCACGCGCCGTGGTGGTCAAGAGGCATTGTCCGGAGTCCTGTGCGAGGCATGCGAAGAGGCGCGACGAACGCTCCGGATCGAGCTCGCTGGAGACGTCGTCAAGCAGCAGGATCGGGCGTCTGCCGGTCGCAAGGTTGGCTGCCCGCATCTCGGCCAGCTTGAGCGCCAGGACCAGTGCGCGGGTTTGTCCCTGGGAGGCGTGCAGCGCTGCCGAGGTGCCGCCGAGCAACACGGAGAGGTCATCGAGGTGCGGTCCAACCCCCGTGGTTCCGCGCTGGATGTCTCGTCGCCGCGACTGCTGCAGAGCGAGCGCGAGCGCGTCCACGCTGTCGGGCGGGTCCTCTCCGTGCGCAGGGCGCCCGGGTTCGCCGACCCTGCCCTCGGACCCCTGGAGGTGAGCTTGAGCAGGGACAGGGTCGCCGGCGGGAAGCACGGGCCACGCTTCGCTCTTGTCGGCGGCGGTCCGCACCAAGTAGCTCAGGTCGCACGCAAGTGCGCCGCCGCGGCCCGCGATGTCGAGATCGTGGATCTCGGCGAAGGCGACATCGAGGTAGGTTCGCAGCTGCGAGAGAATCGCGATGCGGCGGGCGCGAACCCTTGTCCCGCAGCGCGCGAGCTGTCGGTCGTAGACGTCGAGCAGGTCCTCGCGCTGCGAACTGGGCATGGTCGGATCTTTGAGGACCTTGTTTCGCGACCGAAGAATCTTGTCGTACTCCTGGGCATCGACGATGTGCGCGCGGTCGCGAGCAAAACAGATCCGATCGATGAAGTTGCGCCGCGCTGAGGGCGAACCCCGGAGCACCCCAAGGTCCTCCGGCGTAAACAACACTGCTGCGACCGAACCGTAAAAGTCACTCGCCTTGGCGACGACTTTGTCATCGCGCAGCGCGGTGCGGCGAAGCTGGTTGCCGCTGTGGTGCAGCCGGACTTCGAGGGTGGTGTGAAGTCCGAGTTGTTCGTCGTCCAGCGTGAGATGGGCCCTGGCCTGACTCTCCCCGTGCCGGAGCAGCGGTCGCAGATCGTTGGCGCGGAACGAACGCAACGTGCTCAGCAACCAGATCGCCTCGAGCACCGAGGTCTTGCCCGCCCCATTGTGGCCGTAGATCACCGTAAAGCGGTGATCGAGGGGAACCGACAGGTCGACGAGGTTGCGAAAACTCGTGAGAGACAGCGCGAGGAGTCTCATAGGTTCTCCGCGAGCGCCCGCGGCCCGGGACGCGCAAGTCCCTGCGGCGCGCGTCGGTCATCCACGCATGGCGTGTGCAGCATCCCGGCGCGCCTCAGATCCGCATCGGCATCACCACCGCGAGGAAATCAACGCCTTCGCTCGGACGCACGACGCAGGGGTCGAGTTCGCCTTGGAAGTGGAGCTCAACGCGCTCGGAGTCGATCGCCTCCAAAGCCTCGATGAAGTACTGGCCGTTGAAGCCTGCGGTCAACGCATCGCCGGTGATCTCCGCGGAGATATCCTGGCGAAACTGTCCAGCGTCGGGATTGCCGGCACTGAGCTCGATCTGGTCGTTACCGAGATCAAAGCGCACCATCGAGGACTTCTCCGACGCCGTCAGGACCGCGCGGCGCAGGCCATCGAGGAGCTCTTGGCGACCGACGATCGCAAGGCGCTTGTGCTCGCGGGGGATCACCTGGGCGTAAGGTGGGAACGAGGTCGCGTTGAGCTTGATGGAGAGCAGCGCGCTCTCGCTACGCACAAACATGTACTGGTCACCCACCGCGAGCTCGACGTCGCCGCCGACGCGGTCGAGGACCTTACGCAGCTCCAGCAGACCCTTGCGTGGGATGATCACGCTGCCACTGCGGCCGCGAAGATCCGGGCCGGCAAATGGCAACACGATCTTGGTCAGGCGATGGCCGTCGGTCGAGACCATCGCCGCCGACGCGTGGTCGCACTCAAAGAGCGCGCCATTGAGATTGACGCGCGCTTCGTCCGTCGAGACCGAAAACAGGGTCTTTTGCACGAGGTCGGCCAACACGTGCGCAGGCACCTTGTCGAAGGTGAGCCCGCGGGGCTCAGGTAGACTGGGGAAGTCCGTCTCCGGCATGCCCATCAAGCGAAACTCGATGCGACGGCAGCTGATCTTTGCCCAGCTGTTGTCTTGACCTGTGACGCGGACATTATCTTCGGGCAAGGTCCGCACCACACTTTGCAGATTCTTGACGGAGATGGTCAATGAACCCGCCGCGTGCACTTTGCAAGGGACGCTCTCGACCAGCGAGAGGCTGGTGTCGGTGGCGCTGCAGATCAGCTGATGACTGGCAGCGTCCGCGCGCAGCAACACGTTGGCGAGCATCGGCATGGTGGCGCGTTTGTCCGCCACGGTCTGTGCGAGCGTGAGTGCGGAGAGGAAGCGTGACTGCTCGATCTCGAAGTCCATAGGAGCCTTGACGTGAAGACGTTAGCGCATCGCGAGGAGGTGAAGTTGGTGAGGTGAGTGGCCTCGCCAAGATCTGATCCATAGAGATCTTAATTCTGATCTCTTGATCCTGATCTGCGCTGTGGATGAGCGCGGCGGGAGGGTAACGCAGCGTGGCGACAAGGGAAATGGCCAAACGAGGCGGGGGATGAGCCTGTGGATGTGGCAGTCGGCGTGCACAGCGGCTCGGTCATTGGACGCTATCCACGGGTCGTCATCCCCAGCTGTGGATGGCGTGATGATCGCCGGCTCCCCACGCCTCGACCTTCGTTCGCGCAGCCGCGTGGCGTCGTTGCGGGCCGGAGCATCGCGCTTGCTTGGGCTGCCTTGGCCCCAATCGTTCGACGGCCGAGGCGGCCACGACGGCGGAAGCAGCCACGACGGCTGTTTCCGCCGTGGATCTAGCGTCCGAGGCAGCCACGACGTTTTGCAACGGCCAGGACGGCTGCAACGCGGCCGTCCTGGAGGGGCGCCTCGCTCATTTGGCGCTGACCCAAGTCGCTGCCGGGCGTGGTGGCGGCCCTACGAGGCGTGCGGCAAGAGTCGCTCGCGCAGACTGTGCAGGGTGCGGTCAAGATCCGCGTCCCGCTGGGCGAGGTGATCGATTTTGCGGTACGCGTGCATGACCGTGGTGTGGTCCTTGCCACCAAAGCGCTGACCGATCTCTGGAAAGCTCGCGTTGGTCAGCTCGCGGCTGAGGTACATCGCGATCATGCGCGGCTGGGTCACCGTCCGTGTGCGGCTGGCTCCTTTGAGGTCGGAGACGCGGACGTTAAAGTGCTGCGCAACCGCCTTTTGCACCGATTCGACGCTGAGGGTGGCACTTGTCGCTGCGGTTTCGCCAAGCACCTGGCGCACCAGCTGCGGCGTGATGGTGACCTGGCGCAACATCGAGTGCGCGGTGACGCGCAGCAGCGCTCCTTCAAGCTCGCGCACGTTCGAACGGACCTGGCTCGCGATGGCTTCACAGGCGGCAGGCGGCACCGCGAGCCCTTCGCGCTCGATTTTGGTCGTCAGGATCGCGATTCGCGTCTCGAGATCGGGCGCCTGGACGTCGGCGACCAGACCCCAGTTGAGGCGCGAGGTCAGACGTTCCTCCATCCCGGGCATGTCCGCCGGGACGCGATCCGCCGTGACCATGATCTGCTTGCCTGCCTCATAGAGCGCATTAAAGGCGTGGAAGAACTCATCCATCGTACGGTCACGACCGGCGATGAACTGGATGTCATCCACCAAGAGCACATCGGTCTGATCGCGGTATCGCGATCGGAAGGTCTCAAACTGGTTGTGGCGTACCGCCGTCACGAACTCGTTCATGAACGTTTCGGCACTGATCAGCACGATGCGCAGCTGCGGTTGGCGACGATAGATCGCATGGCCGACGGCATGCAGCAGATGCGTCTTGCCAAGACCGACCCCGCCGTAAATAAACAGCGGGTTAAATCGTTGCCCGGGTGCTTCCGCGACGGCTTGAGCAGCCGAAGCCGCGAGCTCATTGCTGCTGGCGGTGATGAAGGTCTCAAAGTGATAGCGCGCGCTCAAGCCAATCGGTGGGGTGCTCGCGGAGCGAAGATGCGCTGCCGGTGCCGCGGCGAGCGGCGAGACCGCCCCACCGACCGGCGTCGGCTCGCGGGAAGCTTGACGATCGCGATCCGAGCGCGGCGAGTTGCTCGCGAAGGACGAGAGGTTCCCGCCTTCGGCGGACGGCGTCGCGAGACCTATTGTGCTGCGAGCGTCGGTCGACGCCGCGTCGAGGCCGGCGGAGGGCGTCACCTGCGATCGCTTGATGTTGTCGTCCGTCTCGCCGGACTCAAGGCTCGTTGTGTCTTGCGGTGGCGCGACGTCGATTGCGTGGAGGGGCGTGGTCTCGTCGAGGACCTCGACCGACAGCGAAAAGTTGGGCGTGGCCAGGGAGCGCAGGACTTGGAGGACCAGATCCTGATAGTGCGCGAGGAACCAATCGCGCGAGAACGCGTTGGGCGCTGCCAGGGAGAGGCCGGCGGCTGTGCCGGCCTGGGCTTGATCGTCCCGCGCGATGACGCGCAAGGGAGCAAGCCACATCTCGAAGGTCTGTTGCCCAAGGCGCGGCTGGAGCTGGGCCAAGGTCTGGCTCCAAAGCTGTGCGCAAGTGTGGCTCGTCCACACTGGATGGGCGCCTTCAGGCGGGCTGCAAGTAGCTGTCATCGTTGTTGAAATTGCGGTGGGGCGCGAAGGCTATCCACAGGTTGTGCACGGGCTCGGGAGGCGTGGGGATGCCCGTCGAGTCGCGCGGAAATTGAGCTTGCGGGCCGTGTCGAAACAGCGACACGAGCGCATCGCCGCGTGAGCCCAGGCGCTCACGCAGGTCGGTGCCACATGGGCGGGTCTGGAGTTTGTGCCGGGCTAGCTCGGCTCACCTCGGCCGATCACGTGGTGGCCGAGGTCAGGTCGTCTTGAAACGACGATCGCGTGCGTGAGGGAGTGAGATCGGCGTGCGCGCGGAGTTGGGTCGCAGTGTATTCGGGCTGTTGCGTCGGGGTGTTGCGTCACGCGAAGGCCGGTGCGTTCCATACGGGTGTGCCAGAGCTGCGAAAGAAGAGAGCCCTCTTCAAGAGGGTGTTCCATGCGTCACAGGCGTGAGCTTCAAAACGTGAGTCGATCGCGCTGTTCTTACGTGCGACCGCCCAGGGGAGAGGGGTTTTACGCAAAGCGATCGACTCGTCGCAAGACAGATCTGAGATCGAAATTTCAACGCGGCGAGATCACTGCGGTATTTTTTTCGGCCCGCGGTTTCGTCCGCGCACGCGCCCCACAATCATTCTCCAGATCGCGCGCAAGCGTTGAAGATCTAACGAGAAAAAATGGGAGATCAGAGCCCGTCGGCTAAATGTGCGCGCGCAACTCGAGGGCAGCTTCGCAAGATGGCTTGGTAAGCGCACTTGAGCGCGCAGGCGCAGGTCGAGCTGGCAAGACAAGCCACATCGCACTTGCAAAGCGCGGCACGTCGGCGCGACAGGACTGCATCGCGTCTGTCACTCACGCGACACGCGATATCAGCCGCGATCGACCCTTAGTGCCCGCGCGCATCGGCACACAGCGGCACGCGGCGCCTCCCCGTGGGGAGATCCAAGCCCGGCGCGTCGCGCTGCGCCGGCGTCACGTGACTTGTGCACATCTCCAGTCGGGGGCGCGGGAGCAAGGGTGTGGGGCGAGCGGGGTGTCGCTGCATGCCCGCGGGCCTCACCCGCGCCCTCGCCGACCACGTGCCGTCGATGGAACTCAAGGGGACGAGGGCGCGGGAGATGCGAAAAGCAAGCCCGCGAGAGCCTCCCGACGCGCCCCGATCTGGGTGTGGATCCTGCGCACCGTCGGCGACCGACCAGTTGCGTTGCCGCGATGCTCGTGCCTTCGGCTGGGTCGGGCTGGTGGGGCGCGGGATGCTTCGTGTCCGCCCCCGTTTCCCGCCTCCAGTTGCGCGAAACGCGGGATGTGACTCGTCAAGCGGACGTGCTGAGGCGGGCCATCCGAACTTTGCATGGAGAACGGGCGTGAGGTGGGGTGTGGGGTGGGGCTCGCACGCTGTTGGGCGATTGGCGATCGGTTGACACGCTGGACCCCCCCTGCTACCGATCGCGCCCTGCCGCTCCCGACGGTGCCGAGTGCATCTCGGATCACCAGAGCCGCAGCGACGTCGAGGGGTGCATTTGCTGCCCCGGGGTCACCAAAGCCGAGCCGGTTCAGCCGGCCCGTGCGGCCCTTCCGGCAGTAGCCCGCAACGGCTTCCGCCATCGCAACCGCCATCGCAACCAGCATCGCAACCAGCATCGCACCCACGACGCTCGCCCCTTTCGACCTTTTCAGCCCGCGAGATCGACTCCCATGAAGCGCACGTACCAGCCCCACAATGTCAGCCGCCTGCGCAC
>CAZVEM010000277.1:0-8105 GCA_964626165.1 uncultured Nannocystaceae bacterium
GAAGCCGACCTCTTTCGTCCCGACGCACTCGCGGACCGCGAGTTTTGGATCTCCTCCGACAACGCCTTTGCACTCACCCTCAAGGACCATCGCGCCAGCGTGCTGAGACCCGCGGGTGGCGAGGTCCGTTCCGCGTCGATCGACGCGCCCGTCCTCGGCGTCGAGTATCACCCGGGGAGCGATCTCATCGACCTTGTGGACAGGATTCGCGGTCGGGAGGGAGTTGTGCCGACCGATGCCCTGGTTCGGATCGGGTCGGCGGCGCTCGACGAGCTCGAAGGGCGAGTCTCTCGCAGCGCGCGACAATACGGCGAGCGATGCTTCGCACGGATGAGGGCGGGTGATCTCGATATTGCGTTCTCCGAGTGCATCGCGGGTCTTGCCGCGGGCGGAAGTGACTCGACCCGAGCGGCGCTGACCTACAACCTCGGGACCATTGCGTTCCGACGATCCGACTTCGAGGTGGCGCGCCAGTGGCTCGCACGCTCGCTGCGTCTCCGGCCCGGCAATACGGCGACCCTGGAGCGCCTGGGCGAGGTAGATGCGGCCTTGGTGGGCGAGCGAACGTCTCGATCGCTCGATAGCTCGATGGCTCGATAGCTCGATAGCTCGATAGCTCAGGTTCGATAACTCTGGTTCGAGCGTCCCATGCGAGCAGACTGCGGCAAGCCTCCGGATTGGGTGTCTGGGCTGAGCGTCTGGGCCGAGCGTCTGGTCTGAGCGTCTAGGCTGAGCATCTGGTCTGAGCATCTGGGCCAAGCATCTGGGCCAAGAATAGAGGCTGCCTGCGGCTCATGAGACGGCCGGACAAGCGACCCGCGAAGGTGGCGTACAGCTCGCTCAAATGTGGCTATCTTCCGCCCCATGAATGTCGACGAACGAGGCTTTCGTGGCCTCATCTTGATGGCGGCCGTCGTCATCGTGCTCGCGGGCCTGAAAGCGGCGGCGCCGCTGCTTGAGCCGATCCTTGCCGCTGCCTTTGTTGCGATCCTGGTCCTGCCGCTGCTCGCATTTCTCGAGCGGCGCGGCACGCCCGACTGGCTGACCGCGGTCTTGATCTCCGGCGGCGTCTTGGTGGTGCTTGGCTCCGTCAGCTGGATCATCGGCGCCTCAGTCTCCTCGTTCATGGCCGACATGCCTCGCTACGAAGCGCGCGTGGCCGAGTTCCGCGAGTTCGGAATCGCGTTGATCCGCCAGCAGGGCATCGATATTTCCGTCGAAAGTCAGAGCAACTTCACGCAGGACGTCAATCCTACAGAGGTGCTCCGGGTCGCGGGCCGGTCGATCGGCACACTGGGCGCTGTGCTCGGCAACTTTGCCTTCGCGGTGCTGCTGGTGGTGTTCATGGTCGCCGAAGCCGCCAGCGTCCCGGAAAAGATGCGCTCGATGATGGGCGACTCCCAGGCCGACTTGAGCCGGTGGAGCGAGATCATTGACGCGGTCAATCAGTACTCGTGGATCAAGACCCAGGTGAATCTCTTGACCGGCGTCGTCACAGCGTTGGTCTGCTGGCTTTGCGGGGTGCAATACCCTCTGCTCTGGGGCCTTCTGGGTTTCCTCCTGAACTACATTCCGGCGTTTGGTGGCTTTATCGCACTGGTTCCGCCGGTACTGCTGGCACTCTTGGATCAAGGAGTCGTCCCCGCGATCGTCGTCGCGAGTGTTGTCGGAGCCCTCAACGCGGTGCTCGGCAACGTGGTCGAGCCCAAGCTGATGGGGCAGTCGCTCGGAATGTCGCCGCTCGTCGTGCTGTTGTCCCTGCTGTTTTGGGGCTGGCTCTGGGGACCGATCGGAATGCTGCTCGCGGTGCCGCTCACCATGGTCGTGAAGGTCGCTCTAGAGCACACCGAGGATCTGCGCTGGGTCGCGATCATGCTCGGCACACGCGGAGAGGCGGTCGCCCACACCTCCGCGCGGGCGAGCCGCTCCCTCGTCAGCGGAAAGATCGCGAGTGGACAAAGCGCGGGTGCCTCGGCGACCGACCTTGGCAGATCCGGCTCGCACTCGACTTCGGGGCAGGGGCAGCCACACGATCCGTAGGCGATGCCAAACACCACTACGATCGCGACTCGGTGTCCACGTCGACAACCATGTCGACAAAGGGGCTGACCGAGGGCGTACGCTTGGGCGCATTGAGGCCCAGCTCGGCGTAGGAGGCCCGTAGATATTCCACATCTAAGCTCGTCAGGTCATCGGGGGCACGACGGACGCGTGCGCGCATCGCCGACCAAAGACCGCAGGACGAAACGCCGAGCACTCCGCTCTGCAGGTCCTGCTCCCCCAACATGACGGCGAGCTCGACCCCGAGAAAGCCGGAAGCAAGCTGCTGCACGGTCGAGCCGGGACCCACCAGCTGGATTACGAAACTGCCCTGGGCGGCTCGACGCGCGGCTGCCACCGGCGAGTGCTCCGCCGCAGCGACCGCCTGTTGGACCAGGGTTGTGAGGTCGGCGCAGACTGCCGTGGTCAGCTCGCGCAATGTGTCGGCAGGCCCCGCGCTGTCCTCGTCCCGCGCACCTGCAACAAAGGCCTGGCCGTAGAGCTCGCCGCGTCTGGCATCTAGGAGCGCGAGGATGAGCTCGCCACGCTTCACGCTTTGCATCTTTGCCGCCAATGCATGCAAGGTCGAGAGGCCGAAGAGAGGCAGGTTCATCGCGAGCGCGATGCCTTTGCCGGTCGCCAGGGCAACTCTCGATCCGCTAAAGGTCCCCGGTCCCCGGCCACAGCCCACCGCGACGAGCTGATCAAAGCCGATGCCAGCGCTCGACAGCAATGCCTCGATGCGCAGGTGCAGATCCACGGACGCCTGATTCGCGCCATCGAGTCGCACGTCGGAATATCGCGGCTCGGCCTCCTCCAGCCGACCAAGAACCAGCGCCGAGGTCGGACTCGAGGTGTCGAACGCTAGGCACCAGCCCTGGGCGGCGAACTTGTCGGGGAGCGGCATCATTGCGCGGCGGAGCTGCGAGAGAGTGAGCGGCACGATCCATCGGCGAACAGCACCGCAAGCATGTGGCTAGCGGATCCAGAACCGCATGATGTCGTTGCGGAACGCGATGAGCATCAGCAGGCCGAGGATGACGAGCCCAATCGTCGCCGCAATCTCTCGAGCCCGCTGTCCCATCGGTCGACGCCGGACGGCCTCGACCAAGTAAAACAAGATGTGTCCACCATCGAGCACCGGGATCGGCAGCAAGTTCACAAAGCCGAGGCTCAAGCTGATGAAGGCCATCACGCGCATGAATTCGCCCGGGCCCTGCTCGGCGGCAATGCCGGCGTAGTAGTAGATACCGACCACCGAGCCGAGGTCATCGACGCCGCGCTCGAAGGTCAGCATCTGCCGCATCGCGACCGTCATCGCCCACAGCACGGCAGTGGTCTGCTCCCACGATGCGCGGGTCGCATAGGCGAAGCGCCCCCGGATCGGCTCTGGCTCGGGGTAACGAATGTTGCGGTAGGGGACCGCGCCGTTCCAGAGCACCTTGTGCTCGTTGCGGTAGATGTCGCGGATGGAACGGTGCTCCTGCGTGAGCTCGACGGGACGCCGGGTCTCGCCGGGGCTCTCGACCCAAAGTGTGACTGTCTCTGTCTGCGCGCGATCGAGCTCGGTCGCGAGCGTCTCCCAGCGGGTGACCTCCATGTCGTTGATCGCCACGATGCGGTCCCCGGCCTTGAGGCCGACACGCTCCGCCGGTGAGCCAGCCTCGACCTCGCGGATGAAGGTATTCGCCGGCAACATTCCTGTGGAGAAGCTCTGCTCCTTGCGCGGCCGCAGCTGTGCGTGCCGTGACTCATAAAACAGGTAGGTTCCCATCGGACCTGACGTAGGAGTCGCCCGTAGGTAGGTGAGCCGGACCAGCGCATCCGTCCGCACCGCGTCGAGTCGCTCAAGCTCCTCAACGAGACGTACCGGCTCGCCGTCGATCGAGGTGATGATGTCTCCGGTCACCAGACCGGCTTCGGCGGCAGCAGAATTTGGATCGATGATGCCGATCTGCGGGGCGTAGGTGTGGGGGAAAATGCCGAGTCGTCCACGACTCTGCATCACCCCCATCGCATCCTTGTAGGTCGAGCGGCGCGGAATGACGAAGCGATCGAATCGTCTGCCGTCTCGTTCGACCTGCACCCGCAGCTCTTCCTCCGGATGTGCGCCGACTGCCTCCTGCATCTCCGTCCACGATCGGATATCGCGGCCGTCAATCGAAACGATGCGGTCTCCGGGCCGAAGCTCGGCAGCAGATGCTGCGGAGCCGTCGAGCAGCGTCCCCACGATCGCGGGCGACTGCACGGTGTGCCCAATGAAGAAGAAGAAGTAGATGATGATCGGGAGGGCCAAGTTGGCCGCTGGTCCCGCGAAGAGCACGAAGAGCCGTGCCCAGAGCGGCTTACCGCCAAGGGATCGGTCGGTGTCTGCCGGGGCGACTTCCTCGTAAGGGTTCTGACCGACCAGTTGGACGTACCCGCCAAGCGGAATGGGCGCGAGCCAATACTCGGTTTCGCCGATGTGAAAGCGGATCAGCGGCGGCCCAAAGCCGATCGAGAATCGCACCGCCTTCACGTCGACGAGTTTGGCCGCAATCAAGTGCCCCAACTCGTGGAAGAAGATGAGCGGCCCGATGAGGAGCAGGAAGAGCAGGACGTTGAGCAATTCGCTTCTCCGCGCCGTTGTGGCGGACATCGCAGCCGCGAGGCGCCGCGCTGCGCGAGGGACCCGATCGCCGCACTCGCAGACCCCATGTAGATCATGCCACGCCCGACCGCCACGGTCTGGGGCGTCCTATCGCCCTCAACCGACACCGCGGTGCGCGGTCAGAGGCGGCAGGTGGCGTTCGCTTGTCGCCGGTCATGATGGCGCGTGTGGCGCGAAGCGTGTTTTCCTGCGGCCCTGCGCACGGCGTCGTGATCGATTCGCAAGGCCGGCGTGACCAAGATGGCATGACTCCTCGACACGTTCTGAACTTTCTACGACGCGAAGGCTCCGCGGTTCTCCTCGCGTGCTCGCTCACGGTGTCGAGTGTCGCCTGCGACACCGACGGATCGGTCTCGGCCAGCGAGACGGGGGAGTCCGGTGATTCGGGGGATGGCGATGGGGACGGTGATGGGGACGGTGATGGGGACGGCGATGGTGACGGCGATGGGGACGGCGATGGTGATTGGGATGGGGGTGGCGATGGCGATGGCGATGGCGACGGCGATGGCGACGGCGATGGGGATGGCGAAGGCGATGGCGATGGCGGGAGCGGAGGCGACGGTGGCAGTCCAAAGCCCGGACTGCTCACCACAGGGGAGTGGAGCGACCTTGAGCACTGGTCCTACTGGTTGTCGCTCGTCAACGGCGAAGAGTGGACAGACGAGATTTTCTCATGGGAGATGAACACGTCGGAGCGCTTTCACGTGATGGTTCGCGGGCTCGACGATGTGCCACTCGTAGGAGCCAAGGTCGTACTCATCAATGCGAGCGGCTACGTCGAGTGGGAAGCGGTCACCGACAATCTTGGCTGCGCCGAGCTCTTCGCGGACTTCGACGCTGACTTCTCCAGTCCCTCCTACAAACTACGTGCTCTTCACGGTGGAAAGGTCGTCGAGACCCCGGCAAACCTGCTGCCATCCGGCGACGCGGTGCTCAGCATGAACCTACCCGTGCGCAACGAGGAAGGATTCGGCCTCGACCTCATGTTCATGGTCGATTCGACATCGTCGATGGGAGACGAACTCGCGTTCCTTCAGGCGGAACTGGCGGACGTTATCTCGCGCGTGCACGACGAGGCGGGGGTGCCCGTCGATCTGCGCGTCAGCGTCAACTTCTATCGGGACCTCAAAGACAAGTACGTCGTACGTTCGTTCCCCTTCACCGCGGACATCCAACAAGCACTGACAGATCTCAACGCGCAAGAGGCCTATGGAGGAGGCGATCCGCCGGAGGCCGTGGTCGAGGCTGTCGAGAACGGCGTGTTCCAGCATGAATGGCGCAAGGGTGCGCGCGCGAAGATGATGTTCCTCATCCTCGATGCGCCGCCACACGAGTCACCCGCGGAGATGGTCCGACTGCGAAAGGCAGTTCGAGCAGCGGCGCGTGGGGGCATCCGGGTGATCCCCATGGTCGCGAGCGGGGTATCCAAGCGCACCGAGTTTCTCTTGCGTCAGATGGACATCGCTACCGGGGGCACCTACACGTTTCTCACCAACGACAGCGGCATTGGGGCACCACACATGAGTGCGACAGTCGGGGACTACGAGCCGGAGACGGCCAATGACATGATGGTGCGGCTGGTTGTGGAGGCGCTCGAACAGCCGTAGTGCAGCGATCGCCTGAGCCGGGTGCTCATCGGCCGCGCGGGCCCTCACGGCTCGCCCGGGGTCGAGCCCTCGCGAGGCTGAACCAGATCCCCGGCTGGTCTCGTGGTGTGCTCCACCACAGCCCATGGGGGTATTGGACCGGACGTCGCATCGACATCGACGGCGCACGGGGCGCGTTCCTCACAAGACGCCAGCGCGGTGGAGCGATCGAGGCCCCGGGCGCGCGAGGCCACGCGTGCCTCTCGCATCAGGTTCGATCGACGCGACCGCCCGCCGCCGAATTGGTACGCTGGCACGTCGTGGCGGCACCGCGAAATCCCGAGCAGCGCGATCGCAAGGCGGTCCTCGATGAGCTCGAGGAGTCGATCGAGAACCTCAAGGTCGCGTACGAGCGCTACTTCTGGGGGGTCGACAAGGTGCCGCCTCGCAAGCAGCACGAGGCCGTTGATCGACTGATGCGCGAGCAACTCAGCGCGACCGTCATGAACACGGCGCTTCGTTTTCGCATCGGTAGCCTCAAGTCACGCTACGTGACCTACGGGCAGTACTGGACGCGCATCACCAACCAAATCGAAAAGGGAACCTTCAAGCGGGTCGTCGAGGAGGCGCATCGCCGGGATCGAGTGGGAACGATGGCATCGCGAGCGTCGGGCTCCGAGCTCGGCGGTGCCGACGTCGACCAGCTTGAAAGCGGCACCGAGCAAGAGAGCCTCAAGTCGTCGCAGGTTGCCGCCAACGCGAAACCTGCGATGAATGGCGCAGGTCCACCGCGTCCCCCGAGCGGACCATCCGCTGCCGCAACTGGTGCGCCGCCGGCATTGCCACCCGGGATGGACGCCAAGGAAGTACGCGATCTCTTCAAGAACTACATCAACGCGAAGAAGGCCGCGGGAGAGTCAGTCACAGGCGTGAGCTACGGTGCGTTGGTCGACAAGCTCTCGCGTGAGATCCCTGCATTGGAGCAGCGCCACGGCGGCAAAGTTCGCCTTGAGGTCGCGACAGTGGATGGCCATGTGCGCCTCAAGGCTCGTCGCGTGACGCCATAGACGCGCGTCGGAAGCGAAACCACGCGGTGGGGTCGCGACGCTGGGCACCGGGCCGGCGCGCGAGCCACGGGGCGTGCAGGATCACGTAGCGCGGTCGGCGGTGATGATTTCGGGGCTCGATGGAGCGGGACCTGTGCTCGCTTGGCGCGCCTCGCCGATGACATGCACGCGCCTGTCCGGGTACCTTTTGCCGGTGAGCACGGAATCCATCACCGTTGCGGTCGAAGTTGCGGCGCCCGTTGAGGTTGTCTGGTCGGTCTACACCACGCCAGCCGACATCATGCAATGGAATGCTGCATCCGAGGACTGGCACACGCCCGCTGCGTCCGTCGATCTTCGTGAAGGCGGTGCATTTTGCTCGCGCATGGAGGCAAAGGACGGCAGCGCCGGCTTTGACTTCGCCGGCGTCTACACCCAGGTCGTGCTTCACGAGCGGATCGAATACGCGTTTGGTGATCGCCACGCCAAGGTCGACTTCATCAAGACGGACGAGGGCACACGCGTGGAGGTGACCTTTGACCCGGAAGACGAGTTTCCGCTCGAGGTTCAGCGCGGAGGCTGGCAAGCGATCCTCGACAACTTCGCCCGTCACGTTGAAGGTCGCTAGCCAACGGGCCGTGCCTCCCGGGCGGGGCGGCGAGTGAATCCGAGATCACCTCTGCAAGGCTCTCGTGCTCCTCGCAGGCTGTCGAAAAACCCCGCGCGGCGCATGGCCGCGCACTCACCATGCGGCCCCGTCGTTGCTCGTCTTGTTGCTCGTCG
>CAZVEM010000278.1:0-2965 GCA_964626165.1 uncultured Nannocystaceae bacterium
CTTGTTTCTCCATGACGAGCTCGATGGCCCGACGCACCGGCGCGAGTTCAAGGCTACCCAGCGCGTTCGAAGTGTAGACCGCCGCGAAGCCGGCGCTGCTTAACAGGGCGTTGCGTTCATCGAGGGGAAGGTCGAGTGCGTTCGCGAGGACGAGCACCATCTCGCGACTCGGCCGGGACTTGTCGTTCTCAAGGCAGCTCAAGTGGCGCGTCGAAACCTCCGCCGAGGACGCGAGCTGCTCCTGCGAGAAGCGGCGAGCGACGCGCCAGCGACGAAGCAGGCTCGGGAAGCCATCATGTGGCATCGGTCCACTCTACCCGAGGCGACAGCTGGTACCCCGGTTCTCGGCTCCCTCATGACCTCAGAGGTCATGGTCTGTCGGCAGGACGTACGCCACATTCGCCCCGCGCCCCCGGGCTGCCGCCCCGCAGCGCGCCCGCCCGAACCACCTCAACCCAAGGACAACAGCTATGCGACTCGCGGCCCTCACCCTCGTCTTTCTCGCGTTCACCATCTGGTCGTTCAGCATCGTCTTCGACGGAGGCTTCAGGCCACTGACCGAGATGCTCTGGCGCGAGCCATGGGGACGGCAGGTGTTCATGGATCTGGTGCTCTCGCTCGGCATCGCATGGACCTGGCTCCTTCCAGATGCACGAGACCGAAAGATCCCCGCGATTCCCTACATCGTCGGCACACTCGCGCTTGGGAACATCTCAGTGCTTGCCTATCTCGTACATCGCGAAGCAAAGGCGACACTCGTTGCGAAATAGACAACCTCAGTGTTCCCTGACCTCGCGAAGGGGCTGCGCGACCGTGCTTGCGTAGAGATCTCGCCTACCGCTTTGCACGTGACCCAGATACGGGCACCTGAAGCTTGATCTCAAGCTGCAACTCATTGCGCCGCATGAAGCTCAGCGTCCACGGTGGATCGTACTGAGCGTACACCGGGTTTGGATCGAGCACGGTGTAGCCCGCCGCGGCCGCTGCTCCTCGTAGATTGTCGACGCGCTTCTCAAGCTCGGCGGGCTTGGGTGAACCGGAGAAGGAGTCGACGAGGAATGACTTGGCCGGCACCTCGACGATGCGAATGCTCTTGGAGACGGGCGTGGGCAGGGTGTCCTTGGTCCACTTGCTTGGCATCGTAAAGGTGACAACCCACCGGTCGCCGCGACGCGTCCGGTCGACCGGCGAGGTCATTGCGATCTTGGTCGAAGTCTTTTGGCGGGCCACCGGCGAGGTCATCGCGATCTCCTCACGGCTGACGTTTGCGCCAAAGATGTAGTTCGCGAGGATGCGGAATCCTGCCGAGGTCGCCGTCTCAGGATCTCCCTCGACCTCGACCTCCGCGACGAGCTTGGGCGCATACGTGCGCACCTCGAAGCCGCCCGCGTTCCCAACCACATCAAAAGCCGGTTGCTCGACCCGGTTGCGCGCAAGGAGTCCTTCCGCGCGAGTCACCCCCGCCGCAAGCAGCACGCTGGCAACGCTGACTCCAACGATGGTGCGAGCGCGCGCAAAGTCGACGGAAGGCATGCAGGGACTCTGGCCGAGCTTCCCGCATACGCAACTCCCCACCGGCGTAGCGCCTGTACATGCAGCCCGGCGTCACAACAGCCTGCTATCGCGCGCCGGCGGAGCCGCGCGTGAGGTAGTCGTAGAGCTGGTCGCCGCGAATGCCTGCCTTGCGGGCAGCGGCGACGCGCTCGAGTTCCTCAGCGATTGCCATACGGAAGTCGAGTTCGGGTCGTGCGCCGTCGAGCGGGCGGCCATTGATGAAGTAGGCCGGCGTCCCCGTGACCCCGAGCGCGGTGCCCTGCTCAAGGTCGGCTTTGATCTGCGCGTCGTAGCGACCGGACTGGCTGTCGCTCTCAAATTTCTTCATGTCGAGGCCGAGGCGAATCGCAATGAGCTCGAAGTCGCGCTCGTCGAAGCGTCCGCCTCGCTCATAGATCGCGTCGAGAAACTCCCACAGCTTGCCCTGCTCGCCCGCGGCCATCACGGCACGTGCCGCGGGGACCGCCATCTCATGCATGGGTAGGGGGAAGTTCTTGTGGACGATGCGGATGCGTCCTGCGTAGCGCTCCTCGATCGCGCGCAGGGTCGTGTGTCCACGCGCGCAGTAGGGACATTGCAGGTCGCCAAAGGACACCACGGTGATCTCGGCGTCGCGGGGGCCACGGAAGGGCGCATCACCGATCTCAACCGGGTAGATCTTGGCGTCATCGAGGCGTGGACGCCGACCGGCATAGACGATCTCGGTGTATCCGTTTTCGGTCAGGCGCTCGTAGACCTTGTCGGACGCAACGCCCTTGGATTGGAGCGCACCCGCGAGCTCGAGCTCTTCATCGATGACATCGCGGAAAGTTGACTCGGGCTGCGCGCCACTGAGGGGCCGCCCATTGACGAAGAAAGTGGGCGTCGAGTCAACGCCGAGCAGCCTCGCCTGGCGCATGTCACGGCGCAACGCCGGCGCCTGCACGAGGTTCTGGATGTCACGCTCGACGGCGTCCATGTCGAGTCCGGACTCCCGCCCGTAGCGCTCGATCGTCGCCATGTCGATCTCGGCGCCTGAAAACAGACGATCGTGAAACTGCCAGAAGCGCCCCTGCTGCTGGGCGGAGTGGGCGACCATCGCCGCGATCAAGGCATGGGGATGCCGATCGATCGGGAACGCCTTGTAGACAAATCGAATGCGCTCGCCGTATCTCGCCTCGAGCGCGCGGACCGTCTGATAGCCCTTGACGCAGAAGGGACACTCGAAGTCGGAGAACATGACCAGGGTGACGGGTGCGTCCTTGGGTCCACGACTCGGCGCGTCACCGACCTCGACGTTCATCCGGAGGCAGGGGATGCCGGCTGCTTGTTGAGGCCCGGTGGGGTTGAGCTCTGGCTCGCCCGGGATGATCGCGCAGTGCTGGGGCAGCATCGCGACCTCTGCCGGCGGTGCTGCAGCCACGGAACGACC
>CAZVEM010000278.1:2975-8087 GCA_964626165.1 uncultured Nannocystaceae bacterium
CCCTTGGGTGACGTGCACCCCAGCACGAGCAGCAGCCCCCACAGCGCCAGCGAGAGGCTCCACGCCCGCATCCCTGCCGCTCTTGGGTGGTGCGGATGCACGGGTTCTTGGACCTTGGCACTTCGTGGAGCCATCAGCTGCGGAGGGTAGCAGTTGGCCCACAGCATCGGCGACGGCCGGTGTGGTTCAGGAGGCTGCTGTGCGTCGCCACGCCGTCCGCTCGATGATCTCCGCCCTGCGCTGGCCGCGACGGCCGATCCGCGGGAGACTCTCCCTCGGGAAACTTTCCCTCGACTCGCGCGTCTCCTTGCGCGGCGCGCTCGCCTCTTCACGCAGGGTGAACCATGAATCGGATCGAATGTCGCGACCTCCACCACTCCTACGACGGCGTTCGCGACGCGATTTCGAGCTTTCAGGTCCACATCGCGCGCGGTGAGGTCCTCGCGCTGATCGGTCCAAACGGGGCCGGCAAGAGCACGACGCTTCGCATCCTGGCGACGCTGCAAAAGCCTGATCGAGGCAGCGTGCTGTGGGACGGTATGGATGCCTGGGAGCACCGCTATGAGATTCGGCGCAAGATCGGCTTTCTCGGCGACGGGACGGCCCTCTATCCGACGATGACCGCGAGCCAGTACCTGCGCTTTTTCGGCGAGTGCTACGGCCTGACCGACAAGCACGCGAATCTGCGCGCCACGCAACTCCTGGAACTTTTCGACCTAGGTAGCAAGGCAAACGAGCGCATCAGCGAGCTCAGCAAGGGCATGCGGCAGCGCCTGGCAATTGCGAGGACGATGATTCAGGGCCCCGAGCTCTTGCTCCTCGACGAGCCCGCAGATGGTCTTGACCCCTTGGGTCGTCGGTCGCTGCGAGAGATCCTGCGTCGCATCGCCAATGAGGGCGTCGCGATCGTCGTCAGCTCCCACATCCTGCGCGAGCTCGATGGATTCTGCGACAGCGTGGCGCTGATTCAGCGGGGCAAGCTCGAGGTGTACGGCACCGTTGAGCAGGTCATCGAGCGCTACGAGGTTGGGCGGCGCGTGCACGAGATCCAGATCACGCGCGGTCTGCAGGTCGCCCTTGAGATCCTTTCGCGACACGATGGCTTGATCGAGTCGGTCGTCGGACTGAGCAAGGAAGAGGTCATCGATCCCAAGACCTCCGATCGCGGCAAGGTGCTCTTCCGCGTCCACGGTGCGGAGGACCGCGCGGCCAAGCTCGTGCGTGAGCTCGTTCTCGCGGACGTTGACGTCATCTCGATCGCGAAGGTTCGGACCGATCTGGAAGACGTCTACTCGTCGATCGGTCGCGACGAGGTCGCGTAGCGCGGAGGACACCCTTCGCCCGCCGAACCGCTTGATGCAGGCCCTCCGTGGGAGCACGGACCAGATTCTGACGACCAGCATCCGACGACCCGCGACCGCCACAGAGCGTGGTCGTGAGCGCGCCGGCTCGTCTCCCGGCCCGTCTCAGCGATCGAGCCGACCGACAAAGAGCGTGGTCGACACATCGATCGACACGCTGCCATCGTGCGCGTGCGCCTCAAACACGCCCATCGCATCGCGTCGCAAGTCTTCATAGCCCGGCGTTCCCACCATCGGCAGGTAACTCACGGAGGCCAAGTACGCGTGGAACCGGGTCACATCAAAGCGCTCGGTATGTGGCAGCGTCAGCTTGCGATAGGGCCGATCGCCAAAGAGCGCAGCGACTCGCTCGTCGCGCGCGGTGCCGCGATGACCGACGGACTCGATGTCGAGCGCGTGCTCAAGCAGCAGGGCCTCGAGCGCGAGCGAGAATGGACTGCCGCGCGTATGCCGATCGTTCCAGATCAGCGCAACCCTGCGTGGCGGCCGAAGAATCCTCTGAAGCTCTGCCCGCGTCTGCTCCAAATCAAACCAGTGGAAGGACTGCGCCGCGACCACCAGATCGACCGAGGCAGCATCGCAGCCCGTGGCCTCTGCTCGACCGAGGCGCGTCTCGAAGTCGGGATAGCTTGCGAGATTCTCCTTTGCGAGATCGAGCATGGGCTGGCTCGGATCGACGCCGATCACCTTCCAGCCACGGCCGACGATACGGCGACTGAGCTTGCCCGTGCCACAGCCCAACTCCGCAATGACGCTCCCGACCGCGAGCGAGCACGCTTCGCGCAGCGCGTCTGCGATGGTCGGCGGATAGCCGATGCGGCCGAGGTCATAGTCGCTCGCGCGCTCATCGAATCGGCGCGTTGGATCGGTGGAGGTCATTGCCTATTGAGTGTGGCCCGAACACGCTTGTCCGTCGAGGACGACGATCAAGGTAGAGCAACAGTCTGTGACGCCGCGACGCCGAGCACCGCGCTCCCCCCAAGGAGCTTGGTTGGACGCTCGATGCGACGAGCACACCCCGGTGCTAGAACCGAAAGCCGACACTGACGGACATGCCGCCGCGCATCGGAGCCGCGCCAAAGCTGGTTGCGCGGGCTTGCGATGACGGCGACCGACGTGCGCGGACACGATCCGTTGCAAGCAGCGCGGCACCAGCAATCGCGCTTGCAGCGCCCACACCGATCAGCACGTAACCAGGTGTGTGCGTGCTTGTCTGTTCGATGGCACCAGGTTCTCCACTGCTCTGGTCCGCTCGGACTGCGAGACCGATCCCGGCCACGAGGGTCGGAACCCCGACGACCAGCAATGCGACGCCGGCTTTGCCGGGTGTCCCTAGCGGCGAGCGTTTTGGATCAGGCGAGCTATCTCGCCCCGAGCCATTTGGATCTTGGTCTGGACCCTCTGGTTCGCCAGAGCTATCGCCCTGCGCGGGCTCACGTCCGCGCTGTTTGTCGAGCTTGCCGAGCAACTCCGGAAGCGCGTCGGTCACGGCTTTGACCAGCTCGCGCTCCGTGCATCCCGAACAAGCGCCCTCCACTTGCACGGCAGCCGATCCAATCGCCTCTGCCTTGAGGGTGTAGGCATAGCCATCGCCGGGTGCCCCTGCGCTTCCGCCTTGGTCGGCGATCTGGACCCGCACGGCCACGTCGTCGAGCGATCCACCCATCTTGACGTAGAGCGCGAGCACCGGCGCGCTGTCCCGATGCACGGCTTTGGCGACGGGATCTCGCATGTCGCGATCTGCAAGACCGCTGGTATCCACCGTGAGAAGGTCAGACTCCGCAGCAGGCGCCTCAGCCGAGACCGAGACCGAAACCGAGACCGAGACCGATTGAAGCCCGCCGAGCCCGCCGGCCCGCAAAGCTCTGGAGTCCTCGGCGTGAGCCAGCCTGGGCGTGCAAAGTCCCGCCATGAGGACCACGGCCGACACGAACTGCGGGTACGAGCGCGAAGTCATGGCGAGCGAGTGCACATTGCCTAACTCCGCCCCCCTCGTCCAGTTGGCTCCGCAACCCTCCGACCCGGCCTCCACACGTCGAGCGCGCTTGCCCTGAGAACAAAGACTTCGCGGCAGGAGCGTCCCGCAGTTGGGTGGAGCTGATTCGGGTGGACCCGATTCGGCCAGAGCTAGCTTGAGCGGGGCTCGCTTGAGCGGAGCTGGCTTGGGCGCAGTTGGCCAACAAGAGCGGCCGCATGGCGGACGACCTCGTCGCGCAGCTCTTGGGGCTCGACGTCCTCGACCGCCTCGCCAAGCGCGAGGATCCGACGCGCGAGCTCGCGAACCGAGGGGTAAGGCAAGCGGCGTTCGAGACGCTCCTCGGGCACCAGCCAGGTATCGACTTGCGCTTCGGACCATCGCTCGGCCGCGACCGCTCGGGCGGTCGGCCCCCGGATCAGCAAGCGCGCGACCGAAGGGCGGTCTTCGTCGATGCCGCTGGAGAGTTCGCCGGCTCCCCAGATCTGTCGTGCATGTGGAACGGGCGCACGAGGGATCTCACCCTCCAGGCGACGCGCCGAACGGATGTGGGCGAGGCGAAAACTTCGCGGTGCGTCGGCCAGACGTGACCAGCCACGCACGTAGGCGACTCCGTCGTGGAGGCGGAGCTGCCAAGGCTCGAAGTCGTGATCGCGTTCGACGTTGGTCCAAGGGCTCTTGTAGATGATGCGAACGACCGCACTCTTCACCGCGCGCAAGAGCAAGTCGAGGAGGCTTAGGTCGACCGGCTGGCTCGCACTGACCGATGCGGTCAAGGATCCCGCGCGCAACTTGAGACCGCGCGGCGTTGCCCGAACCCGGGCATCGAGATCCTCAACCAGTCGATCGAGATGCTTTCGGAGCCGGCTATCCGCGTGCGGAGCAAGGAGCGCGCCCGCGAAGAGGGCGGCGACCAGATCGTCGGAGCTGGGATCCGCGAGCGGCATCGTAAATTCGCGGTCGAGAAGGCTCCATCGTCCGGTCGCCCGCGAGAACTCCACGGGAGCTCCCTGCTCTTCCCGCAGCCATCGCAGCGCACGTCGCAGCGTCGGTACGCTGACATCCACCAGCCGCGCCAACTCGGGCAGGCTCGCGCCCTCACGCGGTCCATCCCGGAGCACGCGAACCACAGACTCGCCGGCTCGCTGCACGACGAGCGATGGATCGGTGTCTCGCTGGTTCATGGGACTCGCGGCAACTGTCGACGTCGCGTGGCGCGAGATTACGACATTCGGAGACAGCGCCAACAGTCCTGCGGCCGGCCGGACATGGCAGGGACCGGCACCATCGATCGAGCCGGGCCTCGTGCGCAGCTAACCGACCGGTGGCGGCGGTGGCGGCGTGTCATCAAAGCACACCCCGATCTCAAGGATCATGTAGAGCAGCACCAGTTCCTGGGGGCTTAAGCCCGCGTGCGCGCTGCTGGAGGTCTCGAAGGTGCTGTACATCATGCGGCCGCAGCCGTACTGGCCGCTGACGGCCATCGGCCGCACGCTGGAGCTGTCCGAGCAGCTGCCGCAGGGTCCCTCGACCCAGGTCCGATGGCCCACGTTCACGTCGTTGCCATCCTGATCCTGCACGTAGATGTCGTAGATCGCGTCGATGCCGGAGTAGTTGAGCCGCGTCTCCACGGTCGGCAAGGCAAACAGCGTCGGGTAGCCCGCGCCGATGTCCTTGAGGCTTGCGGGCAGCGCCTGCAGCCACGCGAGCAGCTCTGGATCTTTCACCGTTCCGTAGGAGGTGTACGCTGGTTGGATATCTGGATCCCCGAACTGC
>CAZVEM010000279.1:0-8082 GCA_964626165.1 uncultured Nannocystaceae bacterium
GGAAGAGGAAGAGGAAGAGAAGGAGGAAGAGGAAGAGAAGGAGGAAGAGGAAGAGAAGGAGGAAGAGGAGGAGGAGGAAGAGGAGGAGGAGGAAGGCTGCGGCCGACGTAGATTCGTTTGCCGCGAGACGCAGACCGAGTGTCCGGGCGCCAGAGGCGCGCCCCCAGCGCCTCGTCACTGATCCCGCTCGGCCGCAGACCACCATGCGCCTCTTGTCGAGCGCTTGGCTGAGGCCACGCAACTTGCTTGGGCACTTCCGTGCGGCCGCGGATTGCTCGTCGAGGGAGACGCACTGCCGCGCCGCCCCCCTCTCCCTTCGCACCATCGCCCAGCCCTGCGGGCAGAAGTCCCGCCGCATCGCCGCGACCAAGAATGATGAACGCGAAGATCGCCGCGGCTAGCTTGCCGATATCGCGCTCGCTTCCAGCGTTGTCCGCCGGATCGATCGGTCTCGAGATCGCGAACCCTGCTGCGTAGCCAGCGAGATTGGACCTCCCGTCGCACCATCCATGAGCCACGCGTGTGTGGCTCCGCTCGCCAAGCCCGCCTTGCCTCGACACTTGCTCGGAGCCAGCCGATTCGCAGCGCTGGCGCTCGCGCAGTACGTGTTTGCCTGACCTCAGCGGCTGATGGCCTCCGCTGTCGGATCGCACCGGCTCGCAAGCGTTTTTGGCCGCCAGCGCTTGTGCGGCCGGTTGCGACCTCGCGGCGCTTCGGTGCCCGATCCACCGGCTTCGGCCTCGCCACCAATCGCCAACGCGCATCGATTGGCGCTGTCGAGCTCGAAACGGGTCGGCGTTCGACGTCGCCTGGCGCAATATCGATGTCTCGGCCGGGGGATTGGACGTCGTCAGAAGACCCGGCCCCTACTCCGCTGTACTTCGACCCGTCGCAACTCAATACCGGCCACTCGCTCTCGCGACTACGCCGGCTGCGCCCAATTTCGTCCGACGATGCTGCAACACGCCAAACGTTCCGCGCCGCCCGGACGCGCGGTCACGCGCGCCTGCGGCAACCGGATTCAAGGCGCACCACCGCAGGGCGATGGCGTCCTCCCGCCTGCCGGACCATCGCCATGAAGGCCGATTTCGGACAATGTGTTGGCTCCGCCGCGAATACACTCGTCCCCGACTCCACTCAGCAGGCGCAAATGGACTGCATCGCCGGCTCTTCACCCCCGCGCCGAACTCAGCCTTGCTACAAGCAAAAACACTTTCTGCCCTTGAACGTCGCTGCAGCGCGCGCACGCGCGGACTCAGCTCTACTCAATGCCGCCAAACGACCGCATCTGCCCATCATGGCTCAGCGCGCAGGCGCCAAGCGCCCGTCGTAGAACGCATGTCGCGCCCTCCGATCAGATCGTCCATCGCACTACCGGGCGCCGGAAGGACTCGAGCGAATCGTTTGCTGCTCCAAGTACCGATCCAGATCGCGTCGACTATAGCGCACCGCGCCTGAGATCTTAGTGTAGGGCGGCGCTGGTCGCTTGGGCGGCCGAGATCGCCACGTCCGCAGTGTCGCGCGCGAGAGGCTCAAGTACTGTGCTGCAGCGGTCTCATTCATGAGTGGCTGATCGTCGTGGGTCGACATAGCTCTGTGCTACAGCATCGCGAAGGAATCCGCCAAAAACTTGGAGATTTCGCGAAGGTGTGCCTGGGCACGAGCCTCTATTGTGGGATCTCGTCGCCGAACCACGCAGAACGCACGCTAGTCCCGCTGCGCGCGTCGCATGAGTCGAAACGGAATCTGCGAGTCATGGGAGGGACCAGTCCTGGGCCCACCTCGTTATCACTGGAGCCCGCCGGCTAGAGGATCGAGAGAGTGGCCCGCCTAGCCCGTGAAGTTGGCTTACGCGGGGTCGCGATCGCGGACGCGATTCAAAAATACGACCGTCTCGGACGCGGTTGTGTAGGCCATCCACATCCCACTCGGACGTTGGCAGAGAGGAGCGGTCCAGGGCGGGCTGCGCGAATGCGAAACTTGTCGTTCCCGTCACTCCAGCTCTGCTCGATGGCCAGTCCGCGACGACGCTTTCGGAGTAGAAGGTCGGTGGGACGCCATTCTTGCAGTTCAGCGGCGACCAGGCCTTGGTCGGACTGTAGACACAGCTAACCGAGCTGACCGCGGTCGCGCACGCGTGCCCGAGTTGTCCCGGCCTACCGATGACCGACGACCGCCTCGACGCCGGTCGAAACATGGCCCTCTCGCGGCTGTTTCGCGGGCCGAGTGGGGACGTCTTCTCCGCTCGCCCGGCAACATCGAACGCCGGATGCCGTACAACGGTTCCCGCGGGATTCGGCGATGGGCTGGCCATAGACCGCCGCGCCGCGCTGCCCGCAGCGTAGACCCACGTCCCTGGTTGAGGCGGAGTCGACACCTCAAGTGCGTGGCGGTGGCTTCCTTGTGCAGCAGCACGGCTCACGCTCTGTCAACCATCCGCGGACCGGAACGTGAAGTGGCAAACCTACGCTGACAGCGCCGGTCTTCCGGCCGCGCCGCCTAGCTGCTCCTGGGCCCGATCAAGGGCTTCTCTGGCCCGATCGACGCCGTCGTGGATGTAGCGAGCCGTTGTCGCAAGCGTCCGGTGGCCAAGTGCCTTCGCTGCATCTTCCGTCCGTGCACCGGACTCGAGCAACTGGGTCGCGACGCCATGTCGCAGCGCGTGCAGTCCAACTTTCACGCCTATGCGTTTTCGTATCGCGATCCAGTAGTTCGTCAGCACCTGCGGAACGATGCTCCGTCCTCGCGCATCAGCACAAACCGGCGTCTCCGCCGCGAGGTGGCCTCGCGCCAAGGCTCGCTCCGCGACGGTCTTCAAGAGCTGGCATGCAGCACGCGAAAGCGGGCGCTCGCTTGCGCCTGTCTTTGATGTCGGAAGGATGGCCAGCCCGCGCACGAGGTCAACATCCGCCCATCGCAACTTACAAACCTCTGCTCGTCGCATTCCAGTTTTCGCGAGCAACTCGATCGCGTCGCAGACGTGCTGGGGGACCCAGCTACTCCCCTTCACGCCTTTGCGTCGGCCAGGCGCCTCAGCGAGTTCGGAGTAGAGCGCCGCAAGCTGCCGCGAGCTAAGTACTTCCCTGACCTTGCTTCGCTCCGCGAACTTGCGAACGCGTACGCATGGGTTGCGCCACAGTGGATCGCTGATGATTCCCTGGCGTACACCCCATTCGAGCGAGGCACGGAGGATCGCAAGCGCTCGATTCGCCTCAGGACCGTGCCCCAGTCCCCGTGGAGGCGGCGCACCGATCGCAGCATGCCACTCGACGACCTTGGCGTAGGTAAGCGACTCGGGTGTCTCCTCGCCGAATGCCGGAAGCAGCAGGCGCCGTGAAATGTTGGCGTGCAGCGCCCGGCTCGCCTCGGTGCACCGCACATCCACGTGTTCCACGCTATACGCTGCCAACAGGTCTGCAATCGTCCGCCCCCGCTCGCGACGTCGCGCCTCTCTTGGACTAATTGGATCGACCCCCTTGGCAAGCTGGACTCGCAGCGTCCGCGCATGCGCGCGCGCGGTCTCAAGGCCGATGTGCGGCGTAGCGCGCGAGGCGCTATCAGGGCTATGGATGCCGATCGTGTATACACGACGCTTGCCACGTGAGTCCGTGTACCGCAGTCTCCACCGCGCCGCGCCTCGCCCGCCAGAAATGCGCAGAACGAGGCCCTCGACCCCACCAGCGATGAATTCCCCCGGTCCTAGTCGCCGGATCCTTGCCTCCGTGAGAGGCCGACGATCGATTTGTGCTGGGACACCGACCGCACCTCGTGATGTCAGACGAGTTGCCATGGCGACCACTCTACTGCATCCGCTCTGCGAATCGACGTGCAAAAGTCAGGACACCAGCAGGACACCGACGAGATCAAAACGCATCAACTTGGGACAATTTGCGGCCAGGGCGCCTGGTTCCACGCGTTCGCGAATTCCCTCCCAGAGTGCTCCCCAGAGGCGATACGCGCCATTCCAGCAACACTAAGCAAAGCACAGCAACACGAGCACTTTCGATCATGGTCTACATCAGCAAGGTCTATACAAAGTTCGGTGATGGCGGCGAGACGATGCTTGCCGATGGCAGCACGGTGCCCAAGCACTCGCTGCGGGTGCAGGCGGTCGGCGAGGTCGATGAGCTCAATTCCTGCATCGGCCTGATCCGACTCGCGATCGAGCAGTCGCTCGGCGTCGCTCAAGATCGCGCGATGCTGGAGCGCGTCGACGTCGTGCTTGGCCGGGTTCAGCAAGAACTCTTTGACCTCGGTGCGGAGCTCGCGACACCCAACATCGACGAGCGCACCGCGAAGCTCGTCATCAAGGACGTCCACGTCGCGCGACTCGAGGGCGAAATCGACCTCCTCAACGACGGACTGGAGCCGCTGCGTAGCTTCATCCTGCCCGGCGGCGGAGCCGTCGGGGCCAACGCCCATCTGGGTCGCACCGTGTGCCGTCGGGCGGAACGTCGCTGCCTGGAGCTCGCCGCCCACGAGAGCGTCCGCAAACCCCCACTGATCTACCTGAACCGGCTGAGCGACTATCTCTTTGTGCTCGCGCGGGCAGGCGCGCGGGCGCTCGACCGCCAAGAGGTGCTTTGGACACCAGGACAGGGCTAAGCGTATGAGCCAAGCGCCGGCCCCCCTCCGCAAGTTCCGTTACGAATTTCCGCCGATGCAGGCTCGCTTTGTCGAGGCGGCCACGCCCCAGCTCGTGCTCGGTTACCTCCAGCGCAAGTACCCACACAACGCAGCACAGGTGGTCTCGACGCTCGTCGAAATCCCGCACTGGCCAGCGTTTTGGCAGACCCTGGATGCAGAGGGTCGCGAGCTGATCCAGCGCAAGGCTCGACCCCTTCGCGATCGGGCAGAGGTCGGTGACGACGATGATGATGCAATTGATCGTGGCTAGCAGGCTGTCGAAGAACCCCCGTGGAGTGCATGGGCGTGCAATCGCTATGCAGACCGAGGCGCGAGGAGGGAGCGTACCGGGCGTACGTGACCGACGAGCAACAAAGGGCTGCATGGCGAGGGCGCGGCCATGCGCCGCGCGGGGTCTTTCGACAGCCTGCTAGTGCCCCTGCCGCAACGACGCCCTTCCCCTCCGCGGTTGGGCGCGCTACCTTCGTCCGACGTGGACCGACGTAGATCCGGCTGTCTGCTCATCGCGATGCAACTCGCGATGGGTTGCGCGCTGGGAAATAACGCCGCATCCAAGATTGCGCCAACGCCGAGCGTGACGGCCACCGGCCAGTCCAAGTGCAACGCGGCCGTCAGTCAGAGTCGACCGCTGATTGTCGAGTGGCCATCCTCCGATCGCGCAGCGCTCGAAGCCCGCATCCGCAAGGGCTTGGTGCCCGTGCGCTACAACGGCTGCGAGATGGAGGTGCTGACCAACTGCACCTATCGCGACGACAGCTACAACTTCTTTGCGACCACCGGCAAGCGTGAGCAAGTCCGGATCCGTGACACCGACGACCTCTACGCTCGCCTCCCCGTTGGCGCCGCGCGGCTTGAGGCCGAGTTGGCGCGGGCCGGCGAACTTAACGTGGAGATGACGATTGTTGGGCGCTACGAGGCGAGCACGTACTCCTTTGGTACTGCGGGTCTTGAAGGTCGCTGCGACACCGCGACCCACGTGATCACGGGACTGACCGTCGGGGCCTTTCGCTTCTACTCGGGCGCGTCCGCGGATATCTCCGGAAGCGCCGGAGTCGCGACCGCGTCGGGCAATGTGGGCGGCGGCGGATCGTCGACCACGGAGCGAACCAAGCTCGCCGAGGACGGCAACCTCGAAGCCTGTGTGGGCTCGGCCTCCGATGCGCTCGAGCCCCCCGAAGGATGCGGCGCGCTGCTTCGCGTCGAGGTCGCGGCGCTCGATGGCTCCGGCACTCCCGCGGGAGGTACCACCGGTGCGGGCGCGGCCGAGGGCCCGCCACGCATCGTGGTCGACGCCAAGCAAGCCGAAGACGACGCGCGCGGTCAGGCCGACTGGAAGAAGACCAAGCGCGGCCTGGGGATCGGCACGGGCCTCTTCTTCGGCGGCATTGCCGTCATGGCACCGGGCGTCATCGTCGCCTTCAACGCCGATGAGATTGATGGAGAGGAGAACCCAGACGAGTTCCCCGACGAGGTCAACTCCAGTGCGGAGAAGCAGCGAGCCGCGCTCGGTGGGGTCCTGGCCGGGGTCGGAGGTGCCGCAATGTTTGTCGGCATGGGCATGATTGCCGTCTACGGCGTGCGCTTCATCCGACAGCGCCCCAAGTATGGCCGACGCTTCACCGCGCAGACCGGGGTCACCCCCCTGATTGGCGGCGGTGCGCTGACGATCTCGGGCAGCTACTGACCGCGGTCGCGCGTCGTCCCTGCGAGCGCGACGGCCCGGTGGATCGCTCGCTATCCTGCGGCACATGGACAAGTACGACGTCTGCGTCATCGGCGGGGGACCCTCCGGATTTGCCGCGGCCATGCGCTGTTGGGACTTCGGAAAGCGCGTCTGCCTGATCGAGCGCGACTTCTTGGGCGGCGCGGGAATCTTTAACGGCGCGCTCTCCTCCAAGACGCTTTGGGAGCTGTCTCGCGATTATCGCCGCGTCATGCGACGCGATCGTGGCTATGCCGTGCAAGGCGTCAGCGTCGACTACGCCCAGGTCTGTCGCAGTGTCGACGATGCGGTGCGCGAGAAGGCCGATCAGATGGAGCGACAGCTCGCCGCCCTCAGCGAGCGCGCGGTCACAGAGCACGCGGGCGTCGTGCATCGCCTTCGCGGCACCGCGAGCTTCATCGACCCGTACACGGTGCATGTCGAGGGGACCGAGGCCGGCCAGTCACGCGACGTCCGTGCGGACGCGTTCATCATCGCCACCGGCTCAAGGCCCCGTGCCCTCCCCGATATCGCGATCGATGGGGAGTGCATCGTGACCTCGGACCATGTCCAGCGGATGGACCGGTTTCCACGCTCGATGGTGATCCTTGGCGCGGGCGTTGTGGGCTGCGAGTTCGCCACGATCTTCGCCAACTTTGGCCAGACCAAGGTGTACGTCATCGACCGAGCGGAGCGAATCTTGCCCTTTGAGGACGAGGACATCGCGCGCCGCTGCAGCATGAATCTCGAGGCCAAGGGCGTCACCGTTCACAACCGCGCCAAACTACTGGAGATGAAGCGGGTCGGCGATGAGGTCGAGTACACGATCGAGCATCACGGCGGCGGACACGAGACGATTCGGGTCGAGCGAGCGCTGATCTCCGTGGGCCGCGTCCCCAACGTCGAGTCGCTCGCGCTCGACCGTGCCGGCGTCGAACTCGACGAGCGCGGCCACATCAAAGACGTCGATACCCAGACCTCCGTCCCCCACATCTATGCGGTTGGCGACGTGACGCTCGACATCGCGCTCGTCAACGTCGGTGAGATCGAGGGTCGCCACGCGGCCGAGCGCATCTGCGGGCTGGAGAAGGGCCCACTCTCCTACGAGAACCTCTCCACGATCATGTTCCTCGATCCCGAGGTCGCGTCGATTGGGCTCAACGAGCAGCAGGCACAGCGCGCAAAGGTGCCGTATCGGGTCGCCGTCTACGACTACGCACTGATCAACCGCGCGATCGCGATGAGAAGCACGGACGGCTTCATCAAGGTGCTGGCCACCACAGACGACGAGCCGCGGATCTTGGGCATGCGCGCGCTCGGATCGCATGCCTCAACCATGATCGAGGCGGTCTCGCTCATGATCCAGCACGGTCGCTCCGCCCGTGAGCTCGCCGAGCTGTACCACCCGCACCCGGCGATGACCGAGGGCCTCCAGGACTGCGTGCGCATGCTGCTGGGCAGCTCGATCTACAAGCCCTGCGTGTTCCAGAGCGAGCTCCGCCTCTCGCGGATTGATTACACCTAGCAGGCTCGGGCGCCCTTGCGGACCTTGCGGACAACGAGAGCCTGGGCCGTAAGGTTGACGCTCTGCGCGCGGCGTCGGCCCGGCTGTGAACTTATGCTCCCACGGGCTGCCGCGCACTTGGTACTCTGGCGCCATGCGAGCGAGCGCCCTATTCCTTGCCGGCCTCACCGTTGTGACCCTGCCCTCGCTGGGCTGCCGCACCGACTAC
>CAZVEM010000280.1:0-8062 GCA_964626165.1 uncultured Nannocystaceae bacterium
CAGCGTTCCGGTCTTGTCGACGCACAGCACCGTCGCGGCACCAAGCGTCTCGATGGCCGGCATGCGACGGGTGAGCACGTTGCTCTTGGAGATTCGCCATGCGCCGAGGGCAAGAAACACCGTGAGCACGACTGGAAACTCTTCCGGCAATGTCGCCATGGCCATCGCGATGCCGGCGAGCAAGCCCTGTCGCCAGGCGTCCATGTCGCCGCCACGTGTCCAGGCGAAGGCGACGACGACGATGCCGCAGGCAACGAGTCCGACGATCGCGAGCACCCGGACCAATCGCCGCGTCTCGATCTGGAGTAGCGTGGACTCCGGCTCGACGTCTTTGAGCGCACGACCGATCTTTCCGAGTTCCGACCGAGGCCCCGTGGCCTTGACCTCTGCGATGCCGGTACCGGCGGTGATATAGGTCCCGGCGTAGATCGACGCGAGGCCGTCGCCGCCGGGTGGATCAAGTGCGTCTTGATCTCCGAGGCTGTCGCGCTCGTACTTGCGGACGGTGACCGATTCGCCGGTCAGCAATGATTCGTCCGCGGAGAGATTGGACGACGTTCGGAGCACCGCGTCCGCAGGGACGCGGTCGCCCTCGGCGACCATGATGAGGTCTCCGCGGACCACATCTCGCCCGGGGATACGACGCTGCACACCGTCGCGCACGACCGTTGCGAGTGGGCTTGAGAGGTCGCGCAGCGCGTCGAGAGCTCGTTCGGTGCGGCGTTCCTGGACGAAGGTAATCGCCATGACCACGAGCACAAATCCGAGCAGCATCAGCGCGTCCGTGGTCTCGCCCATGAGCAGGTAGATGCCGCCTGCGGTCACGAGCATCAGAAACATTGGCTCGCGCATGACCTCGATTGCGAGTGCGAGCGGCCCACGCGGCGCTTGGGTCGGTAAAACGTTCGCGCCATCCACCGCGAGGCGCTCGGCGGCCTGCGCTGGGCTCAGTCCTCGCGGGGCAGCAAGGCTGTGTGCGGCGGTCTGCCTGGAGAGGTGCTCGCGCGCCGCGTCGGACATCGGAATGCTCGGGTTATCGCACGCGCCCGAGGTCCGTCGCGAGCAAGCCATCGTGATGAAACCCGGCATCGCGAACGCACACCAACTCGCCGATCACGCATGCAGCCACCTGTTCGCCCGCGACGATGCGTTTGGCGTCAAGATCGCAGTCGGCGTTGGCCGCCTGCCCCGATGCGTCTCGTATCGAGATCGCCGCAGGCAGCGGTCGTCAGCCAAAGCAGGGCAGGTGAAGCGCGCAGCTCCAACTTGAGAGGTCAATCGCCAGTACGGCAAGGCGCGGCACGCAAGTTCGTCGCAGGGGTGTCCACGCACGCTGTCAACCAGCGACCCGCCGCGCATGAGTCGATCGATGATCGCCCCACCAACCCGGTTTCCGCTACCGAGAGTGGAGCCTTGCCGCGTGCAAGCGATTTTCTGTTGCTTCGATCGAATGCATCGCCTAGCGTCACCACATGGTCTTTGTGCTCTTCGGTCAGCGCCGCGATCTTCGGCCGGTCGAAGGCGGCCGCAGGGGATCGACCTGGTGTTCGTCGTGCCGCCAAGTCAGCGAGTTTCGCGAGTGCTCGCTGGATCGCACCTTCACGGCCTACGTCGTTTTGGATCTCTTTACGCAGAGCTCTACGGTCTTTGCATGCTCACGCTGCGGCTCAACAGTCGACCGTCTCGACGACAAGACACAGGATCGTGCCGCTAGCCCTGGAGCGGAGGAGAAAAGGCGCGACCAGGAGGGCATGCGATCCAGCCAGGCGCGCAAGAACGCCGCAGTGGATCGGTCCAAAGCGCGCCGCGAATTTGTCGAGGACGAGCTCAACGCGCTCAGGGCGAAGATCGGGCTCAATACGCGCAAGCCTGGTGATCGATCGTGAACCCCTGAGGGCGTCCGTGCGCCCCGACGTCTCGTCGTCTCGTCGTTTCCCGCAGCAGACACAGCCGAGCGCTCCACCCAAACGGGCCGCGGGCGAGTGAGCACCCGCCGAGCAAGATGGGGCGTTGCGCACTCGCCGCTTGAGCCTCGCGCGTCTTTTGTTAGGAATTCTTTTGTGCTGCGAGACGATGCAAGCCGCTGCCGGCCAAGTGCTGGCCAATGAACCGCGCCAAGGGAATTTCTTTGCTTTGCCTGACGCTCGCCTCACTGGTGGCGCTCGGTTGCGGCAACTCGGTGGGGAGCACGGACGCGTTTGCCGATGACGGGAGTGGGGATGGGGATGGGGATGGGGACGGGGACGGGGACGGAGACGGCGACGGAGACGGAGACGGGGATGGCGATGGAGATGGCGATGGCGATGGAGATGGCGACGGAGATGGCGACGGGGACGGGGAGATGGGCTGTCAGTACGTCGACATGCTGTTTGTGATCGACAACTCGGCGTCGATGGGGACCTATCAGGACGCGCTCGCGCAGGCATTTCCTGGCTTTGTCGACGCGATGTTCGCCAACTTGCCGCCGGGCATCGATATCCACGTTGGGCTGACCACCACGAGTTTCTTCACAGGGAACTGCTCGGAGTCGACCGCAAACTGCGTGAGCCAGCACAGCGACGCAGAGATCATGATGCACTACGTGCCGCCGACCGACGGCAATACGGGCAGCAACGGCGAGCAGGGCCGACTCTTTGTGCACGAGGGGATGCCCTACTTTGCCGCCAACACGAATGACGATCCCGCCGCACTCAAGTCCTGGTTCACCAGCGCCGCAGTGGCCGCGGGCGAGACCGGCTGTTCCTTCGAGATGCCCTCTGCGGCCGCGGGCTGGGCGCTCGACCCGGTAAATGACGCGAGCAATGCCGGCTTTCTTCGCGACGAGAGCTCCTTGCTCTTCATCTTCATCCTGACCGATGAGCCCGATAAGTCGCCCGAGCCCGTCGCCAACTTTAGGGATAAGGTCTTGGCGTCCAAGCCGATCTGCGGTCCCGAATGCGTGCTGCCCGTCGGTATCGTGCCCTTCAACTGCTACGACAACGCGGGAGACGCCACGCTCAAGTCCTTCCTTGAGGGTTTTAGCAATCCCCCGGTGATCGGCGATATCGGGAGCTGCGGCTTTGGCTGCAACCAGATGCCGAACTACACGGACATCGTGGGCGAGGCGCTGGGGCAGACGGTTGCGGAGGTCTGCGAGACCATTCCGCCGCCGATCGGGTAAGGCAGCTTGCGCGCGCGCGGCCTCGAGATATCGGGCCGATCGGCTTCGGCTCTTGAGTGGCCGATCAGTTGCGAGGAGCGGCCTCGAACTCTGTAACACCTCGGAGCTCGCGGCGTAGTGAGGCGGTCGCGTCCCAGCTGGTGGCGCCCGATTCGCATGCGCACCCTTAGAAGCTCCCTCTTCGTCGCGTCCACCGGCTGCCTGATGGCCATGCTCGCCCTGGGCTGCAACGCCCAGGCCGAGCCCAGCGCGTCGATGGGCGCAGAGCTCTATCGGTCCACAATCGAGGACGGCAACTCGTTTACCTGCGACACCTGCCACGCACTGAGCGAGCCAGCGAGCGACGGATTTCGACGTCCGGGTCACCCGATCGGCGACGCGGCGGCCCGGCCGAGCTACAAGAACGGCGAGATCGCCGAACTTCGGGAAGCGGTCAACACCTGCATCGAGCATTGGATGAAGGCCGAACCTTGGGAGGCCGACGATGTCCGCTGGCGCTCGCTAGAGCTCTTCTTGAAGGAGCAGGCAGGTTCAGCGCCTGCCGAGCCGCTGAGCTACGAGATCATCAATCCGCCCAACTTGCTCGCCGGTGGTGATCCGATCGCGGGAGAGCAGCTCTTCGACGGAGCGTGCGCGATCTGTCACGGGGCAGGTGGCGTCGGAACCGACAAGGCGATCGAAGTCGGTGGTCGAGGACTCGAGCCCGACTACGTCGCGACTCGGGTGCGGCTGTCTGGCCCACTGAACTCTCCGATCTACCCGGGTCTGAGTCAGCCGACCGTCATGCCGTTCTGGGCTGCCGACCGCCTCAGCGATGATGAGCTGCGGGATCTCGTTGCGTTCCTCGCGATTGGCGACGGAGACGGAGACGGAGACGGAGACGGAGACGGAGACGGGGATGGAGACGGAGACGGGGATGGCGACGGAGACGGAGACGGGGACGGGGACGGGGACGGAGACGGCGACGTTGTCGGCCAACCGGGAGACTGTCCCGCGACGCATCCGCGCGTCGGCTGGACCACCGAACTCTCTACCGTCTTCCACGATGTGCAAGGCACGGCCACCGTGGTCAACGACTGCACGATCCGCATCGACAACTTTGTTTACGACGGCACCGGCATCACCGTAGAGGTCTACAGCGGGCCGGACGGGGGCAACTATGACGCGGGGGTGCCGATGACGCCCAACCTCGTGCGACCAATGCCCTACAGCGGCGCGACGGTTTACGCGATCGTGCCGGGGGGATTGACGCTGGCGGACGTCGACGGGATTTCGATCTGGTGTGCAGACGTGTCGGTCTCCTTCGGCGACGGATTGTTGGCGCCACCGTGATCCGCCCCGTGATCCGCCCCGTGATCCGCCCCGTGATCTGCCCCGTGATCTGGGGGGCGTCCGCGCCGGCTCAGGTGATACGCTCGACGCGTGGTGGCAACGCGCAAGTCCAAACCCTTGGAGCTGCACGAGCAGGCCCGGCGGGCCCTTCACGAACTAGGCCTGAGCCTGCCTGAGGCGCACACCAAGAGTCCGTGGCCAGGTCACCTCGATCTGGCAGTGCGAGACAAGACCTTTGCGTACATCAACTTGGATGGCGAGCCTCTGCGCGTCTCGTGCAAGTTGCCGCAGTCGTGCACGGTCGCGCTGATGCTGCATGGCGTGACGCCCACGGGCTACGGTTTGGGCCGCAGCGGTTGGGTCTCGATCGCCTATGAGCCCGACGACCGGCCCGAAATCGACATGCTCAAGTCCTGGCTGATGGAGAGCTATCGCGCGCAGGCTCCAAAGAAATTGGTCAAGGTGCTGGACGCCCAGCAGGTCGCGGCGACCAAGCCCAAGCCCGCAAAGCCTCGGAAGTCAACGGTGTAGCGGGGCGCGTGATGCAGCGGCCCTGGCAGTGGTGAGATCGCATCATGCGACGACTCGATCTCTTGCGTTCGGCCGCTCATCGCTAGACTCGCGCAATGCCGACTCCCTACCTCACCTTCGACGGCAACTGTGCCGAAGCGTTCGCCTTTTATGCCCACGCGCTGGGAGGCACGATAGAGAGCACAAACACGTTCGGCGACTCGCCGATGGCGGCACAGGTGCCCGAGCAGTTCCACGGTCGCATGATGCACAGCACCGTGCGGCTGCGAGGCTCGGTGTTAATGGGCTCGGATGCTGGCCCGTGGGCGCCCTTTGAAGGTACGGTGCGCAGTTGCTCGCTCTCACTGCACTACAGCGACGACGCAGAGGCGCGGAAAGACTTCGCCGCGATGGCGGAAGGAGGCACCATCACGATGCCCTACGACAAGACCTTCTGGGCCAAGGGCTTTGGCATGCTCAAAGACCGATTTGGTGTCAACTGGATGTTCAACTGCGAGTAAGCGGACGCGGCGATCATGACGGCCAAGGCCTCCAGACCTGACACCAGCCGAGGCCAACACGTCGCAGCGAGGTTGCACCGTGCGCACCGAATTGGACCGGGCCGCTCTCAGACTCCGCGCCATGGATGTGTATCGCGAGCCGCAGCACGACCATTTGGATTTATTCGCCCTGCTGCTGCTCATCGCCAGCGCGGCGCGTGCAGCAGTCGCGCGAGAGGAACGGCAACTGCTCGCGGGGACGCGCGCGCGACGTGTCTGATACCCTTCGGCGATGCTGCACAGGATGCTTTTCCCGATGGCCTGCGCGACGGCGCTGACCCTCGCCGCCGGTTGTGGCTTCTCCCTGAAGACCAAGGAGGCTGCGGTACGCAAGGTCGCGGTACCCGAGATGCAGTGCAGCGCGGACGGTCTGGCGGTCAAGCCTGACGCGAGCGGTTCGGGCTACTGGGATGCCAGCGGCTGCGAGCAGAACAAGCGCTACGTTCTGCGTTGCGGGCTCTTTGTTTGCAGCGCCGAATCAGCCGACACCTACGACGCTCGCATGGCAGCCGCCGCTGCAGCCGCGCCGCCAGCTCCGTCGTACGGCAACGATGTCAACGACGCGAGCAACGGACCGGCGGGTGCACCGCCCTCATCGGGGACCAACAATGCGACCGCGCCGCCGCAAAATACCTTCGTGAGCGTGACGCTCATCAACGAGTGCAAGCAGACCGTCAAGCTCTTCTTTGGCAGCAAACCGAAGTTCGGATCGGGTCGGCACAGCTCGATCGGGTCCAACACCCGGACCAGTCACAGCGGCACTGCGGGGGACATGATCTGGATCGAAGACGAGTCCGGGAACGGCGTATCGAGCGTCACCCTTGCCGTTGGGATGAGAGAGGTCCGGATCAATTCAAGCTGCATGGGTATCTCGGGCAGCTAGCCTCGCCGCTCGCTCCAAATCGACAGCCGCGGGTGGCGAGGGGCTCTCGCCAGCCCCTCGCGCCGCGGCCAGATCGATCAACGCCCGCTCGCCGAGGGCCAGCCACCCTCGTTGCGGCGGCCTGGACGACGCGCGGCGCCGTGAACGCTGCAGCGATGGGTCCAGAGCATCATGAGTCGCTCGGTCTCGCCATCGTTGGCGTTTCGTGCGAGCTCTTCAAGCTGAGGTTGCCACTCGGCACAGACGCGCTGCGCCAGATCGGCCGCAACGACCGCTGGCGCGACGGAGTAGCGCGAGGCATCGCCGAACCCGCCCCGCCATTCGGCACCCGCGAGGCTGCTGACCGCATCGACCCACTTCATCAAGAAGCGCGCCTTGGTGAGGTTGTCGGCGTTGCGCTCGCGGCTGTTGCCGCTCTGGGTGGGCTCGATGATGTCGCCGATGCGGATCGCAACCTGCTCGACCACGGCCTGTCCGGTCTCAGGCTGCTCATAGTCGATCTCGACCATGATTTGGTCGTCGGGTCGGACCTCGTTTTGCCAGGCAGCCAGGGTCGCGTAGAAGAGCTGATTGGTGCCCGAGAAGTAGTGGATCGCTTGGACCTCGCTGCGCTCGACCGACGCCTGCTCGCCAGCGAATCCGGCCAGGCGAAGGGTGGGGGGCAAGTGCAGCCGGAAGTGGACATCCTCGGCGATGGTCTCGATCAGCGAGGTAAATCCCCAACCAAAGACGGCGTCAACCTCTGCCCCCGAGCCGAGGAAGACGTAGGCACCTCGGCCGCGCTCGGTCAACTTGTTGAGGAGCGTGTCGTCAAAGGTCCGGCCGACCCCCACGCCGGAGAGTCGGATTCGGCGGCGGTCGTAAAAGTCGGACACCATCGAGAGCGTCGTCGCGTCCGTGATGCCGGTGTTCGCCAGCGCATCGGTGATGACGAGCACGCGGTTGGAGTAGGCGTCGATGTAGCCGCTATCTGCGAGCTCGTAGCCAAGCTCGAGCGCGGCGTGCAGGTTTGTGTGCCCGCGCGGCTTGATCTTGCTGATCGCCCGAACCAGCGCATTGGGATCGTCGCGGCCCACGACGAAGTTGTGGACGGGGAGGCAGAGCTTGTCGTCGAACGAGACCAGGTTGATGACGTCGCCGGTCTTGAGCTGGCCGAGCATCGAGGACAGACCGCGCTGGACGTACTCCATGCGGCCCTCTTCCTTCATCGAACCCGAACGATCGACGACGAGCGTCAGTGCGACGTTACGACGGCCCGCGACGCCCGCGTCGCGACCTGCGATCGAGATCGCGAGGTCGTGATTGCCGTTGGCATCTCCCGCTGCGTCGAGGCGCGCGTGGACCGAGAAGTCCCAGCCCGGGGCGACAGAGGCGGTGTCAAAGGTGAAGTAGTTCAGCAGCTCGTGAGGTCGAATGTGGGAGAGCGGAAGTGGCAGGTCTTGATCGAGCGCGTAGAGCACCCGCTGCGCCGAGCTCAGGCTCATGGAGTCGTCGTTGGACAGGTAGGTCGCCACGCCCCAACCCTCCTCGACCGGCGGCCACGGCGGTTGGATCTCGATGACCTCGACGGGGCGATCTTCGCTCGTGGGTTGTTCAAGCGAACTCGCTTGCTGCTCG
>CAZVEM010000281.1:0-8045 GCA_964626165.1 uncultured Nannocystaceae bacterium
CGTCGCCGTCGCCGGTCATGATGCCGTCATCGCCGGCATCAACATTACCGTCATCACCACCGCAGGCCGGGATGATCGCGGAGATCGTGCAAAGGGAGAGAACAAGGGTCGTGAGAGTGAGGCTGCGTCGGTTCATCTCGAATCAAGCTCCGGGTCAAGGACCCCACTCGATGTGGGGACACATGGGCTTGCCATTGGACACCACGATCGGGCGTCTATCCGGCAGCACGAGTGTGCGCGATTCTGATGGCCTTTCCAAGTGCGGCAGAGATGTCGCGGTTGGCTGTTCTCGTTGCCAGAGGTCGCTCGACTGCGACGAGGCCAACAGCTACGGAGAACTTCGTAATTGTGCCTCGCGGTCCTTGGCGCGCTCGATCATGCCAAGCGTAGTTGCGACGTTGGCTTTGCTAGCTATGTGCGGAACGGCGAGCCGGCACCGTCGCATCTTCTCAAGTGTTGAGGCCCGCGAAGTCTGAGCGGCTGCTGAACGATCTCAGCCGTCGTCGCAGACAGCCTCTGGAACGTGGGACCTGTAGCGGCGCGCTCGACCCTCGATTCACTCCACGCGTCGGTTGTCGCGCACCGCTCGATCGGCCGCCTAGCTCAAATTGCTGCGATCGCCCAAGTGTGCCCGCAAGTGAGCGAGATGGCGAGCGAGGAGCACGCCACGGATCTCGCTAGAATCGCAGCGAGATGCCGACGCCGACGTCGCCGGGGCCGCCGGCCGGACGGAGCGCAATTCCATACTTTCGCTCCCAGGCCCGGTGTGCCCGAGCCTGTCGAGCGCCGACCCCCAGCAGTACTGCGCCCGCGATCGCCATCGCAGAACCCATGCTGATGCCGTAGTAGCCGTACAGACGAAGCCCATCACAGGTCGCCGGCGTGGCCTGGCTCCACTGCCGAAGGCAGGTGTCGGGGCGGGCAAGAAGTACGGTGCCGATGCCCAAGCCTGCTCGGATGACACCTAGGGGAAGCGCGATCTCACCGGCAAGCGTGAGATCCGAGCCATCCTTGGGCTCGGGATCCCGATAGTCGCCGGCCCGCACGTATCCCCCCGGAGGACCTTCAAAGACCGGTCCTTTCGCTCCGCGCCGACCTGCACGTGCACCTCGACGGCGCGAGTCTTGGCGTGGTGGACTCCACGTGTCGGGTGCATTCGTCGAACCCACTGGGCTCGGCCCTTGGCTGTTCTGTGTGGCCGGTGTGCTCGGCGTCGCATCCGCTTGATCTGCCGAGGGCGCCGAGGTCTGCCCGTCCGGTGCAGGCTCTGACTGGCTCTCGGAGCCCGATCCTTGGCCGTCCTCTTTCGCTGCTGGATGTTGGAGTCCGGCCTCGCCCCGGCCTCCGGCCTCCCCCCGGCCCCCGGCCTCCCCCCCGCCCCCGGCGTCCGAGGTTGCTGTCACATGCTCAGCATCGTCGGCGGGCACGTCGCGCAAACCTTGCTCGACCGCAGGCGGAGCGAATAGGCGGTCGAGCGCAGCCAGCCCATCCAGCGAGGGAATCTCGACCGCGGCAGGCATCCCGTCGAGTAGGTTCGACTCGACCGGCGCAGCCAACTCAAGTTGCGGCGCCAGCTCGCGGCGTGACCCGGCTCCTGACGTCGCCGTGGGAACCGTCGCCCACGTCCATCCCGCGGCAACGCAAACAACCGTCCACGATCCGCAAGATAGCGTCACGGTGCAACCGCTGGGGCCTTCGCACTGTCGTCGCCCGCCGGCGCGGTGCCAGCAGCCGCGGCCTCAAAGCGCTCCACCTGACGGGCATAGAAGGCGCTCGCGGGCTCGATCTCAAGCGCCCGCCTGATGGACACCAGGGCCTCTTGGGAGTGCCCGAGCTGTTCGTGGAGTTCCGCTTGTAGATACGCGAACTCGGCGTTGTCAGGAAACAGAGTCGCCGCTTTCTTCGCCACCTCGAGCCCCCGAGAGGTGCCGCAGCGCTCCCGGAAGGAAAACCACACGAAGTTGGATAGTACATCCGCATCGCTGGGACCCAGCGCGAGCATCGCTTCGAGCTCCACCATCGCCTCGGCGCTTCGACCCAAGCGGTGCAGCATGCGACCCAATTGCCGATAGGCGCGGCGCGCCTCCTTCGAATCTGGGTAAAGCTTTTGCAGATCGCGAAGCTCCGTAATCGCGGCAAGCGGCTTTTTGTCGAGCTTGTCGAGGATCATGATCGCGCGCGCATACTTGGCTTTGGCGGCGTACTCCCCGGGTGGAGACTTGGAGGCTTCGCTCTCCTCGATTTCTTTGAAGAGCTGATCCGCCTTGTCGCGCTTCGCGGCGTTCGCGTATGCATCCGCAAGCTCCATCTTCAAGCCGACGTCCTCGGGCTTGGCGGCCAACGCCGCGGCGCGGGCCTCAAGCGGGTCTTGCCCCTCGGCGATGGACTTGAGCGTCGCCGCGAGCTCGTCGGCCGGATGGGCATCGACCACCCGGCCAAGCTCGTTACCGTCGCCATCGAGCACGAGCATGGTCGGGTACGCCATCACCGAGTATCGTTCCGCAACCGCGCGCCCATCGTCCCGCTCCACATCCACATGAACCGGCACGGCCCACGCCTCGAGCGCGTCGGCGAAGCTCTGCTTGGAGAAGACTTCGACATCGAGGGTCTGACAAGGTGGACACCAATAGGCACCGACCTTGAGCACCACCTTCTTCTTCTGCTTCGCGGCGGCGGCGAGGGCCTCCTCAAGACCACCCTCGTGCCACTTGACGGCCGACGGCATCGCGAATTGCTGTTCCATCGAAGAGTCATCTCCTGAGCGCCCTGCCTTGGGCGCACCGCGCTCGTCCGAAGACCACGCAGTGCGGCGATCGTCCGCGGCCTGCTGGCCATCGACCGACGAGCCGGTCTCACCGCTTGCGCCCACCTGTCCATCTTGACCACCTTGGCCGGATTGGCCGGGTTGCCCGCTCTGACCAGCATCTCCGCACGCGACCAGCGCCCCACTGGCGAACAAAAGCGCAGCGGCGGCAGCGCGTATCGCCATCGCGGAGTCCGGACATCGCCTGCGCATTGGGGCACAGCATCCGATCGCAGCGCCTCACATGCAAGCGCCCCCGGGGCAAGTGTGCGTCTCGTCGCGTAGCTCAAGGGCGGCCAATCCGGCTGGGCCCCTTGCCAGCGCCCCGACCCAACTCAGGATGGCGCCCGCGGAAGAGAGCCCTGCACGATTCTGGGCTCCCAGCTGCGGCGACCGAGGGGTCTCCCGAAGGTCACCGAGTCCACTGAGGCGCGATCGATTGCGCCGCAGCAGTCGAGATCAACGGCGCACTCAAGGAGTGCTGCCTGCCCGTGAGCACGAACGAGGAGATGACGATCTTCTCGCGCGCTGGGAGATCTGCGGTCCGAAGTCAGAAAGTCCACCACCATGAGCGCATTCCAAGCCGAGAACGCCACCGTAAAGACCCGCCAAGCGATCGCACACGCACACGCGATGGCGCGCGAGCTCAATCACCCAGAGCTCAACTCCCTGCATCTCCTCCTCGCATTGCTTCAGCAGGACGGTGGCCTAGCCCGCCCCCTACTTGAACGTGCTGGTGCGCACGCGGGAGCTGTCGAGCGCGCGGTGTCACAGCAGTTCGCGACGCAACCTCGCGTCACGGGCGCTGCGGTGGGACCATCGCAGGAGCTTATCAAGACGCTCGACCTGGCAGCAGCGCAGGCCGATGCGCTCAAGGATAGGTTCGTGAGCGCGGAGCACATCCTGCTGGCGATGCTGAGCGATGAAGGCGAGCGGGATCGGGTGCGCGCCAGCGCGGTGTTGCGCGGCGTGGGTCTGACCAAGGACCTGTTGCTCTCTGCACTCGCCGAACTTCGCGGCAATCAGCGCGTCGATACCGAAGAGCCGGAGAGTCGCTACGAGGCGCTGAGCAAGTACTGCCGCGACCTAAGCGATCTCGCTCGCAAGGGCAAGCTCGACCCCGTGGTTGGACGCGACCAAGAAACTCGACGCACACTGCAAGTGCTCTCGCGTCGTACCAAGAATAATCCGGTACTCATCGGTGAGCCGGGCGTGGGCAAGACCGCGATCGCCGAGGGCATCGCCCTTCGCATCGCCGCACACGACGTACCGGAAAGCCTGCGAGGAAAGAAAATCCTACAACTTGACCTCGCGGCACTGGTCGCGGGCGCGAAGTTCCGCGGTGAGTTCGAAGAGCGTCTTAAGGCCGTACTAACCGAACTCGAGCAGGCGCACGGCGGCATCATTCTCTTTATCGATGAGCTGCACACCTTGATCGGCGCCGGCGGGAGCGAGGGCACGCAAGATGCCGCGAACATGCTTAAGCCCGCTCTCGCACGTGGCGAGCTGCGCTGCATCGGCGCCACCACGCTGGACGAGTACCGCAAGCACATCGAGAAGGACAAAGCGCTCGAGCGCCGCTTCCAACCGGTCATGGTCACCGAACCTACCGTCGAGGATACCGTGGCGATCCTCCGGGGACTACGCGAGAAGTTCGAGGCCCACCACGGCATTCGGATCCTTGATTCCGCCATCGTGGCCGCCGCCAATCTGAGCCACCGATACATCCAGGATCGCTTTCTGCCGGACAAGGCAATCGACCTGGTCGACGAAGCATCCGCGCAGCTCAAGATGGAAGTCGAGAGCGTGCCCCTGCCGATCGACGAGCGTGAGCGTCGCATGACACGCCTCCAGATTGAACGGCAAGCGTTGATGCGGGAGCCCGATAGCCAGGCAACCCGCGAGGGTCTGCCGCGCGTCGAGGCTGAGCTCGCGTCGCTCCGCGAGGAGATCGATGCGATGCGTTCTCGTTGGAAGTCTCAGCGCGACCAGATGGCCGCGATCAAAGACATCAACACCCGCATTGAAGAGCTCAAGGCCGAGGCCGATCGCGCCGAGCGAGCCGGCGATCTCAACCGCGTCGCAGAAATCACCTACGGTACGATTCGCGATCTGGAACGCTCCCGCGAGCAAGCGCGCCTCGAGCTCGATCGCGCCGCTGCGGGTGGTGAGTCGTTCCTACGAGAGGTCATCAATGAAGAGGACATCGCGCAGATCGTCTCGCGCTGGACTGGCATCCCGCTGACTCGCATGTTGCAGAGCGAGCAGAGCCGCTTGCTCGAACTCGAAGCAGGCCTGCACAAGCGCGTCATCGGACAGGATGAGGCGATTGCTTCGGTCGCAGCAGCAATTCGACGCGCACGCGCCGGGCTGGCCGATCCCGATCGTCCGATGGGCTCCTTCCTCTTCCTCGGACCCACCGGCGTGGGCAAGACCGAACTTGCGAAGGCCCTCGCGGAGTTCCTCTTTGATGACGATCGCCACGTCGTGCGCATCGACATGAGCGAGTATATGGAGCGCCACTCGGTCTCGCGACTCATCGGCGCCCCTCCCGGCTATGTCGGATACGACGAAGGCGGGCAGCTCACGGAAGCCGTTCGCCGCCGCCCGTACTCCATCGTGTTGCTCGACGAAGTCGAGAAGGCACATAGCGACGTGTTCAACCTCTTGCTGCAGGTGCTCGACGATGGTCGACTCACCGATAGCCAGGGTCGAACGGTCGACTTCCGCAACACCGTCATCTTGATGACGAGCAACGTGGGCTCGGAGCTGAGTGCCGCGATGGCAAGGGGCGAGATCGGCAAGGCGGAGCTTGATCGGGCCCAACAGCAAGCGCTGCGCCGCGTGTTCCGCCCAGAGTTCCTCAACCGACTCGACGGCGTTCTCCAGTTCCACGCGCTCGCGCCCGAGCACATGCACGGCATCCTTGAGGTTCAGATGCGCCGCATCATGGCGCGTCTGGCGGACCGCCGAGTCGGCCTCCGGCTCACGACCGCGGCGACGAACTGGCTCTGCGAGCACGGCTACGACCAAGAGTTCGGCGCCCGCCCACTCAAGCGGCTCTTGCAATCTGCGCTCCTTGAGCCGCTCTCGTTGGAGATCCTCGCCGGCCGTCTCCTCCCGGGCATGAACGCAGTCGTCGACGTCGCCTCAGACAAGGACAAGTTGGTCCTTATCCCAGACGAGGCCGTCGCCGCGGCGGCCTGAGCGGTGTCCGCGATGCTGTAGCGCCGGGGCCGCGTCGCCACTGGCGCTACAGAAGTTTCGTGAGCACCACGACCAAAACGACCGCGACCGCGACACCTATCGTGATCCAGTTGAACCACCGATCGATCAAGGCCACTGCCTTGTCGTGAAATTTGTAGATGAAGGCCGCGACCAGGAAGAAGCGGGCGGCCCGCCCGATGAGGCTTGCTGCCACGAAAAGCGGCAGGTTGAGCGACGCCACGCCCGCCGCAATCGTGAACACCTTGTAGGGGATGGGTGTGAACGCGGCGAGAAACACGACAGTGCCACCCCATTCGCGATAAATCCCCATCACATAGTCGAATTTCTCCGCCGAGAGAACCCACTGGAACATGAACGGCTCGACACTCGACCAGACGGCGAAGCCAATAAAGTAGCCAAAGATGCCACCGAGCACGGAGCCGACAGTGCACCAGGCGGCATAACGGAACGCACTCGTCGGTGCCGCTAACGCGAGCACAAGCAGGAGCACATCGGGCGGGATCGGAAAAAACGACGACTCCACGAACGCCATGACGAAGAGCGCGGGTACGGCGTACGGAGTATCGGCCCAACTCAGCGTCCACGCGTAGAAGCGACGGAGCGGGTTGCCCGAGGTCGCCTTCTGGGCCGACTCCCCGGCCGTGTCACCGGCCGTCTCACCGGGGGTCTCGGCATCGGCCTGCACCGATCGAGGTGTCGTGGGATCGTGAGACCCCTGCCCAGACGCTTGTGAGTGCTCGTTGAGCTCAGCCACGCAGCGCCCGCGATAGCACGCGCCCTGCCCGACTACCAGTGCGCGAGAGAACCGTGGTCGGCGTGGAAAAGGTGCGTCGGGGAGACATAGAAGAAGTTGCTCACGCGTGATGTGTAGAGGCAGGCATAGCTCTCCGCGAGCGTGCCAAATAGGCTGGCATCGAAGCGCTCGGCCCAGACCGAGCCCCAGTGCGGGTTAAATGCCGCACCAACCTCGCCCCTCATGCGATCCAATCTGAGTTGCAACGCCGATTGATGTTCGCGCAGTCGGTCGAAGCGTGCGCGAGCGCGGACGCGCGTCTCCTCCAGCACCGCCGCCGTATCTCCGGTGATGCCAAGACCCCGCAGATCATCCTCTGTGAGCTTGGCGAGGACCCGCTGCACATGACGTTGCTTGCCGATTTCGACGTGCACCCGGTTGCGTAAGCCGATGAGCGCCTCGATCTCCCGAAGCTCGGCAAAATAGTCGCGCCGGACCGCCACGTCGTGCTCAAGATCCTCGACGACGAGCACGGTTCGCCAGCCACTGCTCTTCTTACTCTTGACGATGTCTCCGTAGATGTGATCTCCGACGTAGAGCACCTGATCTGCGAAGCAGTCGAGGGCCTCCTGCAGACCACCTTGGTGGCCACCCTGGTAGATCTTGCCCTTCTGGGGCACGCGCTGTCCCTTGCTCGCAAGTTGGCCGGTCGCGGGGTCCACCTCCCAGAACGGCTCTGATCCCGTGAAGAAGGCGGGTTTGGCGGAGCCCACCACGATGTAGTCAAAGTAGCGCGTCCACTCGTCGTAGCCCTCAAGCCGCCCGTCGAGCAACCACCGCATGACCGGATCGCAGTAGTCAAAGAGGCTGTTGGTAATCAGCAGTAGCCGCTTCCCTGCCGAACGCAGCTTGTGCAGCGTGGCCGCGAGATCGGGATCGTCTTTGAGGTAGGCACCTGGGTCGGCCTTGACCTTTGCCTTAATGGAGTCGTCGCGATGCGCCAGGTCAATCGACTCACGAACGTCCTCCCACGCCTGGGCGTAGGTCGGCGCCCCCTGTGGCCAGAGTTGGGGCTGGGCATCGATCATCTCGACCAGCGCGGCATAGATGTCCACTTCGGGCAGCGAGAACAGCGTGTCGACGTACGCGAAGCGCTCGCGTTGCGTAGAGATGCGCTGTCCACGATAGAGGGCACGGCGCTCCTCGTGATCCAGTCGACGGGCTCCGTGAAAGGCCCGGCCGACGTAGCCGTGTCGGTCAACCTTGAGCAGGTTGCCGTGC
>CAZVEM010000282.1:0-8027 GCA_964626165.1 uncultured Nannocystaceae bacterium
AACTCATTGCCGCCGAGTTCAACGCGGGCGCCGTCTATGACGAGTGCGGCGACACCAAGAAGGCCGAAGAGATCTACCAGGCGCTGGCCAAAAAGAACTACCAGCTCGCGTTCAACAACCTTGGGGTCCTAGCCTGGAAGAAGGGCAAGGAGAAGGACGCGATGGACTACTTCAAGAAGGCCATCGAGTCCGACAAGAAGAAGGCGTTCGCAGCCCGCAACAACCTTGCAGCAGTGCACCGCGATCGCTACTCAGGTAAGACGGATCAGGCTGACTTCACAGAGGCAGAGAAGCAGATCCAGAACGTTCTCGCCGTCGATACCAGCAACAAGCTGGCGTATGAGAACTTGGCGCGCCTGTACTACGACCGCGGCAAAACCAAGGACAAGAGCTACAAGCTCCTCAGCCAGCTGGTCGTGACGCAGGCAGTCCGCGTGCTCAAGACGGAGAACGAGCAGAGCGCCGACATCTACAACCTCCAGGGCCTGCTGTTCATGCAGGACGGCAACCAGGTCGACGCGCTCAAGGCCTTCAAGAAGGCCGTGGAAGTCAATCCAGACCACACCGACGCGAACCTCAACATCGCGTTCATTTCGATTCGCTTCCGCGACTACAAAACCGCAGAAGAGTCACTCCAGCGCGCGTTCAAGGACCCCGCGACCGAGCGTAATATTGAGGCGACCATCGCCATGGGCGTCGCCAAGCGCGGCCTGAAGAAGTACAAGGAGGCCGAGGAGTGGTACAACAAGGCCACGAAGGTTGACTCCAAGGATGCTCGTCCCTGGTACAACCTCGGCGTCCTGTATCAGGACCACATGCCGGCCCAAGACGGTACCGATCAGGCCAAGATCGAGGAGTACTACGGTACCGCCAAGAAGCACCTTCAGAAGTTCCGCGACGTCGCGGGTACCGACAAGAAGCTTGAGGCGAGCGCTGCCGACGCGAAGGACCGTCAGATCATCATCGACGACGCAATCGTCGGCTTCCGCAAGGCCGAGGAGATGGCCAAGCAGATGGAAGAGATGAAGAAGAAGGAAGAGGAGCAAAACCGCATCGAGCGTGAGCGCCTCCTTGAGCTTGAGAAGCAGGCAGAAGCCGCTGCCGCCGCTGGCGGTGCGCCGGCCGAGACGCCCCCCGCGGGCGGCTGATTTGTCGAATCGAGCGCCAGACGGATTCGCCACTCAAAAAGCGACGAACTCGTTCGGTTGATACGGGCCCCATCGCGACACGCTCACCTCGGAGCGGTCGCGAGCGGGCCCGAGGCCGTTGGGTCTGGGACCATTCGCGAAGCGTGCGGGCTGATGGACTGGCGCGAAGCAGGCCCCGGAAAAAAAACGAACCGCGTTAGACCTGTTGTGGACGACGACTCGTTCCCCGCCTTGGAGGTTTTCACCATGGCAGCGCACGCAGTTCTTCTCAGTCTCGCAATGTCCTTCGCTCCTGCAGCCCCCGCACCGAGCGGAGCGAACCCTCCGACCGAAGACGGTGCAAAGCTGGCGGCCTCCGGCGGCAAGGACCGCCACGTGATCTACGAAGACGACGAGATCTCCGGTGAGACCCTTAGCCCCAACGGAACCGGCGTTCGTGGCCAGATCGGAATCGATCACGCCAACATGATCACCATCCGCGGTGTCTTTACCGAGCACATGATCCGCCTCTCGCATGACATCTAGGTCGAGCGAACATGGGGGACCCGGAAGGCCCCTCCGCAACGCTCGACCCTCACGAGGGCGGGGATCCGACGATCGCCCCGAAGACTGACCGCGGGAGATGTCCGTCGACCGCTTCCAGGACACTCCTGGCCCCTGCCCTTGCATCCGAAGGCCCTCACGGGCCTCCGGGTGCATTTTCGCGTTTGCGAGCCGCCCGGCCTCTTCACCCTCCCGGCCGTCTCCCGTCCGTCCTTTCCCGTCTGCCCCGCCCAGGCGTCCCGGCCGTACCTCTCTTCGGACGATCTCCGAGCACAGCCCTTGGCCGCCGCCTGATTGGGCGCTCTCCCGGCGTGACAATCGCCCCCGACGGGGCAGACCGTGGCCCGCCAAACGGCGCCGCCACCCATCCGAGTTGGCCGAACCGGATCCGGCCGCCCGAATCCCACTGCCCTGCGAAGCACGCCGCAGGCACCGTCCCCATCACTCCGCGCGATCTCCGACATCGGCCGCCCTCCCCATGTGAAGAATGTGCGTTTCAAACGTTTACACGCGCCTTGGATCAGAGATAGAGTCAGCCGTCGCCCCCTTGCTGGGGGCCTGTGAAAGGATCGTCATGCGCATCTCCGTGTCCGCAGTTTTGGTCGTTGCTTCCCTCGCCCTCCCGTCGGTCGCCTATGCCGGCCCAGCTGGTGACTCCGACGAGAATGCACGCGTCGGCGGTGGCGGTGGCAAAGCGACCGTCTATGACTTCGAAGACGACAACGTCGACGGTGAGCTCCTCTCACCCGATGGCGACGGCGTCCAGTCCCGCGTGCGCAGCAAGCACGCAAACATGATCACGATTCGACCGCACTTCATCACCGAGCTCATTAAGATGGCCAACGACATCTAGTCGTCGCCGCCTACTTCGTGAGTTCGCCCGCAGAAGAAAAAATCTCCTCCCGCGGAACCCTGTACGGCACCTGATGTCGTAGGCCCCGCCACCGAGGAACCAGGCCCGCCATGTCGACCAAGACGCTCACACTCAACATCTACAAGGACGACCAGCTCGTCGAGACCAAGTCTTTGACCCAGGACGTGGTCAAGATCGGCAAGCTCAAGAGCAGCCACCTGTGCCTCGATGACGAAGGCGTCGCCCGTCTGCACGCGGTCATCGAGACCTCGGGCAACGACGTTCGCCTGATCGACCTCGGCAGCGCGCAGGGCACCATGCTCAATGGCGCCGCGATCGACAAGAACGCAGCGCTGAGTTCTGGAGACACAGTGCAGGTTGGCCCCTACCGCATCGAAGTGTCGATCACCGACGCGGTGGCCGCACCCGTCGAGAGCACGCGGGGCGGCACGCAAATCGCCATGGCCGCGCCGGCTGCCGCGCCCGTTGCCGCTGCTGCGGCAGTGGCGGCGCCGGCTGCGGCTGCAGCTGCCCGTCGTGCGCCCGCCCCCCAGATCCAGGTCGATCTCAGTAGCGTCGAGGCGCAGGATGGCCGTCAAGTCGCCGAGGTTGTGGCGATGCTCGGAAAGACCCCGCTCGACGTGGTCCACGTCGGGCAGAGTCGCAACCGTCGTGCGACCGCTCCAGTCTTCCTCCTGGTCGGCGGTGCGATGGTGGCCACGGGTATCGGTCTGTTCTTCACCGAGGTCACTCAGGACTGGGCGACATGGAACAAGGCTGCTCTCAAGGCGCAGCAAGACGGTCTCTCAGCGCCGAAGGTGCCCGGCTACAACACCGGTGGCCTTGGCCTCGGCCTCGCGCTACTCGGTTTGCTCCCGATGGTCGCCGGTGCGCTTCGCCTCACCGAGCGTGTCGTTGAGCACTACACGATCGGCGAAGGTCACCACGCCACCTTCCACGTGCCGACCGCGGGTCTGCCTGACCCCGTTGCATTCCCGCTTGTGCGCAGCGGTGGCGGTGGCTTCACCCTCAACTTCACCAAGGACATGACCGGCGACGTCACGGTTCAGGGTCAGCGCGTCGCGCTGTCTGAACTGGTGAGCTCGGGTCGTGCCGCCAATGCAGGATCCGCCTACTCGTTCCCGCTCCCGCCGCAGGCCTCCTGCCGCGTCAAGCATGGCGAGGTGTCTTTCCACATCAACACGGTGAACCCGGGCCTCTTGATGGTCGGTCGCGGCGAGATGGATTGGCCCGTGCTCGCCTATGTGGGCGGAGTCGGTGTCGTCGCAGGCGTGTTCTGGTTCCTGATTACTCGCATTCCTCAGGAGTACCTGCTTGCCGCAGGCTTTGATGAGAGCGCGGGCGAGAATCGCTTCGTCGGCTTCATGAATCAGCCGGACGAGGTGAAGGAAGAAGAGCCGCCGCCGGAAGACCTCAACGAGAACAGTGACGAAGAGGCCGGCGGAACGGGCCAGCGTCACGCCGGTGAGGAAGGCAAGATGGGTAAGCCGACCTCGAAGAACAAGTCGGGTCTGTACGCGATGAAGGGTCCCAAGGACGCGGTGCCGCAGATGGCCCGTAACTTCGACCCGGATATGAAGGCACGTGAGGCCGGTATTCTTGGCGTCATGTCTTCAAGCAGCGGCCACTTCCTCGCTTCGCCTTACGGCGGTGCGTTCGCCGTCGGTAACGACGACGCGGACGTCTGGGGTGGTCTGACCGGGACTGAGATCGGCGAAGCCAACGGCGTTGGTGGTCTTGGCCTCGTCGGTACTGGACGTGGTGGTGGTGGTACCGGTGAAGGAACCATCGGTCTTGGTAATACCGGCCTCATCGGTAAGGGCGGTGGCGGCGGCACCGGTTCGGGTTACGGCCGTGGTGGTGGCGCAGGCTTCGGTGGCAAGGGAACTCGAGTCCCGACCGTTCGCCAGGCCAAGGCTGACGTCCAGGGTGCCCTCGATAAGGACATCATCCGCCGTATCGTTCGTGCCCACATCAATGAGGTTCGTGCTTGCTACAACCAAGGACTGACCCGTAACCCGAACATGCAGGGTCGCGTCGCGGTCAACTTCATGATCACGGGTACCGGCAAGGTTGGTTCCGCGGTGGTGCAGGAGGAGACCATCAAGGACTCCGAGGTCGCGAACTGCATCGCAAAGGCAGTCAAGCGCTGGACCTTCCCCAAGCCACAGGGCGGCGGAAACGTCATCGTGACGTACCCCTTCCAGCTCAGCCCCGGATAAGCAGCGCGCCACAGAGCCGCGCCAAGGCAACCTTGGCGTGGCCTGCGTCGCATGCCTCGGTCAGCTGCCGCAACACGGCGCGCCTTCGGACATTGTCCCAGGCACGTCGTGTTGTGCATTTTGGGTCGCCGACACCCCGAAGCACAGCGCCCGTCGTACACCCACCAACCGCACGGGACGCGACACGCTGACGCAACGCCGAGCAGGCGCCCGTCCGCTCGCCCGACGCAAACCGCCACCCGCGAGCGAAGAGCCAGCCACTCCAACGACTCGAGGGCTGGCCGACAACAGACAGCACGCTCGACGCGATGTGTATGCGTGGCCACATCGCTTGAGGCGGACCAAACCTCTCTGTCGGTAGACCCACCGCCGCCTTGTCACCAGGAGGGGCGGCCTGTAGGATGCGCGCACAGGTGTGATGATGCGTCCGACGTTCGCTGCAGTGCTCGCTGTCTCGCTCTCCCTCGCCCTCGGGGCCTGCAATCTGCAGTCCCAGCAGCGTGTCGAGTCCATCAACCGACTCAACGAGGGCATCGGTCAGCTCAACAAGAACAACCTCAGCGCTGCAGAGAAGGCGATGCAGGAGTCGATCGCGATCGATCCGACGCACGCCGCCGCCTACGCCGCGCTCGCCCGGCTCTATCGCAAGCAATCGCGCTGGGGCGACGCGGCCGCCAAATATCGTGAGGCGATCGAGAAGGCAGCCGACGCGAAGGACGACGATTTCTACTACGAGCTCGGTCTCTGCGTCATCGAACAAGCAGATGAGCCCACCGTGGCTCGCACCGAGCGAGACGCGAAGTACCGCGAGGCGATCGCTGCGTTCGACGAAGCGATCAAGCTCAACCCGAAGGCCTACAAAGCTCACTACCGAACGGGCGTGCTCTACGAGAAGCTCGACGATCCAGTGAAGGCAGACCAGTCTTTCCGCGCCGCGATCGGCATCAATGCGAAGTACTCGCCCAGCTACGTCGCGCTCGGCAACATGTACATCGACTACGGTCACGCGAACGTGGCGATGGCGATCCTCAAGACCGGCGCGGAAGCGAACGACACCGACGCCCAGATGCTCAACGGACTTGGTCGCGCCTATCTTGCGCTCAACCAGCCGAAGGAGGCGGTCGAAGCGTTCAAGACCGCAAAGAACATCGATCCCAACTTGCCCGATGTCCTCTTCGGCTTGGGCATGGCGCATGCTGAGCTCCGCCAGAAGAAGGAGGCACGCGAGGCGCTCGAGGCGTTCCTCCAAAAGGCCGGACAGGGCGTTCCTGAGGACACGATTAAGGCGGCGCGAGACACCATCGCCCGCATGGACGACGTGTTCTGAGTTCGCCGCGCGTCACGAACGCGCCCGGTCCACTGTGAGATCACTGGACCACCGGACCGCAGCGAGACCGCAGCGCCCGCGGAAAACAGAGGCTCCACCTCACAAGCGCGATTGCGCAGAGGTGATTCCTCCACGTGGCGAGCGCCAAACATGGTTCGGGCGGTCCATCGGCGCCGATGAGCACCCCGCTCGCTGCGAGGGCCCGGTGGGGCCTGCGGCATCACAGCACATCTCGTTCTGCGCGGAGTGAGCAGTCCCCAGAGCACGCTCCCTAAGCGCAGGCGGCGTGCAGCGCATCATCGGGAGGTGCGGTTGAGCAACGAGCTCCGCGACGCTTTGCCTCGTTTGCGACCCGCCGCGTCCATGTGACCCACGCGAGGGCCGGACCAACTCTGCGACGGGCGGCGGGAAAACTACCGAAGCGCGCGCGTCTCCGGCTTGCAAGTCCTCGCGCCAAAACGCCGTTTGGCGCCGTCCTGTGCGTTGAGATCGCACGCTGGCGCGTGGTATATCGGCGACCCCCACCTCTCAAAAAAGCCAGTGAAGCTGGCAGGGTAGAGCACGCGATGAACACGGTGCAGCGCATCAAGAGCCGCCTCACAGAAGTTCGTGACTGGACTTCGATCGTCGACCAACTCGAAGCCGAGGCAAATGCCTCGGCCGACAAGGCGACTCAATCCAAAGCGCTCTTCGAGCTCGCGCGAGCGAACGAAGAGTTCATGCTCGACAAGGCTCGCGCCATGACCGGCTACCAAGCCGCGTTCAAGGCGGACATGAGCAACTTGCTCGCGCTTGAGCACGCGCGCCGCATTTACTGGCACATGGCCTCGCACGACATGGTTGCGAAGCTCATGGGCCTAGAGCTCAAGAACAACCAGGATCCATCGCGAGTCGGTCGGCTCAACTACGCGTACGGCCTGACGCTCTTGCATCAGCGCAACATCGACGCAGCGCCCGCCTTCTTCCAGGCAGCGCTTGCGGCGGAACCCGACAACATCGAGACGCAGCGCCGCCTTCGTGAGGTCAGCTACGACCGCGCGAGTTGGCCCGATGCCCTCCAGGCGATCTACGGAGAGATTTCCGCAGCAACCGGCGCGGAGAGCCCCCTGCAGGCCAATGTTGCGGGCCGCGGACCCGAGGTGAGCGCGCTCTACCTGCGAGCCGCACGGATCGTGCACATCGAGCAGGCAGGAGACGAGGCAGCAGCCAAACTGCTCGTGGGACTCTTGCTCCGCGCGCTGGATGCCGACCCGTCCAACGATGAAGCGGCATATCTGGGAGAGACGGCGATGGTGCTTGCGGGTCAGCAGCACAACCTGCCCAAGCTCATGGATCGCCGTGCCGCCAACACGCCCGATCTGGGCACACGGCTTGAGCTTCTCCGTCAGTGCGCCGAGGTCTGGCAGATCCGTCTCAATGACACCGCGACGGCCGCGAGCTACTGGCGCCAAGCGCTTGAGCTCGCCTATGACAATGGCCTTCCTGCCACCTGGCACCTCTCGGCGTTCCACCATCTCGCACTTGAGGTCGAGAAGGGCGCGCAGCAGTACGATCTGGTCTCGCTCGCACGTAAAGGCATCGCGGCCTACGCAGAGTCACTCGATGCGGCCCTCCTTGGTGTGATCGCGGGCGAGTACGCCTGGAAGAGCCTGCAACAGGTCGATGTCGCCCGCGAGCTGCTCGCTGGTGCGTACGATCTATGCTCGCAACATCCCGCGATCCTTGAGTTCGAGGCGCAATTTGGTCCGCTCAGCGCGGCCAAGGGCGATGCATCACCGGCCGTTGTCGCGGAGGCCGTCGACGACGGAGCCGCTGCAGCTCGGGCAGAAGCCGATGCCGCCGCCGCCGCAGAAGCAGCCGCCGCGGCCGCCGCCGCCGCAGAGGCAGCCGCCGCTGCGGAAGCCGCCGCCGCC
>CAZVEM010000283.1:0-7988 GCA_964626165.1 uncultured Nannocystaceae bacterium
GCGCTGACGAAGTGCCGACGCGATCCGTTCCAGCGCCTGGGCGAGGCGCGACTCGGGGATGCTGACGCGGGTCGGCATCCCACCGCCGAGCTCAAGCAACGCGACAAAGTCGACGCCGGAGTCGAAGGCCGCGGCGATGCTTGCGTTGCCGTTCTCGACCACCACGGCAACCGTCGCGATCTGCTGTCCGCGGAGGAGCAGGTCCGTCTTGTCGAAGGCCTTGCTCGACGCAGGGATGTGAATCACCGCAATGTCGTCTTTGACGTCAAACTGTGCCGCGAGCCGACTCGCTTCCAGCTCCATCGCCCGACCGTCGTCGGCCGCGGACGCGATGGCGTCCTTGAGGATGCCGTTCTTGCATCCCTCGACCAACCAGCGCACGACCTGCACTTTGAGCGTTGGGTCGGCGTAGTGGGCTCGCAACGCGAGATCCACCAGCTGTCCTCGTGCCGAGCATGCACCCATGCGGGTGTCGACGGCGCGCGCGTCATCATCCGCGCCGGCGTATGGCTCTTTGCCCCCCAAGATCCACTTGGCGGCGGAGTACAGCCCGTCGAGATCAAAATGCGCCAGGATCGTGTCGATCGGCCCGGTGTCGCGAACGAGCTCCTCATTGATCATCTCCGGGCACGCGCCGTGCTCGGCCTTGGTGCTCAGGACAAAGCGAGGATCACTCGCGAATGCCACATGCATGGGATGGTCATGATGATCGATCCAGCGTGCCAGCCTGGCGTCGAGACCCTTGATAAATGCTCCGGTGGTCTTCGCGAATCCAGCTCCCAGACCGTCCGCCGCGAACGCGATATCCACCACGACCACGCGGCCGCGCAGTGATGCGGGCCGCGGAAGCTTGCGCGGGCTTGCGAACGCGAGGTCCGGCCAGTTGGCGGCGTGCGCCTGGCTCATGGCGTGTTTCCAAGCGCCATCAGGGCATCGCGCAGCTCGCCAAGCGCCTTGCTCTCGCCCAGGCGTGCGGCCACTTCGATGCCCGCGCGGAGGACCTGCGCCGCGCGCTGCGGCTCTGCCAACGCCACCAGCACCTGCCCCGCCATGAGGTAGGTGGGCACGTAGTCCGGGTGCAACTTGATGAGCTGCTCGAACTCATCCACCGCCGCGCTGAATTGCTCAAGGCGGCGGTACTCCATCGCCAGCCCGTAGCGCGGAAAAGGATCGCTCGGGCGCGCGTCGATCATTGAGCGAAGCATCTGCGTGCGGTCGACCATGTTTCCGTCTCTCCGTCCGCGACCAGCTTAGCCCGATGCTGCGCCCAGATACCGGCCACGGCGTTCCAGCCGCTCCACATTCCCTGCCCGCAGCGGACCAAGGGGGCGCCAAGCGAGGGGGTCGGCCAAGCTGGCCGGAGTGCGACCCGCCGCTGCCTATGCGGAAGCCGAGCTTGCGGCCTCAAGCGCAGCCGCGGCGTGAGCCTGTGCAGCATCCTTGCTCATGCCAAGCGCCTCCAGCAGGAAGGGCGTCTGGTCGAAGACCTGCGTCTCTTGCAGGTGGCCGACGAGCAGCAAGTAGGTCGCGACGTGGTGCTTGGGATGCTTGGCCAGCAGCGCCTGCGCAGCCTCCCGAAGTTGCTCGGGCGTGCGGGTCTCGCAGAAGTCCTCGTCGGTCTCGCCCTGGGTGTGCTTGACGTTGAGGCTGTCGAGATACTCGACCAGCAGGTGCCGGTGATGTCGCATCAGCCACTCGATCAGCAGCGCGAGCGCGAGTTGCTCGTTGCCGGAGTTGAACTCGGCATCAAAGCGCTTGCGCCATGCGGTACGGCGTGCGGACTGCGTGAAGGCGTTGGGCGGGCTATTGCTGTGGGATCCGCCGGCCTTCAGCACGGCGCGGATCTCCTTGGCAGAGAGCAAGCTGTAGTACTCGTCCACGCGCTGTGCGCCCAGGACGTTGCAGATCTCAATCGGCTTCACGGTTTGGTGTCCTTGTGAATCCCCGGGCAATGCGCGGGAAAATGGGGCGCAACCCTACCGACGGCCCCGACGGGACGCAAGGGCGATGGGCGGGTGCAGAGCGACAGCGCGCACGCCCTCCAGCGCCGCTTCCGTGTCCGCCCCACAAGCCTCCGGCAACACACTTGGCGCGTTCTGCCGCCGAGCGGCGACCCTCGCAGCCAACTGCTACGCCATCAGAATCGTCCTCGGCCGCATCGAGGACTCGGGCTCTTAGCTGCGCTCCCCGCTTGCCCACTCCGACAAGTAGCGGTCGTACGCAGCGCGCAGCGCGTCGGCAACCGGACCACCTGCCCCGCTGCCGGACGAAGCGTCGCGCGCCGGGGTGGCAGCCGATCGCCCGATCGCAACGCCGTCGACACTCGCGACCGGCATGATGCCGCGCACCGAACTGGTCAAGAACAACTCGTCTGCGCGGCGCAGCTCATCGACCTTCACGACACGCTCTTCGACACCAATCCCCATCTGTGTCGCGAGCTCAATCACCGCCGCACGAGTGATGCCGGCCAGGAGGCCGCTCTCGATCGCGGGCGTGATCAGTACGCCATTGCGCACCAAAAATACGTTGCTGGTGGCTGCCTCCGTGACCGCACCATCGGCCCCGAGCATGATCGCATCGTCGCCGGCGGCCGCGATCGCTCTGCCGAGCGCAACAATGTTGCGAAGGTAGTTGCCAGTCTTGAGTCCGGGCGGTGGGTCGCGCAGGGAGACCTGCGGATCGACGATCACGACCCGGATCCCGGCATGGATCTCCGCGGCCGAAGGCAGCGTCAGCGGCTCAGCGTAGATGACCAACAAGGGCGCTGCCGCGCGTCGCGTATCGAGCAGCATCGGACCGGCGCCACGTGTGACGACGACCCGAATCTTGCTATCGGCGTTGCCGGTCGCCTCATGCGTCGCGCGGATGGCCTCGCCGATCTCTTCGAAGCGAAATGGCAGTTCGAACGCAATCCCTTCGGCCGAGATTGAGAGTCGCTGCAGGTGGCGAGTCAGCTCGACCGGCCTCCCGGAGATTGTCCGCAGGGTCTCATAGATGCTGTCGCCGTAGAGAAATCCGCGGTCGTAGACGTTGACGGTGGCCTCCTCCGGGTCGACGACTCGTCCTGCGGTCGAAAGATAGATCTTTGTCGGCATGGGCCTTTCGCGGTGCCATCAAGCATATCGCAGACCTCGTCACGCGCACCTCCGCAGGACGCTCTGGCACCGAGGCCAGCGGTCTGCACGGCTCGCTATCGCTGCGAGCCGCGGCCACCCAAGGCGAGACGGGCCACGACACGCAGGGCCTCTGTCGCGATTGCGGTCGTCATCTTGGACGCGCCGTGTTCGCGCTCCGTAAAGATGATCGGCACTTCCTCGATGCGCGCACCCAAGCGGCGGGCATTGAGCTTGAGCTCGATTTGAAAGCCGTAGCCGCTGGCGGACAGCGATGCGAGATCGATGCGTTCGAGCAGGTCGCGACGCCAGCAGCAAAAGCCAGCGGTGGGATCGGCGATGCCGAGCCTCAAGAGGGTACGCGCATAGAGACCGCCTGCTCTTGAGAGGGCTTGCCGATGGAGCGGCCAACCGCGCGTGCCGCCACCCGGAACGTAGCGGCTCCCGATCGCAAGGTCGGCACCACTCAAACAGGCGCGAAGCAGCGCGGGCACGCGCTCGGGCGGGTGAGAGAGGTCCGCGTCCATCTGGAAGATATGAGTGACCCGCGGCGATGCCTGCAGCGCCCACCGAAAGCCCGCGATGTAGGCGCGACCCAGTCCGTCTTTGCTGGTCCGTGCGAGCAGATGCACGCGAGGATTCGTCTCTGCGTGCTGCTGCACCCACGCAGCCGTGCCGTCCGGGCTGCCGTCGTCGACGAAGAGAATCTCGACGTTCGGGGCGGCCGCAAAGATCTGCTCGGTGAGCGCCCCCACGTTTTGCAGCTCGTTGTAAGTAGGGACGACGATCACAACTCGCGTATCGCGATCGCTATCCGTCGACTGGTCGCTCATCAGTGGCTCGAATGCAGATTCGCTCCCAGTCACCGCAGGGCGCTCATGCGGCCACGTGGTGTCGCGCTGGATTGTACAGAGCGTACACCGACATACGAACACGGCATCTTCGGGGCCAAGCTCGCGAGATCGTTGCTGGATCGTGTACGGCCTGCGAGTTCGCCGTGGGTGCCCGCCCTCATGCGCGAGTTGCCGTTTTTAGCCCTCCTGGGCTAGATTGTCTCCAGGTGGAGCTTGACAGGCTCCACCTCCGACAGGCCACAGGAAAGCTGTGGCCTGTGGTACGGTCCGGCTCCCAAAGGGTCCGCCCCGCGTGCGACGTATCCGATCTCACTACCCCTCAAATGAGGAGTTCCTCCAGGCGCTCGGACCTGACGGTTCGGTCACCGTCTTTACCACGGCGGGATTCGAGGCGGGCGACGAGCTGTTGCTCGAGCTCTCCTTCCAAGGACTGCCGGGCAAGATGATCGTGCGCGCGATCGGGCGCGAGTGGCATCCGGCGAGGCCACGCCTCAAGGTCCGAGCCCGCGGCGTCGCGATGTGCAGTGGATCGGAGGCCGACAAGCTCAACTTCTTGCGCAAGGTCTGTGTCGGCGAGATCAAGTTGACGGCACGTCGAAGGCACGTGCGCCTGCCCGTGCTCGTCGAGGTTCGCTGGAAGCGACCCGGTGACCGCGACTCTGCCGCAGCGGCGCTCTCAGAGATTTCCGAGGGCGGTGCGTTCTTGTTGACTTCGGAGCCTGCCGAGATCGGCGAGAGCCTGGTTGTCGAGATCACGCCGCCCGGGAGTGCGCGCCCGCTTGAGATCGCGGCCATGGTGCGAAATAGCCAAGCTGGAGCGGGGCTCGGCCTCGAATTCCTCGCTCGCGACATGGGCGGGGTCCATCGTCTACGCGAGGTCATTCGCCGTCTCGTCGATCAATGAGCGCCCACGGTGCGAGACGCCAATCGCTCCGGCCCTCCCCTCACCGCTCGCATCCGCGCGGCTCTGCTGCTGCGACGCGCGTCTGGGGAGTTGGACATCGAATCGAAACATGAAGCCCAGCTGAAGCGAGGTGGCACCGCCACAGCGACAGCGGGTCGCGAGCTTGGGGACACAACGCATCACCTTGGCCCGATCCTGCGCTCGATGCTCGCGCTCGGCCTGATGTCGTGCGGGACGCCTGCGCGTGAGGTCGAACCGGCTGAGGCAGACGTCGGCGACGCGACAGCAGCGCGGGACCTCCCCGTGGACGATCGGTTCGGCGCCACCGAGCCGCGCACACTCGGCAACCTGGACTACCTCTCGCTTCCTCCCGGTGACAGTCCAGCGAGCTGCGACGAGTTCGCGGAGCAGCATCTCCAAGCGCGAGCCCTCTCGCTGGTCGACGTCTTGGCCGAGGCCGAGCTGTGTCCGGATCCCAAACTCGCCGCCCCCACCTTTCGGGCGCGCGTCGCCGCCAGCCACGATGCCCACACGCGGCGGGCGCTCGCCGCTCAGGCACGGGACCGGGCCGATCTCGAGGAGCTCGTCGCACTGCTCGACCTGCTCCTCGGCGGTCCCGAGAGCTCCGCATCGACGATTGGGCCCGGGTCCGCGCCAAGCGAAGCAAGTGCGCCGCTCAAGCTCCCCGATCCGGCGCAGGCGCTGGTCTTACCGCTCACACGCGAGGTCCTGCACAACGTCGCACTCGCGCACGCGATCGAGTCTCGCGCGGAGAGCATCACGGATCCCGATGCACGCACGCGTGCGGACGCGTATCTCGCCAAGGTGTATCTGCAGTCGCTACGCATCCTCGGCCCCTACGCGCGAGCCCCCCTTGGCCCCGCCGCGCGCGAGTTGGCGGGTCGAGCGCTTTACTACGGACGTCGCTTCTGCCAGCGCTACGTGCAACGCCGCGTGGTCGGCCTCGCATCACTCTTCGCGCAGACGGAGGTCGACATGCTCGCGCTTGCGGTCGCGCTCGACGAGAGCCCGTTCTCTGGAGATAGCGCGATGACGGTCATCGGCCGCGAGCGTGCGCGAGATTGGCTCCGCAGCGACAAGACCCGCGCGCGACTCGAGCGACAGCTCGCATCTCGAAACCTCGATGAGGTCCCGTCGATCAATCGTCTCCTCTCGCTGAGTGACGAACTTGGACGTCTGATCGCGGCGGGCTACAGCGATCTCGCGCTCGATCGGGCAAGTCGTGCGCTGCTCCGCAAAGAACCGGTCGGCGTCGAGGAGGTCTCCACCCACCTCCGTGGCATCGCGGCAGAGACCTCGGATCGACGACTCGCGCGCCGGACCGAGCAGCTGATCAAGGCGGTCCAAGCCAAGGGCGCACGACCCGTCGGCGCCGCCGCCTTCGAGGCCCCCACAAGGTCGACCTCCACGATCGGCCGCGACGTGCTCCAACACTGGCTGGCGCTGCACAAGCAGAGCGAGCTTCCGGGCGCAGCGGCGGATGCCTGGAGTCGGAGCGTGGCCTCTTCGCGCGCGCGCGCCTTGCTGTTCCTACATCCGGAACTCCGCGCCACATTGGTCGAGCAGATGCGCGGCGGCGAGATCACACTTGAGGCCAGTGATCGCGCGTGGTTTGTCCATGCTCAAGGCGCGAGCGACTCTCGGCTGCGACCCTGGCTGGTCGCGGCAGCGCTGGGACAAGAGAATCCTTTGACTGACACGGGCGCCCCGCAGGGTCAGGCCGCAGCAGACCGACGTGCGCGCCTCTTCTGGGCGACGCAGGCATCTGATGCCGCGGCCGATCAGCTCGCGCGTGCGCCCGGCGACGAGGAATCGCTCCAGATCATTGACGAACCGCAGACGCCCTAGGACGACCACCTGCTCGCCGATCCGCGCCGCCTCGTCGCTGAGTCGGCACACGCTTGATCCGAGGTCCGACGTGCACGCGCCTGGTCCAGCTCGGCAGCGTCGGATTGCTCTGCTCGACGATCACTGTCGCGCGCTTGCGGTCTGCCCGAGCACACTCGCCCGGCAGCAAGCGCAGCGCGATGGAGTCGTCGTGCTGTCGACCTGGGCCACGCACCGTGAAGTGCTCGCCGCGGTCGGGCGCGCGCTCGATGCAAAGCGTCGCTCGTCCCGCGGCCTCCTCTGGGTCGGGCTCGCTGCGAGCCCACTGCGCGGACGAGGCGTGGCCACACGCCACGATCAGGACTAGAACGAGGAGAATCGCGAGCGCGCGCAAGCCCCGGGCCGTCGCGGCGACCGCAGCCCCGAATGGCGCTACGCTGGTCCGGTGAGACCGCTGCGGAGCAAAGCGAGCACGCTGCGAGGTCCGACCCATGTCGAGGCCTTCGTCGACTCGCTGCTGCGCAGGGCGATGGGACCCGACGCGCTCGAGCTCGCGCGGCTCGCTGCGCGATGGCCCGAGATTGTCTCGCCACGCATCGCAGCCAAGACCGCGCCCGCGTCGCTGCAAAAGACCACGCTTGTCGTGCACGTGTGCGATGCACAGTGGCTACACGAACTCTCCTATCTCCGCCAGGACCTGCTCGATCGCGTCGCGCCGCACGTCCAGAGCGTCAAGCTCCGGGCGATCGCACTTCGCCTGGGGCCCGTCGACCACGACGATCTGCCCTCGCACGTAGCGACAAAGGGCGTCCCCTGGCACGGTCAGCAGAGCGTGACGGGTCTCGGCCCGGCGTCGGAGCTTCCCGAGACGCCCTTTGTCTGCGAAGCAAGCTCACCTGAAAGCAGCGCCGCGCTGAAAGAGCTCCTTGACGCACTCCGAGAGCAAGAGCCAGAGCTCTACGAACGCGCCATGCCCCTCGCCCGCCCCGTCGAGCGCGGCCAGCGAACGTGACGGTTGGCGCGACCTTCGATGCTGGCCAGCCCTCCGCGGCAAGGTACCCCTACCCGGCCGGGCTTGGATCGATGGAGTAAATCGACCCTCAGAGCACACAGAAGCTGCTCAAGCGCCGATCTGCGCGTCTTGGCAGGCGGCGACACTCGTTGCCACTGCACGCGCGTGCGCACGTAGATGCCCGTTTTGCTTGGTAGCTTTCGTCGATTTGTGGCGCACGGCCATCGATGCTTTGACCGCCGTGGCGCCGTCCTGAC
>CAZVEM010000284.1:0-7816 GCA_964626165.1 uncultured Nannocystaceae bacterium
ATCGACGCGCTCCCACCGGGCGCCGGCGTCTGCTTCGGACGACAGCTGGTCGTGCCAGAACTCGATGAATCGCTTGGCGACTTTAGCAACGTCGTGGCCGAGGTTCACCCGATCGGAACCGACGTGCCCGGGGCCGAGTTGTTTGCCTACATCGCCGATCGAACGCCACTAGCAAGGGAGGCGCACGCACTTGATCAGATCGAGTCTGCCGGACGATTGTTTGGGATTCCAGACTGCTGTCAAGATGCCTTTCGACGGCGTTGGCCCGAGGCGGTAGAGAAATTCGGAGGCGACGTTGCCAGGATGCTCAAACTTGAGGAGGAGCTAGAGGGCGATGAATGGATTCCGTGGGAGTGCGACACCTGGGCGCACTATCGCGGAGGTGGCTTCACCTGGCATTTTCCGTGTAGTCTTCGCTGCGAAATGACGGTCGCGCAGGTCCAGCGGTATCTGGCTCGCATCATGACGGTCGCACCCGAGCTATGCGCGACACTGTTGGAAGCGTATCGACCGGGAGACCCCATCGCAGACGGCACCTCGCTTCGCTGGAGCCAGCGTGTCGATTGATGCTGTGTGCGGTCATTCGGGCCGCAAGTCCGATCATGTTTCCTCGACCCATCGACCGACTCTGTCATAGCGCCTAGAACTCTGAGAGTCGCTACGACTCGTACCGAGTTCATCGACTGCGCTTGCAGATCGGACTAGTCACCCGTCTCGGCACTCCTTGCCAAGATCTCCGCGTTCTGATCTAAGGTAGCGATGGGTCGCCCTAAGGTCTCGATCGAACTCTCCGTATCCGTCCAGCGAACCGCGTTAGCCCGAATCTGGCGGTGGGTGCGTCCTGCCGGGTGTGGCGGGCATAGGCGGCCCAGGGTCGAGGGCGATCGTGCGGTGGATATCCGCGGCCAGCGTGCGCTGCACCTCGGTATCCGTCCCACGAACCGCGTAGGCGAGTTCGATCTCCAAGCGGGCTAGAGGTATCCGTCCCACGAACCGCGTAGGCGAGTTCGATCTCCAAGCGGGCTAGAGCTTCGGGATGGCGAAGCACAAGGCGAACCGCACGCAAGACCCTAGACCCCTCGTTGTCGCATGGCGGAGCTCCGGCCTCAGTGTCGAGGAGTATGCCTTTCGGTCTGGACTCGACACGGGAGCACTTCGAGCGCTCGTTGCCAGCGACGCCTCCCAAGGCGCTGGCAACGTCGACGGTGTCGCGTCAGTGAGGCCGGTCGTCGTCGAACTCGATCTCGCGAGTGCCGGTCTGGGAGCAAGCGCTGACCCACGCGGATGGGAGCAAGTGTTCGGCAACGTCAGCTTCGTGGGCTCCGGGTTCACACGGGACGGCGGCCTTCTCGGCGCGCTCCCGGCCGCGAGCGCCCGCCCGCTACTGGCTCGACGCTCCGAATTCGAAGATGCTTTTTCCTAGTCGCAACGAGAGAACACGTCGATGACAAACGCGACGTACGTAACGCCTCACCCGGCCGCCGTCAACCAGGGCGATCGCATCTAAAACTCGTGGAATCCTGATCACTTGGATCGCTCGTTGCGATTTCAGGCAGGCCGTGATCTCGTGTGCGGCATGGCTTCGCAACGTGTCGCAGCACTCCGGACCATGGGCGAACCCGAGAAGGTCGAGGCATTGGTCGAGCTTCTACGCGGGGTCCCCGATCCACGGGTCGATCGTACGAAGGACTATCCATTTGAAGAGGTACTGCTCTTGGTCCTCGTTGCCACGATCAGTGGCGTGAACCAGGTGACTGAGATGGTCGTATTCGGCGAAGCAAAACTTGAGTGGCTTGAGACGCTTCTACCGTTTCGTAACGGAATTCCCAGTCACGACACGATTGGCCGAGTACTCGGGCTTCTGTAGTGAACCACGCTATCCACGGGACTTGGCGTCACGCTATTTGCGGGGTTTGGCGCGAGGCGCGGTTGGATGTTGCGGTTGCTCTTGTTCGGGCCGGGTGAGCTCGAGCACGTCGCACGCCGCCAACATGGTGTCCTCGTCGACGAAGTTCTGGTCGCGGTCGTGTGCGGTCATGAGCGCGAGCCGGAGAAGGTGTGTGGCGCTGCGCGGGACGCCTCGGCTAGCTCGGTACAGCACCTCTAGGGCCGAGTCGGCGATGATTCGCGGGTCGCCGCCGGCGGCCAGCAGGCCGTGCTCAAGCATGGCACGCAGTTCCTCGCGCTTGCGCGAGCGCAGTCGCTTGGGAGCGATTACGCGATCGCGAAGAGGTGCGTGATGCTTGAGATCCAGTCGGCTTCGCAGCAACGGTAAGCCGCAGAGCCAGACGGTGAGCAGCGTAGAGCGATCAAATGCGTAGTTGAGAAAGTCGGAGAGGTCCGCGAAGAAGTCGTCGCCAAGGTGCTGAGCCTCGTCGAGGACGAGGATCGGCACGATGCTGTGCTGCTCGATCAGCCTACGCAGTTCGGCCTTGAGCTGTCGCCAGAGCGCATCACGTCGATATTGCGGCTGAATGCCAAGCTCGGCTGCGAGGTTGCGGTAGACAGGCACTGGGGTCGCCGCGGTGTCGCAGATGTAGATGATCTTGTGCTCGGGGCGCGGCAGTGAGTCACACAGATGTCGTAGCAGTGTCGTCTTGCCAAGCCCTGGCTCACCGGTTAGCAGTCCCGGTCCGGGCTCTGCTGCCAACCAGTGGAAGTGCTGACTGACGTCGCGCAGATCATCTGCATCCACGAAGCAGGTCTTACCGCTCGCGTTGCGCGGCAGTGGATCATGCGATAGGCGGAAGCGGACGCGATAGGCGGGCTTCATGTGGCGTCCTCGCTTTCCGCCGCGCTGCCGTAGTGCTCTTCAAGGAGGTCATGCACTGCATCGACTGGATCAACGACCGCCGTCGAGTCTGCGATGGGCTGGCGTCGGCGACGGCGGGTGGCGTTTGCGATCAGATCGAGCGGGCGGGTGTCGCTGAGAAATCTCTTGCCTGCGAAGATCTTCGGGTTGACCGTGTGGTCACTCGGGTCAAAGCGGACCTGCACGCGGCGACCGCTGAGCCCCATGACGTTCACTTCGAATCTCGCGCCGCCAACGTTGATCGTGTTGTCGCGCCGGACGGTGCGCGCGACTCGATGCCAGAAGGTCATGTCGAGGTCGACGTCTGCTGGAAGATCTCGATGGTGGCCATTCTCGATCTCTTCGAGATAGTGACGCATGGGTTCTCGGCCCGTGGTCGCATGAGGGCGCTTGTGATACTCGCGGGCAAGCCAAGCACGGTGCACTGCGTTGAGGTACTCGAGGTCATAGTCCTGGCCCTCCAGTTCGACGCCAACCTCGGCTCGCCAAGTTCGGTGCCAGCGCTCGATCGCTCCCTTGGCCTCCGCATCTCGCGTCTCGGTGTGGAGAAGCTCAACACCGATGTCTGGCCTTGCCCCGATTTCATGGACACCTGAGTTACGCTGCTTCCGCAGCCTCTAGGTTCATGTAGAAGCGTCGCTCATGCTCTCGAGGAGCCACGTAGCCGATGCTCGAGTGGCGTCGCTGTCCGTTGTAGAAGACCTCTATCCACTCGGCAATGGCCGTCTTCGCGAAAGCCTGCGTTGGTAGGCTCACGCGGTAGACGAACTCCGTCTTCAGGGTCGAGAAGAAGCTCTCTGCGACGGCGTTGTCCCAGCAGTTGGCTCGTCGGCTCATGCTGCAAATGATGCCAGCATCGTCCAGCGCGTCGCGGTAGTCGGCCGCCGCGTACTGCGAGCCGCGGTCAGAGTGAAAGACCAGGCCCTCAGGGTGTGGGCTTCGACTACCCAATGCCATGCCCAGTGCGTTCAGGACGAGCTCCGTGCGCATGTGCTCGGCCATCGACCAGCCGACCACGCGCCGCGAGTACAGATCGAGCACCACCGCCAGATACAGCCAGCCCGCGTGCGTCCGAATGTACGTGATGTCAGCGACCCACGTCTTGTCCGGCGCGTCGGTCTTGAAGTCTCGATCGAGGACGTTCGAGGCGATCGGGTTGTCGTGGTCCGAGTCAGTGGTCTTCTTGAACGCCCTTCGTTCGCGCCCCACGATGCCCTCCTCGGCCATCAGGCGAGCCACCCGCTTGCGGCCGACCTCGAAGCCCTCCGCCGCCAGCTCCTCCCGAACCCGAGGGCTGCCGTAGGTACCTCGGCTCTTGCAGTGGACGGCCTTAATCCTCTCGCGAAGCTGGTCGTCTCGCTTGGCGCGTTCGCTCGGCCCGCGGGAACGCCACGAGTGGTACCCCGACGGCGACACCCCGAGACATCGGCACATCGTGGTGATCGGGAAGTTCGCCTTCTCTGCGTCGATCGCCCTGTAAGCCATGGCTACAGGCTCTCCTTCGCGAAGAAGGCGCTCGCTTTCCTAAGAAACTCCTACTCCGTCCGCGTCCGGCGACACGAGCTCGTACCCGAAGCTCTGTGCGCGCCGGCGCAGGTTGGCGATGACGCGCTTCCGGTAGCGCTCCTCGTAGTAGTCTGCGCCGGGGTCGACGTATCCTTCGCCGTGGCGCAAGGTGTTGTAGAAGAGGATCGCAATCTTGCGCGCGGTAGCGACCACAGCCGCCTTCCCGATGCGCATCGCGAGTCGGCGGTAGAAGGCGCCAAGCGCGGTGTGCGTGCGCCCGACCGCCACGGCCGCGAGCCGCAGGACGTGCGTGGCACGGTTCGCCGAGCGGCGCGTCTTCGAGCTCAGCACCTTCCCCCCCGAGATCTTGGATCCGGGCGCGAGGGTCAACCACGACGTGAAGTGCTTCACCGTCGGCCATCGGCTCATGTTGTTTCCGCACTCCGCGAGCAGCTTGAGCGCGGCGTGGGGGCCAACTCCGTGTATCTGCGTGAGGTCGACCCCGAGCACAGTCTTGAGCGCGCCGCGGATGTCGAAGCGCGGTTCGTTCTTCTGCGGGCGTTTGCCTCGCGGGGGTCTCGGATCCGCCGCAACAGGGCCGGAACCGGTTTCGCTGCGATCGATGAGCTGCAGCGCCTCCTCGATCCTCCCATCGCAGGCGTGGATCTTTTGCTGATAGACATCGTACAGCTCGACGCCTTGCTGCAACGCGAAGGTGTGCTCGACCCGGTAGTTTCCCTGCAGCGCTGCGCAGATGGTCTCGTTCGACGCCTTGCATCGGACGTCCCTGAAGCGAGCGAGTACCTCGGGATCGCGCTAACCGGCGACGATTGCCCGGAGGATCTGCATCCCGGTTACGCCGGTGATGTCGCTCACCACGTGGTGGAGTTGGACGTTCATCTGCATCAGCGCTTTCTGGATGTGCTGGACCGTGGACCCAGCGTACTCGACGAGACGGTCGCGGTGACGCAGAAATGCGCGCAAGGTCGCGACTTGCTGGCTGGGCCGGAAGCTTGCTCGGAGGAGGCCGTGGGTGTGCAGCCGCTGGATCCATTGCGCGTCGTTGACGTCAGTCTTCCGTCCGGGAACGGTCTTGACGTCGCGCGCGTTGACGAGGAACACCTCGAACCCACGAGCCTCGAGGATCTCGAACACGGGGATCCAGTACACGCCCGTCGACTCCATCGCGATGGTGGTGATGCCCGCTTGGGCGAGCCAGTCATCGAGCCGATGGAGCTCGCCTGTGAAGCTCTCGAAGCGGCGCACCGGCTCGGGATCGATGTCGCCAGGGATGGCAACGATGTGGAACATCGACCCAACATCGATCCCGGCTGCACGACGGTGGACCACCGGCAACCCTTCTTGCCTCTTCGTCTGTTTCTGTCTTGTCTTGGTCATCTTCGCTCTCCTCTCGAAGCCAACGGAGGCGGGACCGCGGAGGTGTTCAATTTCCTAAACGGGATGGCCGAAGCGTCGCCACTGTCATGTCCGCAGCAGTCCCTGGGCCATGTTTTTTAACGGGCTCTCAGGCGCCAAAAAGCTGTCGGCCTCTCCTCCGTGACGTCAACCTGAGTAACGCGCGATGAGTTTCTCGTCCACCAGGAGCGGGCCGCGGCCCGCGGGACCGTTTTTTAGGAATTCGTTCTCCTGCCGGAGCCGCGTGATCTCGCGCTTCATCGAGGTCAACTCCTCGCGCTCCGCCGTCGTCAGCGCGCTCTCGCTCACGCTGCCCTTGCCCTGGTCGATCTTCGCCTGCTTGACCCGGCCCGCGAGCGCGCTCGCCGTGAGGTCAAGATCGCGTGCGACGGCTGTCACGCTGCGTCCACGTTCGAGCACCAACTTGACCGCCTCGGCTCGTTGCTCGGGCGTGTACGACCTTCGTTTCCTTCTTGGCATCGTCTGTTCCTCCTATATCGCGTTCGTTCGGGAGGTGTCCACGAAACCGGGTCAAGCCCAGTCGGCGCAGATCGAGCGAAGCGAGTCGCTCTTGTACGCGGCACCTCGGTCCACGTAGTAGGTCCGCGGACGACCGTGGATCTGCAGCGTCTGCTTGAGGATGACCTCGTGTTCGATCGCACTCTCGCTGAGGCGAAACTCCGAACCCAGGACGCTGCGGGTCGCGACGTCGATGACGCTCAAAAGGTACGCCTTGTGCCGTCTGTCGCCGACGCGCACACGAGGACCGTGCATCGCGTCACCGATCCACAGGTCGTTGGCGTGCTCGGGGAGGAAAGCAAGTCGATGCTTTCCTTCGTGCTGACGTGGGCGATGGGTCGGTATCTCGTTGCGCCTCAGCACGCGTAGAACCGTGCTGCGGCTCAACTCTCCGGGAGGGACACGTCGCGCGCGTTCCAGGATCCGAATGATCTGCGGAACCGACCGCCGTGGGCGTGCCTGCTTGGCTCGGATGATCAGATCCGTCAACTCTGGCGTGATCGCAGTGGTCGAGCCATGGTCGACGCGCACCGAAGGTTCGAGTCCCTCGACGCCGCGTCGACGATACGCGTAGAACCAGGACTCGACCGTTCGTGCCGATACCTTCTTTCCTCTGCCGGTACGTGGGTCTTCGTGGATCCGCTGCGCCGTCTCTCTGAACAGAGCACGTCGGTCGCCATGATCGAGGCGCGCGCTCACCAACGGCCCGAGAACCGCGTAGCGCCACAGTGCAATCTCCCTGCGAGTCTTGTCGTCCATGCTCAAGCACTAACCGGTTGCCCGCGCCAAATTGGGTGGGAAGTGCACGGCGGCGATCCTCGCCGAGATCTTTCACGCGTCACATGAGGCGCACTCCCGGCATCTGAAGGTCAATGACAAGCGCGAGCTCCTCCAGAGCGTAGCCCGAGGCGATCAGATCACGCCTCGTCCCAGAGCTGGTGACGCTGTAAGCGAGCGCTCGCCAGCGCTCGACGCCAGATGCCCCAAGCAACAAGACCAGTATGGCTGCGCTAAGTGCAGTGCGCTTGCGCCATCGCTGCTGGGTGCGCTTGGGAACTCGATGTCGAAGGGCCGTACCGCTGACACCAAGGACGACTCCAACCAGCGTCCATCGACGGTGAAGATGCCGCGCCAGCGCCGGTGGCAGGAGCCGCCAGACGGCACCACATCGATCCCGATTCGCGCAGCGGACGATCAAGACGGTCGTGGAGGCGGCGTCGCCGAGCTCGCCTCGATGTTGTCGACACCGCCGATCATGCACGTGCATCGTCGACCGACGGCAGGTCGGGCAGCTCTCCGGACGCACCAGGTCGGGGTTGGCGAGCGCCGCTGCGTGCTGCTCCGGCGTCCGGATCTCCTTGAGGAGGAGCGTTCCACCCTTTTGTTTGGGAGAGCGGGGTCGGTCAAGGTAGGGTCGATCCCGGCGTCGGGGGGAGCCCGGGGGGGGCGATTTTTTAACACCCCCCAAATCCCCCGCGGCCACCCGGGAGCCCACCGCATGCCGATGAACCGTCATGGGGGCCTCCCTCCCCGCCCCCAGCCGTCCGGGCTCGGAGGACTGAC
>CAZVEM010000285.1:0-7814 GCA_964626165.1 uncultured Nannocystaceae bacterium
AGAGAGCGGGGCGGCGTCGATATTTCCGACCGCGCTCAGATCACCGCAGTCGTCAAGCACGCCGTGGCTGGTGAGGTTGTTGCGGGAGACGACAATGCTGTCTTGGTAGCGGCAGTCGATGGAGGCACGGGCCGGCGCATCGGTGCCGATCACGGTGTTGTGGTCGACGTAGGCTGCCTCGCCACAGACCTGCTCCAGCTCGATGCCGCCGTCCCAGCCGCCCGGTGAGTCAAAGAGCTCACTCGCGCTCGAGACGACGATGTTGTTTCGGACAATGCCGCCGATGTGGCCAATGTTGGCGGCATTGGGGCACGGGTCGTCAGTCCACGTGCGTGAGTCGGGCCAGTCATAGCCAAGGCCAAGGCCGATGCCGCGGGTGGAGTCGAGGATGACGTTGCGCTCGATGATACCGTCGCGGCCGCCGAGCCAGAACGAGATCGCGTGCTGAGAGGGATAGTCGATCTGCTCGTCGCAGTAAAAGCCACGAAACACGTTGTCGTGTACCCACCAATCGGCAGGAGCGTGGGCATCAATGCCGCCGGTGTAGCACTGGCCCTCGTTGACGACCAAGACCTTGTCCCGGCCGGCCTGCGTGAGTTCAATCAGGCTACAGCCCACCGTGACATCGTCGACAAAGCCCGCCGCGCTACTGATCGGTTGCGCGTTTGCGTTGGCCTTGATGGCCTGCTGACCCGGGTCGCGCACGACAAGATCATGAAGCACGACACCCGTTACGCTCTCGTTGCCGAGCGGGTAGATGTGAATGGGATGGTTATAGGCATTTTGAACAGTGAGATGGGCGATCACGACGTCGGAGGCGTGAATCGCCACGATCTCGCCCATGGGTGTGTCGCCGCCGTCGAGGATTACGTCATCGCGATTTCCGCTCGAACTGCGCAGCGTCACACCGGGGACATCAAAGGCCAGGATCTGATTCGAGAGGTCAAAGGTTCCCGCATCGACAAGGATCGTGTCGCCTTCGACAGCCGTCGCGAGGGTGTCGACAAGGTCGGCAACGTCGCCACCCGTGACGAACTTTACGGTGCCGGACATCGGCCATGGTGCACATGGATCGCCGTCGCCATCTCCATCGCCGTCGCCATCTCCATCTCCGTCGCCATCGCCATCACCATCACCGTCCCCATCTCCATCTCCATCTCCATCTCCGTCGCCGTCTCCATCGCCATCGCCATCGCCGTCGCCATCGCCGTCGCCGTCGCCCGAGGTGTCTCCTGCGTCCTGGCTGTCGCCGACGTTATCACCGCATGCCGTCCCAGCGACAGACAGCGCCGCCAGCATGAGGACCATGGAGATCGCAGCTGGGGTCGCCATGCAAGTCCGAGCGGCGCTCAGGCACTCCGTGCCCTTGGTCATTTCGCGGCCACATCGTTGTTCACGGAAAGCCAACAGCTTGGCGAGCTTGATCATGTCGTGATCATCCCAGCTGCGGCCTCGAGCCGCCAATCAAATCCGCCCGGATGCGCGCCGCAGCGCGCGTGATCAGGCTCGCATGAGGGGTGGCACGACGACGGCACACCGCCCGCAGGATGCCGATCCTGTGATTCAGAGGACGGCTACCGGGTGAGTCACCGCACCCATCTACGCTCACACCGGCGATCCCGATGGATGGGCGGAGTAATAGGCGGCAAGGCGACGCATGCCTTCCTCCAGGTCAACTTGGGGCACAAAGCCCAAATCTCGCTGTGCGGCTGCGGTATTGAACCAATGCGAGGTCGCAAGCTCGGACGCGACCCATCGCGTCATCGGAGGCTCATCTCTCCATCCCATCGTCGACCAGATGCCTTGCGCGACGCCGCCTGCAAAGCGAGCAAAGGCCGGCGAGACCTCGCGTGTCAGCGGTGGAAGGCCTGCCGCCTGCAGAATGCGATCGACCATTTCCCAGGTAGGGACCTTCTGGCCGCTGATGAAGTAGGCCTTGCCACCAATGCGGTCGGCCTCTGACCCTCCCGCAAGGAGGAGGATCGCAGCCAGCAGATGCGCTCGCGCGGCATCGTCGACGTAGGTCACGTCGACCTCTTTGACTGGACCCGAGAGACGGCGGAGCTTGCCGCTCTTGGCTCGGGCGATGATGCGCGGGCACAGATTGGTGTCCGCAGGTCCCCAGATCAGGTGTGGGCGAAGTGCCACGGTGCGCAGGAGACCGCGTTCATTGGAAAGCGTGGCGCCGGGGTCGTGCGAGCGATCGGCCTGAAGTACGCGCTTCTCTGCCTCCGCCTTGGTCCGTGGATAGTCCGCTTCGTAGTGATCGGGATAGGGCAGCGACTCGTCGCCGCCCTCGATGTCGGTGCCAGAAAAGACAACGCTTGGCGAGGAGGTGTAGACCAGCGCGCGCACGCCTTCTGCACGACACGCGTCGAGCACGTGCTGGGTTCCCAGCACGTTGGTGCGCTCGAACTCCTGCGTCGGACCCCACGCGCCGGCCTTGGCGGCGACATGAAAGACGACGTCCACTCCCCGGACGCTGCGATGGACGGTCTCGCCATCGCTGATATCGCCCCGTATTTGCTCAACGCCAGAGTCGCACAGCGCCGGATACTCCCCGCGCGCAAGCACTCGAACAACAACGCCGCGTTCAAGGAGCTGACGCACGATCACACCACCGAGAAATCCGCCCCCACCCGTCACCAATGCTCGGGTGCCTGACCCGAGCGTCGTGGGGTCCCCTGCGGATCTCGTCGCTGTGCTGCCTGGGTCACTCATGCCGGGTCCTTGCGCTTGATCGATGCAGCCCGAACTCGGCGGGCCCTGGGCGCGGTGCTCTGTGCGTCTTCCGCCTCAACTCTTGGTCTGCTTGGTCGCCCACTGGGCCAGAGCTTCGCGGAAGATCTTGGCGTTGTGGCGAACATCCATCGGGAAGCGCGGATGGACGAGGAACACGTCGATCTCGGCGGTGTGCTCGTGCGCCGCACCGAGCGCTTGCAGCTCCTTGCGAAGATCTGCGGGCGTCACTGAGGCGGCCAGGTGCGGCTCAAGCTCGACGCAGATCACGGGGCGCGGCCCCATCTCACCTTGAAGCGATGGCACGCCCACCAGTGCCGCCCGTCGCACCGCGGGGTGTGCTTCAAACACCGCCTCGACGGGAATCGAGGGCAGACGCCTGCCCTTCTTGGTGACGACACTGTGGCTCTTTCGACCGCACATCCAGATCCGACCGGCGTCGTCGCGCCATCCGATATCCCCCATGCGATGCCACCGACGCGATCCGGCTGCGATCTTGGCGAGAGTATCGGCGCGCTCTTGGCCAAAGTATGACTGGCTCACGACAGGGCCATGCACGGCGATCTCGCCGAGTGTGTTGGCGGGGATTGCCAGGTCGTCGGTCCATCGCGAGATCGGTTGGTCGTGGATCTCGATGAGCTCGACCCGCATGCCCGGTACCGGCCGGCCGACACAAACGCCACGAAGCGACGGGGGCGCCTGGTCACGCACTTTCAGCGCCTCCACGTGCCCAATATCGGCGACCGGCAGCGACTCTGTGGCGCCGTAGGGCGTATGGATGAGGACGCCGGGCGCCAGGTGCTGCGCGAGGCGAGCAAGCGCCTCAGGTGTTGCGGGTGCGCCGGCGGAGACGACCCGGCGAAGCCCTGCGAGCACGGGCTGACCGACTCCTTCTGCACGCCCAGTCGAAGGGCCGCCAGCGTCGCCAGCAGAGTTCTCCAAGTGGCGGCCGATGCGGTCGACAATCGCAGGAGAGGCGAACATGTTGGTGCACTCGTACCGCTTGATCGCGTCGACGAGCTTGGCCGGATCGCAGCTCGCGGGCTTGCTCGCGTCCATGTCAGGCACGATCGACGCCATGCCGAGAGCGGGGCCAAAGAGCGCGAAGAGAGGGAAGGTCGAGAGGTCGCGCTCGCCGTGCTCGATGCCCCAGACGCGGCGGATGAGCTCCACCTGCGCGTTGAACATGCCGTGGGTGTAGACCGCACCCTTGGGAGTACCGGTGCTGCCGCTGGTGAAGAGGATGGCGGCGCGATCATCTGCGACCGTCGCTGGAATCTCCCACGCCGATTGCGGCGCCCGGTCCAAGAGGCGCTCAAGGTTGTGACCAAAGATGCGCCGTCGCGAGCCGACGTGGACAAATCGCTGCAAGGTCGGGCGCGCCCATCTCAGCACGAGGCGCGCGACGTGTGCCTTGGTGACGCCGATGAATGTGGTCGGCTCCGCGCGTGCCAGGCATTCGCCGAGCTTCGCCACACCCATGCCGGGATCAACCAAGACCGGCACCGCCTTGAGCTTAAAGAGCGCAAAGGTCAGCGCGAAGAAGTCAGTCCCCGGCGGCACCATGAGCACTGTCCGTTCACCCTCGCGGACTCCGAGCGCGTGGAGCACATGTGCGCATCGATCGCTGCGTTCGTTGAGCTCTCTGAGCGTCAGCTCATCGAAGATCGGCGCACGGACCGGGCGATTCCGTCGAGCTGTCGCCACGGCGAGTGCATCCGGGGTGGCCGCAGCGCTCTTGGGCAAGTGCGCCGCCACATTGCCATTGAGATCGATGTCCATTGCGCGTCTTGTTTCGACGAGTTGGTCGGGCCTGTGCGCGAGAGGATCAGGGAACCTGGACCGAGGGCGACGTGAACGACTTACGGCGGCAGGCTACGGCGGAGGTCTACGGTGAGAGGCTACGACGCGCTGCTCGACGCCTTGGCGCTGCCGACGTGGGCGTCGAGGAACTTGCGCATCGCTGGCACGATCTCGTTGCCGGCATCCTCAAGGACGTAGTGACCTGCATCCTCGTAGGTTGTGACCTGCGCCTCGGGGAAGCGGGTCCGCCACTCGGCGAGGAAGTGATGGTCAAACACGAAGTCCTGCATGCCCCACCAGATCGCCATCGGCTTGTTGGCCAGTCTGGGCAGCGCCTGCTGCGTGCGCTCAAGGCTGGGCCAGGCGGGATCGGTCGGCCGCAGCGGAATGTCTTGCACGAAGCGATGGACGGCGACGCGGTCCTTCCATGAGCTGTAGGGCGCGAGGTATCCAGCGGCGACTTGACGGCTCATTGGCGCACGGGTGACGCAGTAGCGCACCGCGCCACGAGAGAAGGCGTTGCCTCCACGCACGAGCAGCGCGCTGACACCCGGAAGGCGTGCCATGGCGATCGTCCACGGGAAGCGCTTGCTCGCGGGCAGGGGAAACGCGCCGGTGTTGAGCACAAGCAGCGCTTCGATCTTGTCGACGTTGCCGACCGCAAAGCCCATGCCGATCATGCCCCCCCAGTCGTGGACCGCGAGCGAGAGCTTGCGCAGCCCGAGCTGCTCGACCAATGCGGTCATGTCGTCGATTCGACGCGCGAGCGTGTAGGGATAGTGGGCATCGTCGGGCTTGTCGGAGAGCCCGCAGCCGATGTGATCAAACGCGATCACGCGATAGCTGTCGCGGAGCTTCGCGACCACCGAACGCCAGTAAAACGACCAGCTCGGATTTCCGTGCACGCAGAGCAGCACCGGTGCGTCGACAGGCCCCTCATCGATGTAGTGCATGCGATGCGACCCGATCTGCGCCCAGTGCGACTCAAAGGGCATGAGCTCGCGCCAGCTCCCGGTCTCAGCAGCAGCGGGGTTTTGCGTGGTCGTGGTCGACATCGAAGCTCTCTCTTGGTGGTTGCGGATCGGGCGGTCTCGGGCGGTCTGGGGCGGACGGCGCGGTCGCGGGGAGGGGTGTCGCGCGCAAACGCTCGCCCCGTGGCGCCATGATTACCAGTCCACGGCCACCATTGCGCAGCTCAGTCCGCTGCCAATGCCGAGGAAGGCGACGCGGTCCCCCGGGCCGACAAAGCCCTGCTCTTGGGCCAGCGCGGCCGCGAGGGGAAGCGCCACACTCCCGGTGTTGCCGAGGTATGGATACGCGGCAAAATCCAGCGACGGATCAATGCTGATCGCTTGCAGGATCTTCTCACGATGTTTGCTGCCGACTTGATGGCAGATGGTCTTGGTCGGCGGGCGGTCGCCGAGTTGTGGCAAGAAGTCATTCCAAGTCTCGCGCCCAAGAACGAGACCGTGCTCAAGCACGGCAACCGCATCCGTGCGCATGAACTCGACGCGAGCAGACAGCGCATCGGCGCCCAGCGCGGCTTGCGGTGCGGGCGTTCCCGTGCGGCTCTCAAAGCCCCACACGCAGATGTCGTGATGCGCCGCCGCCTGACGTTGTGCGCTGGCGACAAGCCGTCGTCGTCCCGAAGCGAACTCCTCGTTCGAGATCACAATCGCAACCGCACCCGACCCTCCGGTCAAGGTCGCAAAGCGGAGGCGGAAGCTGTCGAGCGTGGGTTCCTCATTCATCCGAGCGATCGCGATCTCGACGATCTCTCTGGAGCGCTCACACGCGACGACAATCCCGGCCTCAATCTCGCCCAGCTCGATCTGGCGAGCGACGGTGAGCAGGCCCGTGACCATGCCCAGGCACGCGTTGCTGACGTCAAACAGCGCGGCGCGGCCATCGAGCGCCAGCCCGTCTGCCAGGAGTGCCGCCGCAACATGGCATGCCGTCGCGGGCTCGAGGTTCTCGCGGTGGACACCGCAGTAGACCAGCGCGCCAATGTGCCGGAGTGGGACGCCGCTGTCGGCGAGAGCGGCCCGCACAGCGCTCGCGCAGGCGCGGGTCAGGCTTGTTCCGACGGGCCAGAAGCGCCGCTCGCGGATGCCAGTCATCTCCTCCAAGGTGCCCAGCGGGAGCTTGAGCGCGCGATACATGGGTGCCAAGCGTTCCTCGAGCTCGTCGGAGTACACGACGTCGCCGGGGAGCTCGTACCCCATGCCCGCGATATGGCTGCGTCGATAGCTCACGCGGCCGGCATCCTGACGCACGCCATTGTTTCCAGCAAGCGCGGCGTGCAGGCATCTTGCAGCCGGTCTTGAAGCGGTTCGATCTCACCTGACCGCGATTCCCGCCCCCCTCGTGAGCGAGGACGCGGCGAGAGTCGATCAGGAGCGTCGCGCACTCCGGCAGCTACTAGCTGTCGCGGCGCGAACCGGAGCTTCGACGCCCGCTTGCCACGGTGCTGGTATCCAGCCAGGAATGCCGTGCCAGCCACGGGCCGACAAAGTCGCGGAAGGCAGCGACCTTGGCAGGCAGATAGCGCGCGCTCGCATACACGAGCGCGAGCTCGGAGCCTCCGCCGCGCCATTGGGGCAGCACCCGAACCAATCGACGAGCGGCAACGTCCTCACGCGCGAGATAGCAGGGCAGCAACGCGATGCCGGCTCCCCGCAGCGCGGCGCTTTGTACAAAGGCAAAGTCGTTGGCACGAAGCTGTCCCGACATGTCGAGCGAGTACGGCGCTTCTTTGGCGTGACGCAACTCGATCACGGGAGCTTCGTGCGACGGTGCGACACCGAAGGAGAAGCCGACGAACCGACGTCCCACAAGATCGCGCGGGTGCCCGATCGCGTTGAACTCCCGCGCGTGCTCGGTCGAGGTGTAGAGCCCCAGCTCGACACTTCCCAGGCGCTTGGCGATCAATGAGTCGTCACCGACGCTGCCGGCTCGAAGCGCGGCGTCAAAGCCTTCGCGGACAAGGTCGACGCGGCGCTGAGACAGCTCGACGCGCACCGCAACATCAGGGCACGCCTTCATGAAGTCCATCACCAGATCTGCGAGGAAAGCGTGACCAACGTCGACGGGTGCGCTGAGGTTGAGCGTCCCCTGGGGACGGCCCGACAGGTCCCGGACCGCGTGGCGAGCATCACCGAGGGCTTCGATCGCCGGTGCGACGCGTTCGAAATAGGCCATCCCGGCTTCAGTGGGCTCGATCGAGCGCGCCGTCCGCTTGAGCAAGCGAACGCCGAGCGTCTCTTCAAGGC
>CAZVEM010000286.1:0-7705 GCA_964626165.1 uncultured Nannocystaceae bacterium
GACGGCGACGGCGACGGCGACGGTGACGGCGACGGCGACAATGACCTCGACAATGACGGGCTTCCCGACGACGTAGATCCCTTCCCGATGGATCCCAACAAGCCGGGATTCTCGCAGGAGGCGGTCGTCTATCCGCACACCTCGTCGGCGCTCTTCACCATGCTGCCGCAGGCGCCGTACACGGTGACCCCGGTCGGCAACTTCACCTTTGATCAGAGCTCGGGGCAGGTAACGGACATCGCGCTGGATGGTTACGGTGTGCTCTACGCCGTCACGTTCAATGACCTCTTCGCCTGCGATCCCAACACGGCGCAGTGCTATTACCTCGGTGATCTTCCCAGCTCATTCAATGGTCTGACGGTGCTTCCAGCAGGCACGCTTGACCCCAACAAGGAGACGCTGGTCGGTATTACCACCGCGGGTCAGTGGTACCGGGTCACGATCATGAACGGTCAGGCCCAGCTCACCTCGATCGGCCAGTACGGCGCGGGATACAGCTCGGCGGGGGACGCCTTCTCCATCGTCGGTGAGGGCACGTTCGGCGCGTGCAACAAGAGCGGTGTCGGCAACGGCACGGTGATCGTGAGCGCCAACCCGCTCAACGGCAATGTCGTCTCCGACATCGCAACCATCGTCGGCTATACGACGGTCTATGGGCTCGCGGGTTGGGAGGACGCGATCTTTGCGTTCAACTCGGGCGGCCAGGTCGTTCGCATCAACCCGGGGAATGGCACCTATAACGAGCTGTTCGACACCAACAACAGTTGGTGGGGCGCGGGCGTCTACACGATCATCCCGCAGTAGCGGCCAGTCGCAGCTGGGCTCGGGCGAGTTTCGTGCGTCGAACCGTCCGGAGCGTGACCTCCTCGAGTGAGGGGGGCTCGAACGAGGGATCGCCCACAGCCGGGCGGTCCTTCGTGCCATATTCATGCGACGCCGAGCATGACGACACACCGATCCAGCAAGATCCCGGCGCTACTGCCCTATCAGGGCAGCAAGCGGCGACTCGCGGACCAGCTGCTCGCCGTCGTCCCCGCGGCCCCGCGTCGCGTGGTCGAACCTTTCGCCGGATCGGCTGCGGTGTCACTGGCGCTCGCGGGGCGCTTCCGGGCCACCCAAATCCGCATCTCAGACGCGTGGCCGCCCATCGCACTCCTTTGGAATGCCGTGCTCGATGACCGGGCGACGCTGATCGCTCGCTACCACGAGATCTGGACGGCCGGCCTTGCTGACCCGCGCGGCCACTATGACCAGGTACGCGAGCAGTTCAACCTGGCACCATCGGCGGCGGCCTTGCTGTATCTCCTCACGCGCTGCGTGAAGAATGCGGTGCGCTTCAACGCGAGCGGTGCTTTTAATCAGTCGCCCGATCTGCGCCGCAAAGGCGCGGCACCGGAGACAGTCGCGGTGAGGATCGAGCTCGCGTACGACCTCCTCCGGGGGCGAACCGTCGCGGTCGCCGAGGACTTCGTGGACGCCATTGCGCAGGCAAAGCAGAGCGACCTCGTCTACCTCGATCCTCCCTATCACGGGACCTCACAGTCGAGAGACCGACGTTACGCCTTCGGTCTCGATCGAGCCGCGCTGATTGGCGCGGTCCAGACGCTGCGCGCGCGCAACATCGACACGATCATCAGCTTCGATGGACGTACCGGCGAAAAGCACTACGGCGAGCCTTTGCCCGCCGAGCTTGGCTTGCGTGTCTTTGAGGTCGATGCCGGACGTTCAAGCCAAGCAACGCTTCTCGGCAAAGACACACGCACGTACGAGACAGTCTACCTGAGCCCGGGGCTGGTCGCCCCGGGGCAGTGGCGCGAACTTAGCCCGCGTGCACGGTGATCTTGCGGACGGTGATCGGCGTTTGCGGGCGATCGCCTTGGCCGGTCTTTGTGGTCTCGATCGCGCGCACGACATCCTCGCCACTGGTCACTTTGCCAAACACAGGGTGACGTGACTGACCCGGCGTGAACCAGTCGAGGTAAGCGTTGTGCACGGTGTTGATGAAGAACTGCGAACCGCCGCTGTTGGGGCGTCCGGTGTTCGCCATGGAGAGCGTCAAAGGCTCATTGCTGAGCTTGGCGTTCTCGGGGTGCTCATCGGAGATCGTGCCGTGCGGCGGGCCGCCAGTGCCCGCGCGCGGTGAGTTGGGATCGCGCGAGTGGGGGCACCCAAACTGGATCATGAAGTTCTTGATCACGCGGTGAAAGTGGAGTCCGTCGTAAAAGCCCGAACTCGCGAGATCGAGGAAGTTTTTGGCTGTCACCGGCATCTTGTCGAGGTAGATCTCGGCGTCGAAGTTGCCCAGCGAGGTTTCGAAGGTCACGGTCGGATTGGCCATCGCTGGGCTTTGTAGCAGTCACCCGGATGGCCTGGAGGGGCCGCCACGGCATCCGGAAGCGGAGGCCTGGGCGCCGCATCGCGGCGCGAGTGCTCGAATTCGCCCATCCTGGGCCTAACCGACTGGCTCCGGCGCCGCTTCAACTTTCCGCGCGACATGCAATCTGGCCTACGCTAGAGTCACTTCGTGACTCGGGAACTGCGCGAGATGTTTGTTCCGCGCGGAGAGACGCCGGAGCTCCGGAGGTGGCGAGAGCGCTTCGCAATCTCGGCCGCCCTGATCACGCCCATCGCCGTGCTGCTCTTGTTGCTGCTCAGCACGGTGACCTCGCAGATATCGATCGCCCCGCGTGATGTCGCGCTCGTCTTCGGGGTCTCGCTGCTCGTGAGTGCAGTGACCTACGTACGACCCGAGGTGGGCCGTCACCTCGTCGCGCCGATGGGATCGGTCTGCTGTGTCCTCGCGACGCCCGAGCCCTTCCTCACCAGCTCGGTCACGCCGGGCGTCTTTATTGCTCCGCTCCTCGGAGTGCTCTGCTCGACTGAGCTTGTGGTGGCGATCGCGTGGGTGCTTGGGGTCGCGGGTCTCTACTTCCGCGGGGGCGAAGGGAGCGTGTACGGACAAGCGGATGTCCTCGCGGTCTTGGCCAGCGCCGCGGCGTTGATGATCGCCGCGCAGCGGCTGCTCGCCAGCGGCTATGAACGACTCACTGTCGAGCAACGTCGATCTGCCGCCCTGGTCTCCGAGATCGATGACGTCATCGTGGTCGCAAAGCGGCGTGACGATGGCCGTTGGCGCGCCGACTATGTCAGTCCGTCGGCGCTGCGCGTGCTTGGCATGAACGAGCAGGCATTTCGCGGGAGCACGCTGGGGGAACTTGTGCACGAATCGGATCGCTCGGCCTTTATCGCTGCGGCTCGCCGCGCCGCGGATGGTGCGAGCGAGACCGTGCAGTTCCGCAGTGGCAGCGCAACGGCCGTGCTCAAGACGCTCGAGGCCAGGATCAAGAATCTCTCGTCCCATCCCGAGGTCGAAGGCATGGTCTTCACGATCCGGGATGTGAGCGAGCGGGAAGAGACGCGGGAACGGTTTGAGGGGCAGCTCTCGCACCAGGCCTTGCATGACCCGCTGACAGACCTGCCAAATCGGACGGCGATGCTCGAGGATGTGTCTTCGGCGCTCAGCGCATTCGCGTTGGATCACAAGAACTTTGTCTTGTTGCTGTGCGACCTCGACGGTTTCCAGACGATCAACGACAGCCTCGGTCATGATCTGGGCGACCGGTTGCTCTGCGCTGTCGCAGTTCGCGTGCGCTCGTTCGCGGCGTCGCTGGGCGGTGGCGCCTACCGATCCGGCGGCGACGAGTTCGTGGTCCTCTTGCCAAGCTCGATCAGCGAGACCACCGCAATGGAGAGAGCGCTGGGCATGGTGCAGGAGGTGGGAGAGCCCTACGAGATCGAAGGTGCCAATATCTTCGTCAGCGCGAGCGTTGGCCTGGTGAGCGTTCGCGACGACCATTCATCGGCAGAGGCGTTGTTCCGTGACGCAGATGTCGCGATGTATCGCGCGAAGGAGTCTGGCGGCGCACGCGTCGAGCTCTTTGAGGATCGCCACCGTCAGCGGCTCGCGCGGCGCCATGCGGTGCAAACCGCCCTCCGGCAGGCCGTGGCGGCGCACAAGCTCGTCCTCTACTACCAGGCCAAGTACGACCTGCGCACGCATCGACTGCAGGGCTATGAGGCCCTCCTGCGCTGGACCGACGAGCAACTTGGCTTTGTCAGTCCTGCGGAGTTCATTCCGCTGGCCGAGGATACGGGGCTCATCGAGCCGCTGGGCGCCTGGGTGATCGAGGAGGGCGTCCGATGGATCGCGCAGCAGCAAGCGCAACACGGTGACCACGAGCTCGAACTCGCTGTGAATATCTCTGCCCGACAGTTGCACAGCGGCGAGTTCCTTAACGTCTTGCGCCGCGTGCTGGAGACCACCGGAGTCAAGCCGCAGACCGTTGAGCTTGAGGTCACCGAGTCGGTGGCGATGGGCAACGTGCCGCTGCACCTTGAGCGCCTCGAGGCGGCTCGAGCCATGGGCGTCAAGCTCGCGCTCGATGACTTCGGCACCGGCTACTCGTCGCTGTCCTACCTCCGTCGATTCCCGCTTGATATCCTCAAGATCGACCGAAGCTTCGTCGCGGGGCTTGGCTCGGATCTTGGGGACGAGCACATCGTGCGATTCCTGGTCGACATGGCGCGCACGATGGGGCTGCGCACCGTTGCCGAAGGCGTCGAGACGGAGGCTCAGCTCATCACGCTGCACGCCCTTGGTTGCGAGGTCGTGCAGGGCTTCCTGTTGGCCCGGCCGGCCCCGGGCGCAGATGCGGCGAAGGTCGCTCGCAGCTTCGAAGTGTCGCTCGACGCCCAGGCCTCCATGACCGGTGCGCGCATCCTCTCCTAAGCGGCGTGGCGCCGAAGCGCCATTGGACCGCGTATCTAGCGAAGCCGCGGGAAGAATCGACCGCGGCGCTGCATGTAGGCGCGATATGGGTCGCCGAGGCGAGCAATCAAGTCGCGCTCTTCATAATGCACGCCGATCACGATGTACGCGGTCATCGTGACGGTAAGGAGCAGGCGCCCCACAGTCCAGGTGGGCGCGGCCCAGAGCGCGATGAAGATGCCGGTCATCATCGGGTGGCGCACGAAACGGTACGGACCAGGCTCAGACCAAGATGACTCTGCGCTGGCGTGCGATCCGGCGAAGCGCTCCATCGGAGCGCGCAGTCCAAACAGCGCGAGATGATCGTGTTGGAAGCTGCTGTACGCCGTCAAGAGCCAGCCTCCCAGCGCGGTCGTGCGAAGACCCAGCACCAGGGCGGGATGCTCCACTGCAAAGAATGGCTCACCCAGCGGCTGCCAAAACAGCACGATGGAGCCGAGTCCCAGCGCGGAGACGAATGCGTAGAAGGTTCCGGCCAAGCTTGGCCCCGTCCATGCGGTCCAGATGCGCTTGATCTCTGGACGGGCCATCAGGCTATGCGAGAGCCCGAAGCTCGCGACCAGCAAGACGTCGACCGCGGCTGCGGCGATGATGCTGCCCCGATTCGAGTCAACGCTGACCCCCAGTGAGGTCCAGGCCCAGTGGTCGTCCACGAAAAGGACGAACGCCGCCATCGACAACAGGGCGGCGAGGTAGACGGCCACAGCGACCAGCAGTGTCCCCAAAGGACCAAGCCGGTCAGGTGCGGCGGTCAATTGCGTCGGGGTCATCGCGGTCTTGGTGAAAGGGAAAAGGGGGGGCGGTGAGGCAACTACGCTATGGCGAGCTGCACCAGCTCAAAGCCGGCGTCATCGACGGCTTCGCGAACGCTCGCCTCAAAGCCCTCGGCGCTCGGAGACAACGACGAATCGCGCGTCAGCGTGACCGAACCACTGACATGGTTGACGCGTTGCACCCCGGCGCCAGGTACGAGAGCGAGGCGCTTACTCAGCGCGCGTTCGCAGCCGCCACAGGTCATGCCGTGAACTTCCATCCGATAAGCAACAGTGCTCATGATGGAAGCGTAGCTGCGGGTAGCCGGCGCAGCAACGCGGCTCGGATCGCGTTGCGTCACGCCGGTCGCGGGACGGAGCCATGCGCGGATCCGATTCGAGCGCGAGCGAGACGCAACGAGTTCCCAACAACGCAGAGTGATGACATCGCCATGGCACCGGAGGCCAGCATGGGGTGGAGATACCCTGTCATCGCGAGCGGAATGCACAGCACGTTGTAGACGAACGCGAAGACCAGGTTCTGACGGATGACGCGCATGGTCTTTCGGGACAACTCAATGCTGTCCGAAACGCCATCGAGGTCATCGCCAATCAGGGTGATATCGGCACTCTCATGCGCGATTTGGGTGCCGCTCCCGATTGCGATGCCGACGGTGGCTGCCGCAAGTGCGGGCGCGTCGTTGATACCGTCACCGACCATCGCGACGTGCTCGCCGCGCTCATTTGCCTCAGCGACGATCGCGAGCTTTTGTTCGGGACTCAGTCCCGCGCGGACGTCGACGATGCCGAGTGTTCGCGCCACCGCGAGTGCGGCGCTAGGGCGGTCACCGGTCAACATGCGGACGGTCACGCCCATGCGCGCGAGTCGACGGATCGCCGCTCCTGCAGTGGGCCGCAGGGCGTCCGAGAACACCAGCGCCGCGAGGGCCTTACGCTCGCTCCCAATCTCCTGGACCAGGATCGAAGCGGTCGCCTCGCCAATGTCGGCAAGCGGAGTGAGGTCGATATCCGCGCTGCGCTGCGCGTGCTCGAGAGACACAAGCGAATAGGCCGCACCGTTGATCCGGCCAGACACGCCTACGCCCGCAATGCGGCGAAACTCCAGTGCCTGCGGCACGTCGATCCCCTCCGACGCCGCGCCGTCCCGTACCGCGCGGGCCAGGGGATGTTCCGAGCCCGCCTCCAGCGCTGCCGCAGCTGCCAGCACCTCACGTCGATCGACTCCGGAGGCGACCAGCGTGGTGCCAAGCGAGGGGTGCCCCATCGTCAGCGTACCCGTTTTGTCGACGAAGACCGTCGTCAGGGCGGCCGCGCTCTGAAGGGCTTGGGCTTTGGTCAGCATGATGCCGCTGCGTGCAGCGCGACCCATGCCGACCATGATCGCTGTGGGCGTTGCGAGGCCCAGCGCGCACGGGCACGCGACGACAAGGACTGCGACGGCGCGGGTCGTCGCGAGGTCGTAGGAGCCCACCAGCAGGTTGACGACGAAGGTCAGTGCCGCGAGCACGAGGATCGCGGGGACGAACCACGCGCTGACCCTGTCGGCGAGCGCTTGAATGGGCGCCCGAGAAGACTGCGCCTCATCAACGAGTCGAGCGATGGCTGCGAGTCGGGTCTGGTCCCCAACCGCCACGACGCGACATCGGACCGTACCGTCGCCGTTTCGGCTCGCGGTCCAGATGCGGTCGCCGCCTGCCTTGGTCACCATCGCGCTTTCTCCCGAGACCAAGGATTCGTCGACCGCAGTCGCGCCCGAAACGATGATGCCGTCGGCGGGCACGACTTCTCCGGCGCGGAGCACGAAGATGTCGTCGGGTCGTAGCTCGGTGATCTCGACTTCCACCAGACCCGTCGGGCGCTCGACGAGCGCGCTGCGTGGCTGGAGTTGAAGGAGGCTTTCGACCGCCTCCGCGCTGCGGTGGACGGCGCGGCCCTCCAGCAGCTTTCCGAGCAAGACGAGCGTGATGATCGTTGCCGCGCTCTCGAAGTAGAGGACGGGGGCGGTCGAGGTCAGGAGTGAGACCACACTCGCGAAGAACGCAACGTTGGTCCCGAGCGAGACCAGCACGTCCATGTTTGCACTTCCGCCTCGGATGGCAGCGAT
>CAZVEM010000287.1:0-7689 GCA_964626165.1 uncultured Nannocystaceae bacterium
AGCGAGCCGATCGGATCGACGCCGAGGACCTTCATGGAGGGCTTCTTCTCTTTGAGGAAGCGGCCGGTACCCGAGACCGTGCCACCTGTGCCCATACCGCCGACGAAGATGTCGAAGTCGCCCCCAGTTTGCTCCCAGATTTCGGGGCCCGTGGAGAGGTAGTGGGCCTCGGGGTTGGCGGGGTTGTGATACTGGTTGGAGTAGAACGCGCCGGGGGTCTCTTCGACGAGGCGTCGCGCGACCGAGTAGTAGCTGCGCGGATCGGAGGGCTCGACTGCGGTCGGGCAGATGACGACCTTGGCGCCATAGGCCTGAAGACGGCTGATCTTCTCCTTCGCCATCTTGTCGGGCATGACGAAGATGCACTTGTATCCGCGACTCGCGGCGATCATCGCGAGACCTGCTCCGGTGTTGCCGGAGGTGGCCTCAATGATCGTGCCGCCCGCGCCCAGCATGCCGCGCTTCTCCGCGTCCTCGATGATGTTCTTGGCGACCCGGTCCTTCATAGAGCCACCCGGGTTGAGCGACTCCATCTTCACGTAGATCTCGGACTCCAGGCCCTCGGTCACGTGGTTGAGTCGAACGATCGGCGTTGATCCGATCGCTGCGACAACATCAGGCACGGCACCCTTCATGATCGATGTTTCCATGGCGCGTCTCGTTGCCCTCTGGGGCGGGCGGAGCCTACCAGGGTGCCGCCGCGCTGTGTCGCGATCGCGAGGCCGGAGCGGGCCGGAGCGTGGGCAGCGTGCGTGTGCCCACGCTCACGCGCGGACGGCAAACCGCATTCGGTGCACATGGCGAGACCGGCACACGCAGTCTAGGGGCTACCGGCGCTTGCGCTTTTCCTGCGCCTTGGCGCCGCGTCGCGAACCATCAAAGAAGAAGGCGAGGCCAAGATTGAGCGTCGGCTTCCACTTGATCGTGTTGTTCTCGTAATGCTCGAGGCGGAAGCGCGACATACCAAAGCCGAGGATGAAGCTGACGGCAACGCGATCGACCCGGGACGTCACCGAAGCCTCAAGCCCGATGTTGTGAATGTGAAACAGTGCGGGCTGGATGAAGTCGCTCGTACCATCCGTGACGCCGACCACTGGCGGTAAAGGAGGCAAGTACGCGTAGCCGGCCATCAGGCCAAAGAATCGCCCTTGGTATCCCGTCTGACCGCGAAGGCCGAGCGCGACCGGCATCGCGTTGCGCGTGTTGGCAACGTTGGGTCCGACCAAGAAGCTCAGGCGCGTGGACAAGATCTTCGCGTACTGGGCCTGATAGGCGAGGCTGAGCATCAGCGGCGCAAAGTCGAAATCCTGGCAGGTCGTATCGCTGCACGCCGCCGGTGGCCGCAGCCAGAAGGCTTCGAGGCCGAGACGAAAGCGATGCTTCTTGGGCAGCGGTGCGCGTCGCGGATCCTCAAAGCCCTCACTCTCATCAAAGCTCCGCTTGCCGCGAGCACGTGGCGTGGGCTCGTCGGCAGAACTGGTGCCGGGCAGGAGCAGCAACGATGCGCCCACATATGCGGCCAGCAGAGAGGTGCGCAATCGCGCATACGCCGGAGCCGCTCGCGTCAGGGCGCGAGGTCGAGACGGCGCTTCGGGTCGCCCTCTCGGCACTGCCGTCCCCAGATCCGCGCGCACACTCGGGTCGCGGGAAGGGGTGGACGGCGCCCGAGGCACCCGGTGAGTGTTGGCGCCGCGGGGCAGCAAGTCAAACGCGATTCGCAGTCCGCGGTCCCCGACACGACGCCTTGCGGGCCGCACCCAGAGCCAACCCGCGGGCTCGACCCCGCGGCTCACCGCCGCGCGGCGTGGGGACGCTCTTGGCAGTGCGCGCCAGTGCCAAGGCGGGCGAGGGTGGAACCTGCTAGGTCGACCAGTCGATCGGCTCGAGCTGCGCGCGCTGCAAGGCGTCGTTGATCGCAGCGAAGGGGCGTGTGCCTAGAAAGCCTCGATGCGCCGAGAGCGGCGAAGGATGAGCTCGCTCGACGACGAGGTCCGGTCTCAGGGCCAGGGGTTCGCAGACTTCGACCGCGGCGCGACCAAAGAGTGCGAAGACCACCGGCTGGGAACGGGCTCGGACCACACGCAGGATGGACTGCGTCACAAGTTGCCAGCCGAGCTTGCGGTGGGAGAGCGGCTCACCGTCACGAACGGTGAGCACCGTGTTGAGCAGCAAGACACCCTGCCGCGCCCATGGGGCGAGTACGCCGCTGTGCGGCGGAATCGATCGGAGCGGTGGCGAGGCCGCGCTGGTGATTGAGGCTTGGACGGCATCTCGCTTGGCGAGAGAGCTTTGCGTCTCAAGCCGGCTCTCCTTGAGCAGATTGGCCAAGCTCGGTGGCGCACGCACGCCCTTGGGGACGCTAAAGGCAAGTCCATCGGCCTGGCCAGCGCCGTGATACGGGTCTTGCCCCAAGACCACGACGCGCACGCGGGCGAGCGGCGTTTGTTCGAGCGCGGCAAGCTCGGCCCCGCGCGGCGGGTAGACCGTTGCCCAGGCGCGCTCAAGCTCCACCGCGTGGAGGACCGATTGCAGATGTCCAGCGGGAAGCAGCGGGTCAAGCTCGGACATCCAGTCCGGGCAGCAATCCGTGTGGCAGGTTTGCAGCGTGTCGGTCACTCGCGTCGTCTTTGCGCCTATCGGCTCATCTTGGCCAATGATGTGGCGACTTGGCTCTCGCCGGGGACGGGGCATGCGGCTTGGAACGCGGCCATCGTCGCGATCTCGTCGATCTGGTGCTTCCACCCGGTCTCCTTGCGAAACACCTTGTCGTCGACCACGACCGGATGCTTGAGGTGGGTGATCGCGCCACGCGGCAATCTCGGCATGCCAAAGCGGCCCAGCGCATAGGGGAGCGCGACCTCGGGCAGCGGTACGACGCCGCGACCAACCCCGCGCGCGAGCCAGCTCAGTGGCAGCGGTGATGGACCGGCGACGTTAAACACGCCGCGCACGCGCGCGAGCGCGGCCGCGGCGATTGCATCCGCGGCGTCGTGCTCATGCATGAACTGAAAGAGTGGATCAAAGCCCAGGACCATTGGAACTCGGGCCCCGCGGAGGAAATCGGCGAGCGTGCCACGTGCAGATGGGCCCAGCGCATAGACCATGCGCAGCACGCAGGTCTCCATCGCCTCTTGGCGCCACGCGGCCGACGATGCGAAGAGATCCGCCGCGACCAGGTCCGCGAGGTCCGGGAAGGTCGTCACAGCCAAGGGCGGCTCGTGTTCGCTTCGGTAGAGCGGAGCGTCGGGAGCTGCGCCGTAGACGGTGTGGCGGCTCACGAAGACAAAGTGGCGGGTACCGTGCTCCGAGCACGCCTCAAGCACCGCACGCGTCCCTTGGAGGTTGATGCGCGAGCGCTCTTCTCGGCGATGTTCAAAGTGCGTGACGGTGCCCAGATGCACCACGAGCTCGGGTCGATGTGCGCGAAAGACATCGGTCGCCGGACGCTTGCGGATGTCGACGTTGTGGACCTCTGCCCACTCCGGCGCACCGTGCCACGGGCGGCGATCGATACCGACAACCTGGTGTCCTACGTCGTGCAGTCGATGCGCGACCAGCTGCCCCATTGGGCTGCTGATGCCGACGACCAGCGATCTCATGATCGCGACCCGCTTCGATCGATGTGCCCGTGGAGCCGCCGACCCTGCGAGATCAAGTCCTCGATGCGTGAGCGCACTTGCTCGACCCATTCATCGACCAGCTCGTCGGGCTCGTCACCGTTGCCATCAAAGCGCAGCGGCTCGCCGAAGTGGATTTCGCAGGGGACCGGCAGCGGGACCGGCAACAGATAGGGCGGCACGGGCCAATACGGCGCGCCCACCATCTTGGCGAGGCGCTGGGCATGAAACACGGTCGGCAGCGCCTCCTCGCCACCGATAAAGCAAAATGGCACGATCGGCACACCTGCCTGCAAGGCCACTCGGAGAAAGCCGGTGCCAAAGCGCACCATCTGATAGCGGTCGCGATAGAGCTTGCCGGTGCCGCGTGCACCTTCGGGGAAGACCATCAAGAGGCGGCCGTCTCCGAGCAAGCGCAGCGCGTGTTCGGGCAGCCCTGGGAACTGCCCAACACGCATAAAGAGCGGGCTGACGACGGGCCAGTTCTGCGCGAACTTTTCGACCATGCCATGGACGAGGCGGGGCGGCTCTTTGTCGAAAAACACCGACGCGATCACCATGCTGGCATCGGCCGGCAGACCGCCGCTGTGATTCCCGATCAACATCGCCGCGCCGACGTCGGGGACATTGTGAATGCCGAAGCTTCGTATGCGAAAGTAGTTGGCGTGGAGCAGGCGAAGGCCGCTCATGAAGGTGCCGATGTGCTCCTTCGAGATGCCGTAGGGATCGATGCCAAGCGCGTTGAAGGGCACGTCGAGCCGCGCAAGCCTCTCGCGAACCTCTGGCAACGTGGCTGTTCGCCAGAGTGCGCTGCCGAGCATTGGAGAAGCCTACCAGACACTCTGCGTCCAGTACGTGGTGCACCCGCGCGCTCGCCCACCGAGCTGCGTTCAGGACGACCCGCGCGCCGATCAGCCTGCTAGCGATGCCGGCGCGCGACGTGCCACGCAAGATCGGCGAGCGCGGTCTTGGCTGGGGAGTCGGGCAGGGCCGCAAGTGCCTCGATCGCGCGCGCTGCATGTTGCTCGGCGACCAGGCTTGCGCGCTCAAGCCAGCCCCCATCGCAGACCAGCGCGATGATCTCATCCGCGAGCGTCTCGGCCGTGCCTGGGCCGCGTGCGAGCATGGCCGCGACCTTGTCGCGAATCAGCGTCGACGAGGTGCGAGCCGCCGTGTCCGCATCGTCCGCGCGTGCGCAGGCAAGTATCAGCGGCAGCGTGAGCTTGCCCTCGCGCAGGTCCTGGCCGCGATCCTTGCCGCTTTCGAGCGCGGTTTCACGGTAGTCGATGACATCGTCGGCGATCTGAAACGCGTAGCCAACCTCGGTGCCGTAGCGCTCAAGTGCGGCGCTGACCTCTGGCGTTGCGAGGCCGGCGAGCGACGCGGACCATGCGATCAACGCCGCAGTCTTGCGGTGGATGATCAGGCGATAGCGCTCTTCGCTGGTGTCGATCTGTCCGGCCGACCACAGCTGCGCAACTTCTCCCTCGGCCATCAGGGTGACTGCGCTCGCCATCGACGAAACCGCCTCAAGCGAGCCGAGGGCCGCAACGGCGGAGAGTCCGCGTGCCAAGCAGTAGTCGCCGGTGAGAACAACCATGCCGTTGCCCCAGGGACCCCGAGCGGCGGCGCGACCTCGACGAAAGTCCGCCTCATCGACGACGTCATCGTGAAGCAGCGTGGCCGTATGCAAGAGCTCGGCGACCGCTGCGATGGTGATCACGGCAGCACTGGCGCCGGTGCTGTCGCTGCTGCCGTCGCGCGCGCGGGTGTCGGGCGTGACCTGGGGCTGGGAGAGCGCGGGCGCGGTGCCACAGCAGGCAGCAGCCTGCGCGGCGAGCAGCGTGACGAGCGGGCGGAAGCGCTTGCCGCTCGCAAACGCCAAATGAGCGGACACTTCAGGAATCGGTGTGATCGGCGACGAGAGCAGCTCGGCGAGCTTCGCTTCCACGCGGACCAGATCGGCGGCAACGAGACGCATGGCCCGCGCCAGTGCGTCCTGCGCGTCCGTGGCCACCGGCGCGACCACGGATGTCGCCACCGCGGAGGACGACGATGTCGATCCGCCACTGGCTGCACGGGCAACACCGCGAGACGTCGCGGAAGCGATCGACGAACTGGCCGAATCGCTCGGCGCCGCGTTGGTCGATGTCGGATCTCCAGGCCCGCCCTTGAGCGCGTCCTGGGCCGCTAGCCCAGTGGAAAGAGGGACGGCCATGCGTGCCTGCGAGCGGCGAGATAGCCCCCACCTCCGCGCCTGTCAAACCGCGCGGTCGTCCGGGCGCTCACGAGCGTTTGCCGCGTGCAACGATCCGCAAAGCGGCCGTAGGGGACGCCCAGCGCCGACCGCGGCCCGCGCGACGACGCTGCTACGCTCGGCCCGTGAGCGACTCACGTCAGGCGATCTGGCAATCGATGGGCGCAGGTCTGGGCGGCGTGCTCCTCGGCGGCTGGGCCGTGTGGTCAGGGATGAATCCGATCGGCGCGCAGGCCGATTCGGGCCGTGCACCGCCCACGCCGGGCGTCTTGGCGTCGGCAAACTCGGAGGGTCCGGACCCTGCGATGCAGCGCGAACCGACGCTGGCTGACGCGGTCGACGCGACGGATGACTCGGTCGTCAGCCTTGAGGTCGGAGGCGTGCTCGAAGGCGCGGGGGTCGTGGTCGATCGCGAAGGCTTGGTGTTCACGAATTTTCATGTGATCGCGCGTGCGGTCGAGCAGACCAAGCTCGGTGGGACCGAAGGCGATCCCACGCATGCGCCGGTTATCAGCGCGCGCTTCCGCAACGGCCGCATGGTCAACGGCGAAGTAGTCGCGGCCGATCGCGGCGAGGACATCGCGGTGTTGCGCCTCCAGAATGCCAATGGCACCCAGGTGTTTGAGGCGGCGTCCCTGGGGCGCTCCTCCGCGCTGCGCGTCGGCGACGATGTGTTTGCCGTTGGGTGCCCTTTTGGACTCGAGCACACCGTGTCGAGCGGCATCGTGTCTGCGCTCAATCGCACCGACGTGCTCGCGAACCGCGAGCTCGCGCTCATTCAACTCGACGCCTCGATCAACCTCGGTAACAGCGGTGGACCGCTCTTCAATCGCCGCGGTGAGTTGGTGGGGATCACCACCGCGCGCCTGGCACGAGGGGAGGGCATTGCCTTCGCGATCCCGATCGATCGCGTTCGTGCGTTCTTGGCAATGCTGGCCCAGGGCGGAGAGGACGTCTCGGGCGTGATCGGCTTGGTGCTGGTTCCCTCCGCTCCCGTCGCTGCATTGCTGGAGGGCACGCAATACAGCACCGGCGTCTTGATCGCCGAGACGCCGGATGGGCCCGCCAAACGTGCCGGGCTGCGCGTCGGTGATGTCATGGTGGAGGTTCGATCCAAGCGCCTGGACGAATACGGCGTCGACGAAGAGGGTCGGACCCAGGCTGCGATGCACCTGGGTCGTGTTGTGCACGGACTGCTACCCGGCGAGCACCTCAAGTTGATGGTCGTGCGCGGCGGCGAGGCCATCGAATTCGATCTCGCGGTGAGTGCAGCGCCGGCGGCTCGGCAGGTTCGCATTGACGCCGAGCGGTTGCTGGGCCTGGTATTCCGCGAGGGGGTGGATGCCCTCGAAGTCAGCGCGATCGATAAGAGTTCCCGCGCTGGACAACTCCCCGGCTCGGAGAGTCTCGTGGGCTGCACGCTCACGCACGTGCTGGGTCGCCCGGTCGCCGACGACGAGGCGCTGCGCAAGCGACTCGCGACCCTGCGTCGCTGGACCCGTGATGGCGTCGAGCGAGAGGTCTCGCTCGCGTTCCACTGCCGCGAACGCACGGTGCTCGCGCGTCGCTTCCCGCTCACGGTGCGCTGAGCCCCGAGCGGGCGCGGATCCGCGGGAACGGCCCGGTCTTGCCGCCACGGCTCGGAGGCGAGCGGTGACGCGAATCAAGCGCAGTTGACGGGCAAGACATGAGAAAACATCGGGATGAAGCAGGTCACACTGGGAACGCAGGGGCTTGTGGTGCCGGCCATTGGGCTGGGCTGCATGGGCATGTCCGATTTCTACGGCGCCTCGTCCGAGGCAGAGAACCTCCGAG
>CAZVEM010000288.1:0-7603 GCA_964626165.1 uncultured Nannocystaceae bacterium
GCTCAACGAGCCGGGTGAGTGCCGCATCGTCGACGCGACCTTGGCGGAACGGAGTGGCAAGTGCCGTGAATGCGCCCTGAAACTTTTGCATGTTGGCTGGGGCCGAGGCGGCGCTCGGCGACCGGAAGCTAGCCAAGTTCCGAACCAGACGCGAGCGCAACGACACGCTCGGCGTCGCTGCATGCGGTGGCGAGGATCTTCAGCGTGCGATCTTCGAGTCGTGCGAGACACACGGAGATCGCTTCCGGCGTCGCGCTCTCACGAAATTCGGCGCCCGAGGCGGTGACCGAGGGGTCCTGCTCCCGATCGATCCAGATCTGCCCGCACTGCCACACGGCGGTGCCCGCCGGGCGCGTGGTCGGAATCGAGGTGAATCGCGGCCCCCGATGCGCTCGGACGCTGCAGATGACCAGGGACGCGGGCGCATCCAGACCACTCCAGCGGATCACGTGCCCGTCGCCACCGCGCGCAACCGAGAGCCGGGGTGCGATGAGCAGCTCGATCCGCTGCCCAAGCGCGAGCAACGTGCCGTCGTCGGGCGAGACGTTCGAGAGCTGTTTGCAAAGGTCGAGGGCGCGTCGAAGGTGCCCTTGTGCAAGGTAGAGACGGACCAGCGTCGGGCTGGCGAGCAACTGGTCCGCCGCCCGAGTCATCGCGGGTCCTCGCCGGTGGCGCCTCCGCTTTGCGGTCGATCCGCGAGTGAGGGATCGCGGGGGCTTAAGGTGGCGCTTCCTCGTTGCGTCCGCGAGTCGGGCGGCGCGGCGTGACCGGACGGACCCGAACGCGGCAGTGGGTGGTTGGCACTCGCAATTTCGCGGAGAAACTCAAGCTCCCCTTGACCCAGTGCAGGCGAATGCGCCGCCGCGACTGTGGTCGGCACGAGGAGCGCACGGCAACGCTCGACGTCGCGCGCGATGGCGACGCGCAGCTCGTCTGCGGACGCGAATCGCTGCTCATCTCGGATGCGCTCGATCAGAGACACTTCGACCTCGCGACCGTAGAGGTCTTCACCGAGGTTGGCGTCGAGGACATGAACCTCCAGCGTTGGCTGGGTCGCCGCTCCCGTTGCCGTGTTCGTCCCCGAAGCACTTGCGTCGTCGCGTCCATGCAGCGTCGGGCGAAAGCCCAGGTTGGCCGCGGCCGCCATCGGGGCGCTTCGCGGATGCTCCGGTGTTTCGAGCACCACCAGCGACGCGGCGTAGACACCGACAGCGGGCCAAAGTTGGCGCATTTCCACGATATTGGCGGTGCGAAAGCCCAGCGTTCGTCCGCGGGCGGCCCCGTGCTCAACTCGGCCCTCGATCGCGTAGGGACGGCCCAGCATTCGATTCGCCGCGTGCAGTTCGCCGTTCGCGAGGTGGCTACGAATCGCGCTCGAACCGAGCTTGTGGCCGGATTCATCGAGGCGGTGGGGCACGACCTCGCAACCGATCTGTCCGCTCGCAAGACGTTGCGAGAGCATCGAAACGTCGCCCGCTCGACCCGCGCCGAAGCGGAAGTCCTCGCCGACGACCACGCACGAAGGTGACAGTCGACGCCGGAGCATCTCGTCGACGAAGTCCTCCGCAGACATCGCGGCCACCTTCGAATTGAACTGCACGTGTGCGATGTCGTCGACGCCCATGCCCTGCGCACAACTCCATCGCTGCCGTAGGGTTTGGAGGAGGGCCACGCTGCCGCTGGGCGAAAGCACGGCGCTGGGATGCGGCCAGAGCGAGAGCATCGCGACTCGGCTGCATCGGTCTCGCGCGCGCTCAAGGAGCGCCGCGTGCCCGAGATGCATGCCGTCAAAGCTCCCGATCACCAGCGCGGTGTCAGGCTCAAACGCAGTCAGCGTACGCATCACGCGCATTGGCGAGGCGCACCGTAGCAGATGGCCTCCCGTATGCGCCGACGGCCGCCGCGAACGAGCCAAGTCCGACCGGACGCGTCCACACCCCGCCCGTCCGTGCTCGCGCGCGTCGCTGGAATCGTGGAAGATGGACGGGCGCTGGGCGACTGTCGCCGCGCCGAGACTCCGTGGCCAACCCCGGCAAACAACGCGACAGCGCCGATCCGCAAGCGTCGAGCGCGTTGCGTGCAGACGGGGGCCAGGGGCCGGTGCTGGCAGAGCACGCGCGACGAGCATGGCTCGCCACTTGGGGCGTGGTGCTCTTCGCTTGGGGAGCGCTGTTCGCATCACCCGCGGTGGACTGGCTCGACAGTGGCGAGCTCGCCGCTGCGGGCGCGTCGCTGGGCGTGGCGCACCCACCCGGCTCCGCGGGACTGCCGCTGTTACTTCACGCGGCGGCACTGCTGCCGATTGGCGGGATGGGCCTTCGCATGAGCTTGTTGTCGGCGGCGCTGACAAGCCTCGCGCTTGTCCTGATCGCCGAACGACTTTTGGCGCGTGGTCTTTCGATCGCGACGATCTCGGCGGTGCTGGCGTGGACCGCAAGTGCGTGGACCTTCGCGCATCACATGCGTGTGGTTGAGATTTATCCACTTGCGGCGCTGATCGTCGCAACGCTGCTCTGGGGACTCGACCCGCTTCGCGCTCCCGTGGAACGGGATGGACCGCGCAGCATCGCCGTCCTCATCGGCTCGGCAGGGATCTGGGCGATGGGCGAGCTGCGCCTTTGTCTTGCACCCATGCTGCTCTTCGTCGCGTGGCAAGCGTGGCGGCAGCGTGAGGCGTGGGTCTGGCGTGCACCCCTCTTTGCGGTGCTGGGGAGTCTGCCCGTGCTGAGCTTGCCGCTCGCTTCGATGCGAGGTCCGCTCGCGGATTGGGGCGATCCTCAGACGCCGGGACGTCTCTGGGCACACCTCCAAGCCAGCAGCATTCGTGCCGCATTCGCCGACCAAATCCTGCCGCGTGACCCATCGAAGTGGGCCCAGAACGCCGAGCGAATGCTCGTTGCGCTCGAAGAGGATCTCGGCCCGTTTGGCCCTGCGATGCTCGTGATCGCGGCGCTGCTGGCCTGGTGGGGGCTCAGCACGCAGCGCAATGCAAAACTCCCAAGCGCGGGAATCAAGCCGGCAACCAGAGCCGACTCAGCACGCGAGGCCGAGCCCCAGGCACGCGTCGCTGCCCCCGCACCAGAGCCCTCGGACGGCCTGCTCCGCATGCTGAGCTTTGTGATCTGTGTGGAGGTCTTGTACGCCATCGGTATCAACCCGATGGGCGTGGTCGATCGACAAACCGGGATGGTGGTGGCGCTGGCAGGCCCGACGCTGATCGTGCTCTCCTGCCACCGCTGGCTTGCTCCCGTGCCCCGGGCACGCGCGTGGCTGGCCTTGCCGGTGCTGATCTTGGGCGTGCTGCCGGCGCAGCGCACATCCTGGCCGCACACCTTCGACGCCGTTGGCTTTGGGCCGCAGTCGTGGACGCAGGATTCCCTGGCACAGTTGCCCCCGCGCGCGCTGCTCGTGACCCAGTCCGACGATCTCTCCGCCGGCGTCCTGGCGGCGCAGGTTTTGGACGAAGCGCGTCCCGATGTCTCCGCCGTGGTCGCACAGCATCTCCACAAGCCGCCGCCCGACCGCGTCAACCGGGCCGATTGCCTCGCTGCGCTGCGCGTGGCCTGGCAAGCCGCGCCCAATGGCGCAGACGAAGCAGAGCGCATCTTTGCGGTGCTGACGGCCTACAAGGGTCCAATCGCGATCGAAGCTGCGGGGACGGGGGTGTTGCGAAACATCCCCTGGTACAGCAGCCGCGGCGCGCTCCCGCTCGATATCTTTCCCGTACGCTGGGAGGGGACCGGTCCATTCGAACTGGGTCGATCGGATGCATGGATCGGAGAGCGCGTCGTGATGGACGGCAAGCTCGTCCTGGGTCCGCCCGAGATCGAGGCCGCAGAGCCAAGCTCAAGCCCGGCCGTACTGCGGGCCCGCACGGCGATTGAGCGCAACGCGGAGTTGCTCGCGCGGCCCCGCGATCGCGCACGCGTCGCGCGGATCGTCCATGAGCTCGCACGGACTCGCGCGGAACGTGGTGGCCTCACAAGTCAGATCTGGCTTGAGACCGAGCAGCTCTACATGCTGATCCTGGAAGAGGTCGATCCAGATGACGTCATGGCGCTGACGTCTCTGGGGGCGGTGCACGATCGCTTTGATCGCCGCGAGAGCGCAATTTCACTGACGCGGCGCGCCTTGGAGCTTGAGCCCGATCGCGCCGCGGCGCTGCGCAACCTCGCGCTTTACTTATCTCGTGACGATGCGCAATCCTCCAAGCAAGAGGCGCTTGAGCTGATTCAGCGCGCGTGCGAGGTCGAGCCCGGTGCCGCGTGTGATCGGCGGCGGGAGGAGGTCTGCGTGCGGGTCGGCGAGCCGCTCTGTTCGGCCGCAAGATGAGCCGGACCGCTCGAAGGCCCCGTTGGCGCCAGCTTGGCCTGGGCCGCGGCTGGTGCTCGATCGCCCACGTTCGCACCTCATGACCCGCACCCATGAGCCGCATCCCATGAGCCGCATCTCATCACGCGCCCCTCCATACCCGCACCAACGCGTTATCCTCTGGCCCGTGGTGAGCCAAGGGAAGCGGGACTGGAGTTCCCACCGATCAAGCTGGCTGCCCGGCGTCATCTGTGCGGCCGCACTGGTCCTCGCGGCGTGCGAGCGTGGGCGTTACGCGGAGGATGTGTACCAGGAGGGTCTCGATCTGGAGGCCGAGGCCGGACGCGGTGCCTGCCGACTTGCCTTCGACGAGCGCGAGCGCGCCCATATCCTCAATAGCGAGAAGCTCTCGATTTGCTTGGGCACGCTTCGGGCCGCTCAGGCCAAATACGAGGAGGCGAAGTCGATGGGGAAGGGTGGCGGAGAGATGGAAGAGCGGATGGCCGCCAACGCGGAGCAGATCAAGCGGCTGGAGATGATGTATCGGACGGTGCGGCAGATCGAGCTTGATCGCGACGTCGACAAGTTCGCAACTGGCGGCTAGCAACGTTTTCTAGCGTGTCTCTTCATCGGTTCCGTGCGACGTCGCGGTCGCTTTCGACTGCGCTCCGTCGAAGATCCACGCGCTGATCAGCGAGACGGCTTGTTCATCATAGGGCAGCGGCGCTGGAGGCATGGGTTGTCCCAGCACCCCCTCGAGTGTCTCGGAGTCGCCGACGCGAACCATCTTGCGGAGGAGATAGCTCTCCGCGGGGCGACCGGGAGAGACCAAGGGGGCTTGTGTCGCGTGGAGGCGTGGATCTGCGAGTGACTCTCGGGCTCGCTCAACGCCGCGGAGATCGAGATGATCGACGGCATCTTCGCCGTCGATCCCGTGACACGAGCAAGCGCCATCCTGGGGATCGAAAGGAGCTCCCGGCTCAAAGAGGTCCTCCAGCATCACGGGGGGCCGGCTGCGGGGAGGATCGGTGTTGGGCTCGCGAATCGTGAATTCAAACGTCACGATCGGATCGCCGTCGGGGTCGATACTGAGGAACGGATCGTCCGCGTCCATTCGCTCGCCCTCCCAGCCGCGCAGATAAGGCGTGACGCGGAGCCGGTAGAGCGCTCCCGGGATCAGATAGGTGCGCGGCCGAACGGAGAGGATGCTGCCGGGGCAGTCGTTCTCGCCGAGGAGCTGACTCCGCGAGCCCTTGTTTCGCCACGGGACAAGCTGGATGTCGACGTTCGAGTCGATAAAGCCGATGCCCGAGCCCAGGCTCGCCGCGAAATCGCTCGCACTGAGCGGATCGAGGGTCTGCCGGTAGCAGACTTCGACTCCGGTCCACGGATCGACGTCGATTTGGCCCTGCGCGGGAAACGTCGAGTGGACGGCGAGGGTTCCCCGCTCGCGGGGAAAAGGATCTTCATCGCCAAGCTCGGTGCACGCGACGGGACCGAGGAATCCGCTCAACCACAATGCCGCGGTCCATCGAGCAAGGGCTCCTCGAGCGATGCCTCCTCGACCGGTGACGGCCGAGGTTCTGGCGTCCTCGTCGCCGGCCGGCACTGCCGATGAGGTCGCGGCGCAGCGATGCCTGAGTCCGCGACCGTCGCGCGAGCGCTCCTGGACGACCACCATGCCAGGACCACCGTATCGCGAGACGGCAACACCTCGAAGCGCACCGACCGAGTCGTCGCCAATTCCGCGCGCATCCGCGCGGTACCGGGTCTGGGATTTGGACCCGGGCGACGTCCCTCCGTGCGTGAGGCCGCGGATTAGGAGATCCCCATCCCGCGATGCCAAAAACGATCGGCCCGGCGGAGATCCACACAGACGTTGCAGGTCTAGGTTCTGCCGGGGTCGCGGGGCGCGGGACGGCTTCCATGTTCAGGTGTGCGCGTCGATCGCTGGCGCCGCGTCGGGAATCGGCCGGATGGCGCGCGATGCCGGAGTTCGGCACCTCGCGGCTCCTTCACGCAGCGGCCGCGATCGCGCGCCTACGCGGCGATCGTCGGGGGCCCGTTCTCCCGGCGACCGACCGGGCTTGTCGGTGCAGCCGGACGGCGCCCAAGGTGGTCCCGCTGGTGTTGCTGGCTTCGATACTTGCGGTCGGGCAGGGCTTGGAAGGCAGCAAAGGCCGGCGAATCCGGGCGCATTCGGGAAGTCCGCTGTGTTGACCCATTGCGCTCCGTCCTGCTATCGTCGCGGCGAATTCGCCCGCGATGAGGAAGAATTACTTCCCAACAGGTGGCGGATCACGGAGCCCAGTCGTGCCTTCGACCTCCCGCCGCCCCGCACGTCCGCTCGGCCTCGGCCTGATGGCCTTGAGCTTCACCCTCCTCCTCGGCTCGACAGCGTGTGGCCCGTTCGGCTACCTCAAGCGCGTCGCGGTCGACGCCGATCGAGCCGTCAACGACGCCGAAGCCGCAGGTGCTGAGGAGTTGGCGCCCTACGAGTACTGGGGCTCCAAGGCTTACTTGGAGCAATCCAAGGTGATGATGGGGTACAGCGAGTATCAGCGATCCTTTGACTATGGCGATCGCGCCAAGCAACTCGCCGTCGAGGCGAAGAAGAAGGCCGCACGCAATCACGCCGGCGCAACGGTCGAGCACGCGGAAGGTGTCGCTGCCCCCGATGAACTGCCTCCGCCTGCGGACGACGCGGCGAGTGAAGGCGCATCGACCTCGGCGTTGACGCCCACACAGGGGTCGTCCACTGAGGCATCGAACCGAAAGGGCGTGTCCCAATGAGTCAGGAGACCTCACGCTCGCGCAGCGATGTAGACCGGTCCACCTCTTCGCAGGCCGGCCCGACGCGCGTATCGACCGCACAGGGTCGTCGCTCGTTCGCCAGCATTCGCGGCCCGGTACTCGTCTTGGCGGTCTCGGCACTGATCCCCGTCACCGCCATGAGCGGCTGCGCGGGCGAGCAAGTTCGTGGCCGTGTCGCGGGCGTACAGACCGTGCTGCAGCGCGCTATCGCCGACGGCAGCAAGACCATCGGCTGCGCGCCCAAGGAGACCGCACTCTCGGAGGCAAACATCAAGTTCGCCGAGGATGCCCTCAAGTGGGGCGAGTACTTCCGCGGCAAGTATCACGCCCAACTCGCGGAGAAGTACGCGAAGTTGGCGGCAGCCAAGACGGATGCGGTGAAGTGCCGCGATCCGGGCGATGTCGCGTTGCCGCCGAAGGACATCAGCATCGACCGTGATCAAGACGGTTACGATGACACGGCAGACAAGTGCCCGGA
>CAZVEM010000289.1:0-7546 GCA_964626165.1 uncultured Nannocystaceae bacterium
TCCGAACCGGCGCATGCCCACACGTGCATCGCGGCAGAGCACGACAATCGCGCGAGACCCCATATGCTTCTCCTCGCAAATGACTCGCTGAACCCCGTTCTCGGCGAAGTAGTTGAGGCATTCACGAGGATGTTCGAGGTAGCCGTCCTCCATGCTTGTCTCAGACGGCGACATCGTTGGCGGCAGGTAGATCAGCCAGCGCGGATCGACTGCAAACCGAGACATTGGTTCCAGTGCCGCCGCGATGTGTTCGGCGCGGACCGAGACCTCTCCGAGGACCTTCGTGTTCATCACACGGGTACCTGAGGGCAAGCTGAGTTCGGCCCAGGATGCAGCCGCCTGTGCCTCCGTGCCCGCACCTCCCTCGCCGAGCGGCCGAATCGGCTCGTAGTAAACCTTGGCGGCGGGCACGGACACGAGCTCCCGTTCCGGATAGCGAAGCGCCGTTAGTGAGCCGCCAAAGACGCAGCCGGTGTCGATGCAGATCGTCTTGTTGAGCCACTCGGCACGAAGTACGGGGGTGTGTCCGTACACCACGTACGCACTGCCCCTGTAGTCGTCGGCCCAGCGTGCGCGAACGGGGAGGCCGTACTCGTCCACCTCCCCCGTGGTCTCGCCGTACTGGGCGAAGGCTCGAACCCTGCCCGAAGAGCGCCCTTGGAACGACGCTTTCATTCCGGCGTGAGCGACCACGACGTCGCCACCGGCAAGCACGTAATGCGCTGCCAGTCCCTCGATGAACTCAAGAACCTCGGCGGTGAAGGCTTCATCCTGCGTCGCAAGTTGATCAAGAGTCTCTGCAAGGCCGTGTGTGCGCTTGGTTGTGCGGCCACGAAGTGCTCGCGCGAGTCGGGACTCGTGGTTGCCACTGACGCACAGCGCATCGCCGTCACGACACATGCCCATCACGAGTCGCAGCACGTCCGGGGAGTTGGGCCCCCGGTCCACGAGGTCGCCGACGAACACAGCCTTTCTTCCATCCGGATGGCGTGCGCCCGTCCTGCTGGCTCCGTCGGCGCCGGATCCCATCACGTACCCCAGTTTTGACAGGAGTGCGGCGAGTTCGTCGTAGCAGCCATGGACGTCCCCGATAAAGTCGAAGGGACCAGGCTGTGCCCTCAGATCTGCCCGCATTGGGCGCCGCACGATCTCCAAGGTGTCCACTTCCTTCGGGTCATCCAGCACGAGGACGCGACGGAAGCCTTCTTTCTGCAAAAAGCGGAGTGAACCACGAAGTTGATGCCACTGCCGTCGTACCACGTGCTCAGGCACGGTCTTTACGCCCCGATCGGCGTTGCGTTCGAGACACAGCCGCAGCGGAAAGTTCAGAACGATCGCAGTGGCGTGGACGTCGTGGGCCCGAGCAATATGCACGATCTGCTTGCGCGCATCCGGCTGCACGTTGGTGGCATCCACGACGGTGAGGCGACCGACCTCAAGCCGCTTGCGTGCGATGAAGTACAGCGAATCGAACGCGGCAGCGCTTACAGATTGGTCGACCGCGTTGTCGGACACCATTGCTCGGAACTCGTCCGAGCTCAGCACTTCGTGCTCGCCAAAGAGCTTTCGCGCGAGTGTCGACTTCCCGCTACCGGCGGCGCCTACGATCGCGACGAGCGAGAGTTCTGGGATTTCGAACTTCATCGGTAAAATACTGCCATCTGGGTCGGCGACCCGAGCTGCTCGTCGATTGGGCCGACGGGCGTGATGTCGACTGCGTAGGATCTCCGGTGTGCAACATCGCGAGCCCAGGTCTCAAACTCGGCTCTCGTCCACTCAAAGCGGTGATCGGCGTGGCGCCACTTGCTGGCGTTGAGATTCTCGAACTTCACGTTGTACTCGACGTTGGGTGTCGTAATCACCACAACGCGAGGCTTGAGCACGTGGAAGAGCGTGTGCTCGACGGCGTCGAGTCGAGAGAGTTCCAGGTGCTCGATGACTTCGACGGCGCACGCTGCTTCGATGCCATGAAGGCGCGGATCGGTGTAGAGGATCGAAGAGTGCATGAGTTCGACGCGCTCGACCGCCTTTGCCGCGTTCGGGCCTCGGTGAAGCCGCTCCTCGGCGATACTCAAGGCCCGGAGAGAAACGTCGGCGCCGACGATGCGATGGAGACTTGGCTCGCGGAGGAGTCGCTGCAACATGCGACCTTCTCCACATCCCAAATCGACGACCGACCGCACTCCTCTCGCGACGAGCTCGCCAATCACGGTCTCGTATCGCAGTGCGTTGAGGGAGCTGCGGGGCTCCTTTGGAGCTTCCTCGGTGGGCAAGGGGCCGTCCGTGGCATCCAGCAAGTTTGCTTCGGCGCCAGATGATGGGCTCTCAACGGATTCGCCGGCCGGAGGCTCGTCGTGGTGAACGAGTTCGGTCGCGCTCGCTCCATAGGACACCGTTGCGTTCCGATCGACGTCCTCGCTCACGACTTGTAGCTCCGGCTGTGGATCGGGTTCAACCTGTTGATCGAGCTGCTCTAGTTGACCGAGGGCATCGTCGCTCAGCCGGCGTCGACCCCCGAGGTATCGACGCACGATCATTTCGCGGGCGGGATGCGAACTAAGCCACGCTCCACCCTTTTCCAGGAGCTTTTGAACTTCGTCCTGGCCAACCCAGTAATGCTTGCCGGTATCGAGACTCGGGATCAGCACATAGAGCTGCGTCAGAAGGTCGGACAAGCGAACTTCTGCGCGCATCTCAACCCGATATGCACGGCTCTCGCCCCACTCCGGGAAGCACTCGTCGAGTGGGATCTGCTCGATCGTGAGCTCGTAGCCGAGCGGCTCGAAGAGCGCACGAATGGTCGGTTCGCCGCCGCGAGCGCGCACCGCCGAGAGCGTCACTTCCAGCGGGATTGGGGCCATCGCCCGCTCGGGTCGCTCCTTGGAAGTGCCCTTCATGGCGGAGCGCAGCACCTGCGCCATCGCAACTGCGAAGAATGACGCCACGGTGTAGGGGCGGTCGTTGACGTAGTCCTCTAGCGTCGAGTCCTGATAGGAGTTGGGACGGCCTCCGCGAACGAGCCCCACGGGATCAAAGTCCATGAGCAAGGCGAAGGTCGTCTTATCGTCGCGCGCGTCCGGGTAGAACGCGTGCACCTTGCCGTAGGCGAGCTCGAAGGTCTGGCAGCGGGCGGGGTGTTTTGCAAGCAGGTAGCTAAGATCGAGGGCGGGTGCCTGCTCTGTGCTGATCGTCATCAACATGGTGGTCTGCCAATTTCAAGGAAGGGAGGACACGTGAGTCGTACAGTGGTGGTGCTGGCGAATGGATCAGCGGATGCGGGCATCCATGTCGACGTGGTCCGACATGGACGGACTCACGGGAGCATCACCCCATCGCGAGTCACGTGCTCGATTGCCGCCGACTCAGCCTCAGAATCAGGTCAACGCCAGCGAGCCACGCGCCGATATCGGCGTATGAAGGAGGTCACTTCCGACCCCCGGGCTGCAGCGACGAAGACATGAGCGTGGAGAGTATCCAAGACCACGGATGGACTCAATCCGATCTTCGCCTGGCGCCGGCCGTCCCTTCTTGTCGGCTCTGGCGCCCCCTTGACCAACATTGCTCTAGATGGTGGGCAGACGTCGACCACTCGGGAGAGATCCGCGGACGGTCACCGCGGCGAGCCCTCAACTCCACACTTGGGTCGGCGCAAGGCGGTCGAGCGTGACCGTGTGCGGCTCAGACTTTGTGTGGCTCAGACTTTGTGCGGCTCAGACTTTGTGCGGCTCAGACTTTGTGCTGCTCAACCTGGAAGGCGTCGTGTCCGGGAACGGCGAAGGTGCAGCAGGTGACGAATTCTTCGACGTCGATCGGCTTGGCGAGGGCTGTGTGCGCAAGGCCGTTCTCCAGAACCGTTCGAAGCGACTTCGCGCTCATGCGGCCGCTCGCAACCCGAAGGATCCTTGGCTGGCTGGTGCGCATCGTCGCGAGGAAGTCACGCGCACCAGGAACCTCTAGGGCACACACGACGCCGTGTACGCCGCCCAATCGAAGCGCAGCTTGTGCGGTGACAACGTCCGCGCAGGGCCGAAGCAAGACGCCGCGTCGCTCGACGAACCTGGCGAGTGACACAACGAGATCCACATCCGGTTCTATCATGAGCATCTCGACCTCCTTGGCAGAGACGCGACGGCTCATCGACATCAGCATGCCCGAGCCAAACCGCGAATGCGAATGAGCTCGCCGTCCTCAAGAACTGCAGAGAACGCGCTGCGCACTATGCCCAGTCAGCCGTCAGTCTGAGTCACAGTTACGGCTTGCCGGATCGCGCCAGACCAGATACGACCTTCCTAAGCTCCGTTGGCTCTTCATCGCCTGACGCGTTTGTGTCCGCCGCCAATCTCCAGCATCCGCAACTGATGGCGTTTTCGCCTACCCCCCCGCGCACACCGATGTAGAGGCGACTGCGATGGTGGACTGGCCAATCCGCCGTGCAAGTTCGGTGCACGAAACCGGCTCAGGTTTGCGGTGGGTGAAAGTGCTCAGTGCGTCGAATCGGCTCTCGACAACGCGGCGGGTGTACTTGCCGGCGAGGTTGTTAGTGGCGTGGGCCACTCAGGCGCGGGCCCACATGAGGTGGAAGACTCGGTGGCGTCGGCGGTCGGGTCGAGTTGCTCGTCGCTCGCGCTTGAAGGCGGCGATGGCTCGGGGTGTGGGACGGTCGCCCTTCAGCGCACATCCGGCGCCTCCTCGCACATCCGGGAATCAGCTTCTGTGCGGCCAGCGCGAGCCCAGTGGTGCCTTGGGCACGGAAACTCCCACCTAGCTGAGCGGCAGGATCGATCTTGGAAAGCCGGACACCTCGCTTGGAATGGCGATCAGCTCGCTTGGAATCCCAAGCACCTCACTTGGATTGGGGATCAACGCACCTCGGATCGCCGATCACCCAACCTCGGATCGCCGATCACCCAACCTCGGTGCGCGGATCACCCAACCTCGGATCGGCCCCCAGCCAACCTGGGATCGAGGATCAGCCAACCACGGATTGAGGATCACCCAACCTCGGATCGGGGATCAACGCGCTGGATTCGGCGAGCTGCTCGCTTGGTTTGGCGATCAGCTCGCTTGGTTCGGCCAACACCGCACCTCGTATCGCCGATCACCTCCCGTGGAACCGCCGAGTCCTCGCTTGGATTGGCAAGCACCGCACCTCGGATCGCCGATCAGCTCGCTTGGATTGGCCAACACCGCACCTCGGATCGCCGCTGAGCTCACTTGGATTGGCCGACACCGCACCTCGGATCGCCGATCAGCTCGCTTGGATTGGCCGACACCGCACCTCGGATCGCCGATCAGCTCGCTCGATTCGGCGAGTTGGGCACCAAGGATCGAGGATCACCTCACCTCGACTCGTCCTCCTGCCCGCTTGGTTCGGGAATCAATGCACCACACATCGTGCCCCTGCCCACCATGATCCGGGAATCACCTCGCTTGGAACGTGCAAGTCCGCGTTCTCCCTGAATTTCCGCTCTCCGGCACACCTGAGCGCCACGACGACCGCGCTCTAGCCTCTCAGAGCTGCCGTGAGTGAGGACTCAGCCGCAGAGCCAGCAGTCGATCGGCGACCGCGCGTGTCGACACCTTCCGCTCGTCGGGATCCGTCACGAACAGCTCGCCGAGCAACGCGTTGTCGGCGGTTTCGATCCGTCATCGGTCGGCTCTACCTTCGATGGCCGGGCAAGTGCCTCAACCAGGTGATCCGATACCTCGCGGCCCTCACCGAGCAGCGCGATGGCCTACTGCTCCACGAGCTGTCGGTGATGTCGAATCACGTCAACTGCATCGACTACCCCGTCGCCATGTGCACCGACGGCTGCCGGGTGCCGTAGGACTCGCGGCCGACGGGCCCCTTGAGCATGGGCCCGGCGGCGTGCGTTCGAAGAAACGGATTGATCCGCAAGGCATCCGGTGGGAACGTGGGTAGCAGGCCGATGCGCTCACGAGGTTACATAGATGGAGCAGCCGTGGCCGCCGCGTCTTCTCGGCCTGACAGGTGCGCGTGCGGGAGCATGACCAAGCGCAAGTCGTCACGAAGGGTCCGTTCGGTCGTCACGATCGTCCTCGCGTTACTTGCCTGCGAAGGCGAGGGTGGCAGGTCTCCATGCCTAGCAGACGAGATACGGAGTCGATGGGTCGTGGCCGATCTCGAGCGGGAGTTCAATATTGACCTGCCCGCCATAACAGAGGATGACGCTTGCACCCCAGAAGATTCCTTCAACGCCATGAAGAGAATGCGTGACGATATCACGACCTTAAGTGGCCTCACCTTTCCTATTGTGCACCATCAGCCACGAGTGTGGGATGTTTGCGGTGGGACGATTGAGCGCTCACCGCCCCAGGACGCCGACATTTGCGCCTGCGCCGCGGCGTATTACGGAATACTGTCTGATCGCAATGACACGCTGACACCAGGTATCTTTCAGGCGCAGGAGATGATTGGACGGGAGTACCTGCGATTGGAAGCCGTCCTGCCGGACGATCCCAATGGAGACCTTGAGGTGGCACGGGACAGCAAGAGATTGTCTAGCGTGTATCAGCGGCCGATCTCGCCACACGCATTTTTTGTGGGAGGCCCGTCTGCCGATTCCGTGCTCGGTTGCTACCAACTCGGTAATTTCGACCAGGGGGACAACGGTCGTCTCGAGGTCAAGCAGACTGCAACGTGCCTGAGGCGCCTGTGGCTGCCGTGGAAGTGCGACTCCATGACTTCGTTCGATGTCGATGACTGCCCTGACGTAAGCGGTGAGACGATGCGTGCAGCCATGAGCGAGTACCTAGAGAGGTTCTATGGCGAGCGCGGGGCTCGCGTGAAGGACGTCTACGACGTTGACATTACGTGGTACGGCTTTGAGGATTGTACGACCCTCATGGAAGGTCCTAATCTGGAACTCGCGCAACTCCTCTGTCGATTTGTCGATCAGCCGAACTCTACTTACCTTCCGGGATTGGACCAGCCGTAGCGCAGCGGTGCATCGACCGCAGAGTACAGCGTCATGCAGTCACTCAGTTCGAATCGTCGGATGAACGAAGGGGACCCGAACTCTTTAGTTGGAGACATCCGTCGAACTCGCACTCGTGCCCGCGTCCGCGGCGCTGTGTTGCTCGTCGTTGTTCTGGTGACCGCGTGCGACAGCGCCCAGCCCCGTCCATGGACGCTCCAGGCCGCGCCCGAGTGCACCGAGTTCGGTGCGTGCATAGAAGGCTGCCTCGACACCAAGGTGCCAGACGACCAAGTGTTCCGCGTCGAGTGGTGCGCGGCACGCTGCATGCCCGCCGCGTGTAAGGACCTTTCCATGGCAGCCTATTACGCCCCCAGCGACTTCAACATGACCTTCGACGCCAGCCTCAGCCAAGACGAGCAACGCGAACACTGCACCAGCCTCGCCGCCGCCGTCCACTACGAGCGCGTCAACTGCATCGACTACCCCGTCGCCATGTGCACCGACGGCTGCCGCGTGCCGTAGGATCCGCGGGCAGCGAGCCTTCGGGCACCGGCCCCGTGGGGGCGTGCCTCAGTAGAAAGGCATTGGTCCGCCACCGATCCGGT
>CAZVEM010000290.1:0-7464 GCA_964626165.1 uncultured Nannocystaceae bacterium
GAGAGGGAAACAAGCATGCGAAGCGATATATCTCGACGTTTGGCAAACTTCGTGCTATGGGGGACGTAGGTAGAGAGGGGCTCTGCGCACTCCTCGTCCACCAGCGCCCTGATGTGCGCGTGACGGCTGCTGCGTACTTGCTAAGATTTCGAACGTCGGAAGCGCTCGATGTTCTCCGTGCGGCAGCGAAGGGATCAAACATGATTGCGTTCGAAGCGGCGCAGGCCATGCAGAGATGGGAGGAAAAAACGTGGAGTCTAGATGTAGTCGACGAAGGCGAAGTCTGAGCCGTGCACGTGGACGATTGCGGGGTTCCGCGGAAAAACGATCGCGTCGACCGAGAACGCGCAGTCGGCTGCGTCGGCTGGAGATCTCAGACCGAAGGCAGCGCGCATCGATGACGTCTCCGTCCATTTTGTCGATGACGAACGACCGCGATCGCTGAGCATCGCCAACCACCTTCATGAGCCGCCAGAGAGACGATCTCAACACCTTCTACGAAAAGGCTGCTGACCATGACAGAGCACAACGATCAACCTGCGGTGCAAGGCGGCGGTGCGCAAGTAGTCGACGATGAGTTGCCCTGGTGGGTGCATCATCACTCCACGCTTCAGACGCTGGCGTTCGCACTAGGAGGCACGGTGCTGGGCACGAGCTCGCTCGATCTCTCGGAGAACGCCAAGGTAGTGGCGTTTCTCGGTGTCTGCGTCATATGGTGGCTCAGTAGCGAAGGGCGACGGCTTGAGAACCTGTACGCTAGGATCAGCGACCTGGATTCGACTCGCTTGCAGGCGAACTCGGCGCTCGCCATCGTTCATGAACTTGAGCAAGTCAACGCAAACCTTGTGCGTCTTCGCGAGGAGCATTTGGCGGAGGGACAGCGTGGCGGTCTCGGCTCTACGGAGGCGCCGCAGGTTGACGACTCCCTTGCTTCCGGCTGATAGATGCCCAGATCACCCAGCCCGAAGACAGCGCGTATCGATGACGTCTACATCGTATCAGTCCAGCGAACCGCGTTACCCAGAGTTCCGTGGTGGGGAGATTAGCTCGAAGAGCGAAGGAGACGCAGCATGGCGCTAAAGCAGATTGGCGCACGAACTGAGGGCGACGTCTACCAGGGGCTGTTCTTCTGGCGGCAGGCGGCCGATCTTCTGCGCCCGAACTCCATGGTCGAGCGCGTCATCCTCGAGCACGACGACGCCGATGGCGTCGACGACGTTGCGGTCTTCTATCGCGAGCCGGGGATCAACGCGGGCGGGTGGCTGGCGCGTGCGGACTACTTCCAGCTCAAGTACCACGTCGACAACCGGGCCGCGTATTGCGCCGATGCTCTAATCTCGGCGGACTTCATCAGCGCGAAGTCTTCGCTGCTCGAGCGCTTCCACCACGCCTACCTCCGCCTCTCCAAGCAGGGGCGCGGTCCGTTCCGCCTACACCTCGCGTCCAACTGGCGATGGAGGGACGACGACAAGCTCGCGAGCGTCCTGCGAGAGTTCGACGGCGGGCTGCCGACCAAGTTCTTTGACGATGGAGCCAGCAGCGACCTCGGGAAGATCCGCGAGAAGTGGCGCGCGCATCTGAATCTCGAAGTCGGAGAGTTCGCGTCGTTCGCGCGCACGGTCCGTTTCCAGCTCAACCACTTCGGTCGTCGCGACTTCAAGTCGTACGTCTACGCGACGCTCGAGTCAGTCGGACTCCGTACGCCGAGCGCCGACCGGGCGGCTTGTCCCTACGAGAGCCTGGTGCAGCAGTTCCTCATGAGCGGCCCGAACTCCTTCGACGCGTCGACGTTCCGAGCTTTGTGCCAGAAGGAGGATCTCCTCGCCGATGTCGTCGGCAAGCCGACGCGCCCATTCACCATTGGCGTGCGGAGCTTCATGCGCTTCGCCGAGCGCCTCGAATCCGAGGTCGACGAGCTGGTCTGCGTCTCGTCGAACTTCGGTGGTCGGCACTTGGCACCTGGCGGTTCGTGGAGTGCGAGCGCTGAGCAGGTAGTCGCGTTCCTCGGCGACCAGGAACGTCGAGCAAGGCTCCGCACCGAGGAGTCCGTGATCGCGCTCGAATGCCACGGCTCCCTTGCACTGCTCGCGGGCTGGGAGCTGAGCCGCAACGCCGGCGTGAAGGCGGCGCCGTTGCAGAAGCCGAAGCTCGACGTCTGGAGACCCGCCGAGAACGTGGCGGCTGGCCTCTCGTGGGGCGCACCGCAGACGATCGAGATGAACCCTGATGCAGACGACGTTGCCGTTTGCTTGTCCGTCACGCACGATGCGCGCTCCGACGTCGAGTCCTACCTCAGATCGCCGGGGGCGCCGTTCGTGCGACGACTCGTGGTGCTGAGCCCGGAGTGCGGACCGTCGCCTCAGAGCATCGAGTCCGCCGATCACGCGCATCGACTCGCAATTGCGCTTCCTGCGCTTCTCACGAGCGCGCGCCCGACTCGAGCCGCGAGGACGCACGTCTTCTTCGCGTGTCCCAACGCGCTGATGTTCTTCATCGGCCAGCAGCGCGATGCCCTCGGTCGCCTCGCGCTCTACGAGTTCGACTTCGGAACCGAACGTAACGGTTCCTATGAGTTTTCCATCGCGCTACCGCTGCAGTGAATGCTGCCGCAGAACACAACGAGGCCACGCCATGATTCTTGAAACCGACTTCGCCGACTTCCTCCGCGACATTCGCCCCACTACATCAATGCGGGAGCACCTAAAGGCCGGTCACCAGACGCTGCGGGAACGGTTGAACGCCGACGAAGAGTTGAAAAAATGCGTTGTATGTTACTTCCTTCAGGGAAGCTACCGGCGCGCGACCGCCATTCGTCCAAAAGGCGACCGCCGCTCCGATGTCGACTTGATAGTGGTTACGAGGCTCTCAGAGAACGAGTACACCCCGGCGAAGGCGATGGACGTGTTCCAGCCGTTCCTCGAGAAGCACTACAGGGGCAAATGGCGGCAGCAGGGACGTTCGTTCGGCATTGAGATGTCCAACGTTGAACTAGATCTTGTCATTACCTCCGCGCCATCTGAGGCGGAGGTCGGAATTTTCGAATGCGACGCGGTGAATACCGACGATGATCTGGAGGAGGTAGGGGACTGGCGTCTACACCGATCATGGCTTGCAAAAAACGCGCGCGAGCGCCCCGATGCGAGGACGCTTCTGGCCGAGGCAAAGGGCCAGGAAGAATGGATGACCCAGCCGCTTCGAATTCCTGACCGCGACGCCAATAGGTGGGGGCCGACGCATCCGCTCGCGCAGATCCAGTGGACACGCGACAAGAACGCGCGCACAAACGGGCACTTCGTCAACGTGGTTAAGGCGATCAAGTGGTGGCGCGTCGAGAAGCACGAGGAGCCTAAGCACCCGAAGGGTTTTCCGCTGGAGCGTCTCGTTGGGGCCTGCTGTCCCGACGGGATCGCGAGCATCGCGGAGGGCGTCGTCAGCACACTAGAGCAGATTGCCTTGGACTACGTGCTGGCGGCCCAGGGTGGGTACGCCCCGACGTTGCCGGACTACGGCGTCTCCTCCCACGATGTCTTCAAGCGGATCTCAGCCGACGACTTCAAGAAGTTCTACGAACAGGTGAAGGACGCCGCTGTGCTCGCGCGCAAAGCCCTCGACTCGGATGACCGCACAGAGAGCGGAAACCTCTGGCGAGACCTATTCGGAAGCAAGTTTCCGAAGCCGCCAGAGAGCGGTGGCGGCGGTGGAGGCTCAGGGCGCGGCTACACCCCGCCCACCGGGCCCGCCACGCCGGGGAGCGGTCGCTTCGCGTGACAGCGACGGCCGTCCTCCCTCCACCTGCCATCGCGCGAGGTATTCGCGGCCTTCGTGCTGTCGCTGTGTGCGCGGTGGAGGACGGACCTCGATTCGATGAGCAGGCCCAGCGATGGGTACTGACGGTCACGCTCCGACGTGACGTCGGTGGCGAGTTCGTTGGCATTTCGACGCGATGGTGCGTGCTGCTTGATGACACCTATCCGTTCGGGCGCGTCTCGTTCCACCCAGCTGCCCAGGGGGGCATGACGGCAACGTTCCCACACCAGTCGCGGAATGCTCCGGGGAGCGATGGACGTGCGTGGCGAGCGGGGCGGCTTTGCCTCGATGTGCCGCTCAGCGGCGAACGCCGCGCGGTCGTCGTGCGCGATCCAGTTGGCGACGCTGACCAGCGTCTTCGATGGCATGCCGAGCGGGCACTCGAGTGGCTGAACAGGGCGGCGCGTGACCAGCTCCTCGCCACAGGCGATCCCTTCGAACTGCCGGAGCGTCCTCGCACGACCGTGGATGGCTGGCCCCGCGCGTGCGTCGTCCACGACGAGAGTGCCGCGTCGTTCATGAATTGGAATGGGCGGGTGGGAGAATTCGGGAACGTTCGGTTCGGGACGCTCAAGGACATCGGGAGCGTCTTCGCCATCAGAAGCTTCGAGAGCCGGCGTGGCGAAGTCGTTCGGGCGTGGTCAGGCCGCGAGCTCGATGACCTCGCGAAGGAACGGATGGTGAACGGATTTTGGTGGCTTTGGCCGCAGCCAATTGTTATTCGGCCATGGCAGACTCCGGGAACCTGGCGCGAGCTCCGGCGAATCGCGCGGGTGATGAACGTCGACGTCGACGCGATGCTGCGATGGATGTTTCCGCAGCTTCGCGCTTCGAATCGCAACGCCATACTCATGCTCGGTTATCCCATGCCATTGCGTATTGGCGGGGACGTCGTCGAGGTCCACTGGGACGCCTTGCTGCTCCCTCGCCTCGACGCAGAGATCGGACAGCCACGTGGCTTTCGCCCCAATGCGCGGGGCAGGTGGCTTCGGGATCGCCACGGGAAGTTCGCCGACGCCGTCGCGCTCGAGTACCTCGTCACGGACAACTGGAGCGGCGACCGCCTACAAGCTCGCGGCCGGCTCCCTCGTACAGTGCGTGACTGCAACATCGCGCTCATCGGCTGCGGCGCTCTCGGTTCGGTTCTCAGCGAGATGCTCGTGCGCGCCGGCGTGAAAGGTATCTCGCTGGTAGATGAGGACGTGCTGGAGTCCGGAAACATCAACCGCCATGTGGCAACACTTGTCGATGTCGGCAATTCCAAGGTGCCCGTCGTGGCACAGCGGCTCCGGCAGATCTCGCCGACGGTCCGTGTCACCGAGTTCACCGAGAAGCTCCCCTGCGACGCCAAGGCTATCGAAGCGCAACTGGACGAGTACGACGTCGTTATCGATTGCACGTCATCGGACGTGATGCTGTTGACTCTCGCCCGAGCATGGTGGTCGATCCCGCGCACTTTCGCGTCTTTCTCTCTGGGATTCGGAGGGAAGCGCCTTTTCTCGTTCGGTGTGCGTGGCAACAAGTTCCCGTTAAGCGACTTCGCTTCGAGCGTGCGCCCTTGGGTCGAGCATGAATCGAAAGCGTGGGCCGACAGCGACGAAGTCCTCGAAGGAGCAGGCTGTTGGTCTCCGCTGTTTCCGGCTCGGCACGACGACGTCGTTTTGGCCGCGGCGGTCTGTGTAAAGGAGTTGGAGGCGCTTGTATGCAAGAGGCCGACGGAGCCCCGCTTTCGCGTGTTCGCGCAGTCGTCGTCGGAGGACGCCTTCCAGGGCTTCGCGCTAGAGAAGGCGCCGCCCGCTCAGGAATCATTGGCGCCATGAAGGGATGGAAGGGCAAGACGGACGACGGGACGTTCGCGGCGGAGCTACCAGCCGCGGTTCTCGGCGCGCTCGATCGCTACTGCCGCGCAGCCGGATCCGTGGAGACGGGCGGCATCCTTATCGGGCGCTACTCGGATGACCTCGCCATTGCGATAGTCCGAGAGGCAACTCCAGCGCCGCCGGACTCGAAGCGAGGTCGGTCCTGGTTCGTGCGAGGCGTGAACGGCCTTCGAGAGATGCTTGGCAAGCGCTGGCAGGCCAGGGAGCGGACCTATTATGTCGGCGAGTGGCACTTCCATCCTGAAAGCTATGTCGAGCCGAGCGGCGACGACTTCGCGCAGATGCTGGAAATTAGCCGGGCCCGGGAGTACGACTGCGAAGAGCCACTCCTTCTCATCCTTGGTGCTGGCCAGCTCCAGGAGCGCCGAATGCTTCGCGCCTTCGTGTGCCCAGCTCGAGGGGCACCTCTTGAGCTTTACAGCGAAGAGGCTCAAAAAAACTCGAAGACTGAGACAGGAAAGATGGTGTGACGACGGTCTGCGCAGCGGCGTCCGGCTGCGCCGTGCCGCAAGCGCGGCAGCTGGGCTCACACGCGCGCCGTTAGCTTCTGCTCGCACCGGCCCCCAGAGTGCGCCGCCCCGAGCGTGCGGAAGGTTTTCATTACGTGCGTCCAGCGAACAGGCGCGGTGTCAACGCCACGCATACGCATGGCGCATAGGCACAAACTCAGCGCATCGCTCGAAACGGCGGAAGCGCATCGACAGCGGAGATATTTCGACCACCAGCCCGGCTTTCGAGCGGCACGTTTGCTTTGCACTCCTACCCGTTGCCACATATTGACTGCATCGGCGTTCAGTGGTAACATCTACAGATGTGGACCCAGTGGGCACCTTTTGTGCGATCGACCGTTAGACGGGCGCCCTCGACCCTACACGGGGTATACCAGGTGGCGCTGGATGGTACGCGGGTACGATACCCGTTGGGGTGGTCTTCTACGATATACTTTGGAGCCGTTTTTGGTGAGTCTCGGTCTCTGCGAGATCGGCTGTCTGATCACTATGAGGGACGAGGCAATCGTCTGGTCTGGGAGCTGCTTCAACAGCGCACCCTAATGAGAGTGCGCTGGCGCACGAACGGGCCGCGCACTCACTCACTTTCAGTGGAGAATCAACTTTTGACTAGTTTCGAGAATCGATTCGGAACTCTCCCCGCAGGCAACTCAAGACATGGGCCTGCGGCGCCTGCAGAGTAGCCAATGGCTCGAGGCGATCCGAATGGATGCGCATTCGACAACGAATGAGTTTACTGGGAGCGAACACCGACCGAATACCACGACGTTTCGATCGCGATAAGCGCAGCCCTCTGTGCCAACAAGTCTGAGACCGCCTGCACCCCGAGTTTACTGAAGAGGGCGAGTACGTGATGATTGACGACGAAACCCATCGTCATGGCAAAGAAACCTGACCCCGAGGTCGCTGCTAAGGGCAAGCGGCGGCGCTTCACGGCCGAGTACAAGCGCCGCATCCTAGCGGAAGCCGACAAGTGCAAGTTGCCTGGTGAAGTCGGCGCTCTCCTGCGGCGGGAAGGTCTGTACTCCTCGCACCTGACCTCCTGGCGGATGGCGCGAGCGGACGGCGAACTTGCCGGGCCGACGCGCAAGCGCGGGCCGAAGCCGAAGCCCGTCGACGAGAACGCGAAGCGTGTCGCCGAGCTCGAGCGCGAGCACGCCAAGTTGCGAGCACGAGCCGAGCGCGCGGACTTCCTGGTCGAAATGCAAAAAAAATGTATCCGTCCAGCGAACCGCGTTACCCAGAGTTCGGCGGTGGGTGCGGCCTGC
>CAZVEM010000291.1:0-7443 GCA_964626165.1 uncultured Nannocystaceae bacterium
GGATAGCTCCAGTACCGCTGGGATGGCCCTCGGGGCCCGGGCCACATCGGCGTGCGAGTGGTTTGGCGAGAGTGGTTCCGCGAGAGTGGTTCCGCGAGAGTGGTTCCGCGAGAGAGAACGATTTTCAAGTGCTTCGCTCATCGGTGCGAGCGGGTTGTCAGCAGGGAATCCGAACCCTCAGCGCCCACGGCTGGCGCGCACCGTCGGGCCCTGAAGCACTTCGCTCTCGTCTCTCGCGATGAGCTTGGCCAGCAGTGGATGGCGATAGCGCCGCGGAAGGGTGACGGCATAGAAGGACTCAAAGAGCCCGGGCACGACGCCGTACTCGTGCAGCACGCGATCGCGCAGCTCGTCACGGACGACGACTGCCGGAAGCAATGCGATCGAGTCGGTGTCGCGGGCAAGCAGTCGCATTGCCGCCATGTCATCGACCTCGGCAAGAATCGCGGGACGCAGGCCAACCGCCTCGCAGATTGCGTCGAACTCGGAGCGGGACTCGCTCGTGGGGCCGGGCAGGATCAGTGGGACATCAACAAGGTCATCCGGGAAGCGAAATCTCTTGCGGGCGCGCCGTCCAATGAGGCTGAGCGGCTGCCGAGCAATGCGCTTGCTCTGCCAGCGATGCTCGGGATCCCCGGCGGGTCGCCGGTTCGACAGCACGACGTCAAGCTCGTGTCGCACCAACAGGCCAAGGAGCTCCTCGAGACCTCCCGACCTCATCACCAAATGGACATCGCGCGGTGTTGCGAGAAGCGGCGCGACAAAGAGCTCTTGCAGGTTGCGGGAAAGCGTCGCCACGGCACCGATGCGCAGCGGCTGTCGGCCCACCTGACCATCACGCAGCGTCGCGACGAGCTCGCCGCTTGCCGTAAAGATCTCATCGGCGTAGCGCCTTGCTATCTCGCCCGACTCAGTCAACGTGAGGCGGCGCTGCGCGCGAACGAAGAGTGGCGTGCCGAGCTGCGATTCGAGCTGCCTGATCTGCGACGAGAGCGCGGACTGGGCGACGTGCAGTTGCTTGGCCGTGCGCGTCAGGTTGCCGTCCTTCGCGACGCACCAGAAGTAGTAGAGGTGGTGAAGGTTGATCGCGTGCAGAACCGACATCGTTCTCCCGCGGAGAACGATATGAGCTTTTTTATGTGTTTTTCAAGAATGCAGTGTCTTGCTACGCCACGCAGGCATGCAGGACCTCCTCAACTGGTCGCACGTCACTCCCTTCCTCGCCTGGGCGATCGCCGCAACCTACGGCGTGGGCGCGTGGTGCGTGCCCTCGGTCGGCCCGCTCGCCCACGCGCGGCGCGTGACCGCGATCGCAGCGGCGCTCGCCCTCGCCTTTGCGGTCAGCGTGGCGGCGCTGCCCTCGGCGGAGGTGCTCCTCATGGCACGGCTGGATGCGGTGAGCGCCTTGGTGTTGTGCCTCGTGTCCTTCCTGGGTTGGATCATCGCGCGCTACTCGGAGAGCTACTTGTCGCGCGAGTCCGGCGTCGCGCGCTACGGACGTGCCTACCTTGCGACGCTTGCATCAGTCGCGCTGCTGGTGCTCAGCGACAACCTCTGGGTGATTGCAGCCGCGTGGACGCTGACAAGCTTGGCGCTTCATCCCCTGCTGACCTTCTTTGACCGACCGGCCGCGCACGTGGCTGCCCACAAGAAGTTCCTTGTCAGCCGAATGGGCGATCTCTGTGCTCTCGTGAGCATCGCGCTGCTCCAGATTCACTTCGGCAGCGCATCAGTTGCGGCGATCGGCGACGCACTTGAGCGTGGCATCGCGCAGGGACAGTCGACTCCGCTGCCCGTCCACGTCGCGGGCGTCGCGATGGCGCTCGCCGCCATCTTGAAGTGCGCGCAGCTTCCATTCCACGGCTGGCTGATCCAGGTGATGGAGGCGCCCACGCCTGTCTCCGCCTTGCTGCACGCCGGCATCGTCAACATCGGAGGATTGGTACTCATCCGCTTGGCCGACGTGATCGCCAGCGCGCCGGCAGCCAGCGGCGTACTCGTCGTGATGGGACTCTTCAGCGCGGTCACGGCGTCGCTCGTGAACCTGACGCGGGTCAGTGCCAAAGCCTCACTCGCTTGGTCTACCTGCGCGCAGATGGGCTTCATGTTGCTGGAATGCGGCCTTGGCCTGTGGCATCTGGCGCTGCTGCACCTCTTGGCTCACTCGCTCTACAAGGCCTACGCGTTTCTTTCGGCCGGCGAGACTGTGCGCAGCACGAGCGTCGCGGCCCTCGCCGGTCCGCTTCCCCTACCCTCGGCTGCTCGCTACGCCGGCCTCGCGATCGGAACCCTCGCCGCGACTGGGGCAGCAGTACTCGCGGCGTCGTGGGTGGTCCCCGAGTTCATGGAGACCTCGACCGCGAGCGTCGCCTTCCTCTTCGCGGCGGGCCTGGTGCCACTGGTCGGGCGTACCTCACTGCTTGAGCGCAAGGCCCGATGGTCCGCCCTTCTCTACGCGGCGCTTGTCGGCGCGCTCTATCTGGTCCTGCACGGCGCAAGCGAGCGGCTGCTCCCCGGAGCACCGGCCGCGACCGAGATGCATCTGCTTTGGCTGCTCACCGCGTTGGGCTTTGCCGCCCTGCTCGGCGCGCACGCAGTGCTTGTCCTTCGACCGGAGAGCACCTTGGCCCGCTGGCTTGTGCCGCGACTCTTCCACGGCCTGTATCTCGACGAGCGATTCTCTGCACTCGCGTTTCGCCTCTGGCCCCCCCGAGAGAGTGCAAGGCGCCCGGTTCCATCCACCCACGAGCTGTCTATCACCGACTACATCGAGGCCTGATCATGATCTCCGCAGCGAAGACCACTCCCTGGCAGCCCGCGCCCAATCTCTCCGCACAACCGTCGCTCGTATCGCCGACGCGGGACCCTGAGCTTGTGCGCACGGCGGTCGCCACCGCCTGCGGCCGCATCGCGCCCACTTGGCCGCTCGACCGCTTCATCGCGGTCAATCCCTTCTGGGGCTGGATCGACACGGACCTGCCCACAGTCCATGCAAAACTCTCTGCGCTCACTGGCACCCGGCTGCTGATGCCGCGCGCGTGGTTTCGGGACGCCTACCAGGCCGGCGAGTTCACAGACGAGCACCTCGTGAAGGCGATCGTCCAGGCTGACTCCGACCTCACACTCACGGCGTTGCACAAGATTCTGGCTAGCGCCGAGCCAGCGCCCCAGAGGCGGGACCAGGTTCTCGACATCGTCGATCGGCTCGATTCCTCGGCATGGCACCCGAGTTGGCGAGAGTTTGTGACGAACTCGATCAGCCAGTTCTGCGCCGCGTACTTTGACGAGGGGCAAGCCTCGACGGCGCCGGACCGCCGCGGGGGCCTTTATGCCAGCTGGCGCCGCCGAGCCACCGAGGACATCGCGCCTTCCGTGCAGATGGCCGCAAGGCAGTTCAACGCGCTCGCCGCCGCGTTGCCCCACGATGCCAACGCGCTGATCGAGTTGGCCCTGTCTGAGCTCGGGGTCGCTCCAGAAGAGCTCGACAACTATTTGCTCGGACTCCTGCTCGACGTGAACGGGTGGGCATCATGGTGCGCGTATCAAAGATGGACAGCAACGCTGGAGGGCGGGCGTGAGGACAGTATTGTCGATCTCCTCGCCATCCGACTCAGCTATGAACTCGTGCTGCTTCAGGCTGACCGCGCAAACGTGGAACCTCTCTGGCACCGTGCAATTCGGCAGTGGCCGGCGATTGATCGTCAGATCCGCGACGCGAGCAAGCACGACTGGATCTTGCAGAGTGCGATGGAGATCGCATGGCGAAGTGCCAACTGCCCGCTCTTGACGGCAGGTCCGGATGCGCCCCGCCAACCGGCGGGCCAGAGCCTTGCGCAGGCAGTCTTTTGTATCGACGTCCGCTCCGAACCGATGCGTCGCGCCTTGGAGTCTCAGCCGCAGAAGATCGAGACACTGGGCTTTGCCGGCTTTTTCGGGCTGCCGATCGACTACCTTCCGGCGGGAACCCAGGTTGCTCGTCCTCAACTCCCAGGCCTGCTTGCTCCCAAGGTACGCGTGACCGACGAGGGTCTTTCGTCGGACCTCACGCTGGCTCGAGGCCCACGATTGCGGAGCGAGCGCGCGGTCGGAGGATTTCGCGGCGGACCGATCTCAAGCTTCGCCTTCGTGGAAGCCATGGGACTCACGTACGCCGCTTCGCTGCTTCGCGCGAGCTTTCGCTGGGGCCAATCGCAGACTCCAGATCAGGCTGGGCTGCCCTCGTCGGCCCACGCTGCTCGTAAGCCCCGGCTGACCTGTCGTCACTCCGGCGAGAAGCTCTCGGTTGAGGAGAAAGCGGACCTCGCCGCCGGCATGCTCCGCGCGATGAGCCTGACGAAGGGCCATGCGCGAATGGTCCTGCTCATCGGTCATGGTAGCGAGACCCGCAACAACCCGCATGCGGCCGGCTTGGACTGCGGGGCCTGTTGCGGACAGAGCGGCGAAGTCAACGCACGCGCGGCTGCAGCGTTGCTGAATGAGCCGGGCGTACGCGAACTCCTTCGCGCTCGCGGCATTGAACTTCCGGGCACGACGCACTTCGTCGCTGGCCTACACAACACAACGACCGACGATGTGCGGCTCTTCGACCTCGACGAGCTTCCTTCCTCGCACCGGGCTGACCTCGAAGTGCTTCGCGGAGCGCTCGAAGCTGCCGGCGAGCTGGTACGGCGCGAACGCGCAGACTCGCTGGGACTTGAGGGCCCCGTCCGCGGAAGCCTTCGGCCCGCGCTGCAAGAGCGGGCGCGGGACTGGGCGCAGGTACGACCTGAGTGGGGCTTGGCAAACAACGCAGCCTTCGTCGTCGGCCCACGCGAGCTCAGTGCCCACATGAACTTTGCGGGTCGGAGCTTCCTTCATGAGTACCGCGAGGAAGACGACCGCGACGGCTCGATCCTTGAGCTCATCATGACCGCGCCCATGGTCGTGACACACTGGATCAACCTGCAATACTACGCATCGACGGTCGATCCGACTCGCTACGGCAGTGGAAACAAGGTGCTGCACAACGTGGTCGGCGGCCGCGTCGGGGTGTTTGAGGGCAATACCGGAGACCTCCGGATCGGTCTGCCCCTGCAGTCCGTGCACAACGGCGACCGCTTCGTGCACAACCCTCTGCGGCTCACCGTGATGATTGCCGCGCAGCGCGAGGCAATCTCCGCTGTACTCTCCAAGCACGCCCACGTGCGCAATCTGGTCGACCATGGCTGGCTCACGCTGGTGCAGCTCGATCAGACCCACCGGGACGCGTGGATCTATCGTCAAGGCGAGTGGTCGCCTCTAGACGCATTGTTGCCGCAAGTTGCATGAGCCAACTTGAGGCGCACGCGGATCCCTGACCGAGCACCAACGCGAGTCAAAGTTGACGGCGAGAGCGCTCTGTCATCAAGCGGCGGGCAATCGCGCATCGCCGAAGATCCACGGAAGCATGCGCGAAATGTTGCGCGTGTCGTCGAGTGCGCGGTGGTGTGCGCCCTCAAGCGTCAGTCCACAGATTGAGAGCGCTTGTGCCATGCCATAGCGGCGGCCTCGTGCATTGCGCTTGCCGAACAACTCCTTGAGGTTGACATGGCGCGGCATGGGGTACGTCAGGCCATGGTGTTGGCAGTCGCGGCGGAGCTGGGTGTCGTCAAATAGCCCCCACGACCCCCAGATAACCTCGTCTCCCCGCTCTCGTGCCGGTGCGAACAGCTTGGCCTGCAGGGCGGCCATCGCCTCCGGGAAGCTCGGCGCCCCTTCGAGCATCGCTTGCGTGATGCCGGTCAGTTCCGTGCAGAACGCCGTGAGTGTGGGGTGGCGGACCGGCGCCACGAAGCTCTGAAACTCGTCGCGCGCGAGCAGACTGTCGAGATCGACCAGGATCGCGCCAAACTCGATGGTCTCCATCTCGTCGCGAGGGAGGCTTGCGTCATCGCTGGTCGTCGCCTCCAGATCGATGACGACCAACATGCGCGCGGACTCAGGCGCAGCGTCGGACATCCTCGCGTTATACCACGCGGTTCTCAGCCGTCGGCGCTCGCCAGGAGTGGCTGAATCGCGTCTTGGAGTGCGGGCACCACCTCCTCTTCAAACCAAGGGTTGTGCACCAGCCATCGGCGGTTGCGTGGCGACGGATGCGGGAGCGGGAGAAGCGATGGGAGGAAGGCCCGCCAGTTTTGTACCGTCGCGGCTAGGGTCGCGCCCCTTCGCTCCCCGAGGTAGCGCGCGTGCGCATACTGTCCGATCACGATCGTCAGCTCGATGTTGAGGAGGGGAAGGATCCGTCCGTGCCAGAGCGGTGCACACTCTGGCCGCGGCGGAAGATCACCGCTGCGCCCTTTACCCGGATAACAGAATCCCATCGGGACGATGGCAATGCGCGAGGCGTCGTAGAAGGTCTCGCGATCGAGCCCCATCCAGCGACGCAGCGTGTCGCCACTCGGGTCATTCCAAGGTATGCCCGTCGCGTGCACTCTCGTGCCCGGCGCTTGTCCCACCAGCAGGACGCGCGCGCCGGGTGCGAACGACACCACAGGACGCGGCTTGTGGGGCAGCGACGCGGCGCAATGGGTGCACGCCTGAATCTCGTGGAGGAGCGCTAGTGCACGCCTGCCCCGTTCGCTCCGCTCCCCGCGGTCGTGGCTCCTGCCCGACACGGGCTTGAGTCTATCGTGAAAGCATCTGCGCGTACCTCGGTCACCTTCGTGCTGGGATCCTTGGATCCTTCAGATGACATGCTCGACCACCGTCGCACGCGGTGATCTTGAGCGGTTGCACCCTACGGCAGGGGGATGAACTCGGTTTCGTCCCCGGGCACGAGCGGGAATCGACGAGCGGTCCAGTCCTCCTTGGCTTGCTCGATCCGTTCCTTTCGGCTCGACACAAAGTTCCACCAAATGTGCCTTGGGCCATCCAGTGGCGCGCCTCCCAGCATCATCACGCGGGCGTCTTCCTCGGCGATGAGCTCGTCCGCGCGCTCCGGCCTCACAACCACCATCTCGCCTTCGCTCGCGGTGATGCCGTCAAAGCGCACACGACCGCGCGCGACGTAGAAGGCTCGGTCCTGGTAGCCGTCGGGCAGCGGCGTCGTTGATCCTGCGGGCATCAAGGCGTCGACATAGAACAACGGAGAGTAGGTCTTGACCGGCGACGTCATGCCGTACGCCTCTCCTGCCAATACACGCAGCGTGGCTCCCCCCGCGCGAAGCTGCGGGATGCTTGCGGCGGGGTGGTGATGGAACTCGGGCGCGACCTCCTCGAACTCCGTCGGGAGCGCGAGCCAGAGCTGGATGCCGTGGAGCGTGAAACCCTTCTCGCGAAGTTCGGGCGCCGTTCTCTCTGAGTGGACGATTCCGCGTCCGGCGGTCATCCAGTTGATCGCCCCTGGATCGATCGCCTGCTCGGAACCGAGGGAATCCCGGTGCAGGATCTGGCCCTCAAACAAGTAGGTGACGGTCGCGAGATTGA
>CAZVEM010000292.1:0-7150 GCA_964626165.1 uncultured Nannocystaceae bacterium
ACTGCAGGTCCGCGGTAAGAATGGCGGAAGGGCCTTCGACAGACAAGCAAGAAAATGGTGCCATTTTGGGTGGATTCCTATGATTCCTCCATGTTCGACTCAGCCGCGAGGCAGACACGCGAGAGAGCACCTGTAGGTACCGAGCGGTGCGGCCCGCGCGGTCTGATGTGTCGAGACGGCGCCTCCTCGCGAGATGGCCAGATCCTGCGCCCGCGTGCGCTTGGGACCCGCCGCGTTGCCTCGGGCGTGGGGATGCGCTTGCCTATCGCGTGCTCAAGCCGCGCCGCGCCGTGCTCTGGAGATCGGGCCCATGCGTCGTAGTCGTGGGTGCATTGCTTGCGCTTGGTTGCGCACCCCATGAGGCGAAGGGAGACGCGCACGCTGAGCCTACGCCTCCGCCGGCCAGAACGACGACGGTTCATGACAGCGAGGCACTCGCGACGCAGCGCGCCGCCGCATTGGAGTCGGCGTGTCGTGCGGCGGGGCCGGCGGCGTGCGGCGTGCTCGCCTCAGTCGCACCGGATGCGCAGGAACTCGACGCGGCCTCAGACCGAATCGTTGCTTCGTGTCTGCAACGCGGAAACGTGGAGGACGCAGAGTGCATCGCGCAGGCCAAGTCGGTCGAGCAGCTCTACGGTTGCTCGCCAACCTGGGCGATCCCGTGGTCGGGCGTGGAGAGCTGCGATGCGCTCTTGCACGATGCCATGTGCATGTTTCAAGAGGTCGATCGCGGCAACTGGAAACTCCTTGAGGAGTTCCTCGGGATGATGCAGCCGCTTCAGGGCGCGGCTGCCGACGACAAGATGCGTCGGCAGCTCACGGAGATGTGCGCCACCGTCCAGCTTGAGTTTCTCAATTCGCCCGAGGCCGCGAACTGTCTCAAGGGGCGAGCCTCGGTGCTTGGACCCGAGGGAGACGCCGAGGTCGCCGGGCCCTCCGAGTCCACGGGCATGCCCTGAGCGAGGTGACGGAGTGAGGTGACGGACTGAGGTGACGGAGTGAGGTGACGGAGTGAGATGACGGACTGAGGTGCGGGGAGACGGTGCCTGGAGAAGGCGAGGGCGTGGGGGTCTCGGATGAATGTGCGTGCGCGCGGTGTGGGCGCGCTCCGCGTTTGGGCGGACGAGATGGCGTGCGAAGGAACTCAGCGGTTGCGTTGACGCAGCGCACTTGTGCTGGAACTGGCTCGTCGCCCTGCGACCCACCGAGACACTCGGGGCACAAGTGCACGAGCCGCCCGCAGATGCCATCCTCTCCTCGGTGACGATGCCTCAGCTCCAGCACCTGCGAGCCGCGATCATGTCGCTGCTTGTCCTCGCGCTGAGTCCGACGCTAGCGCTCGAATCATCCGCGCATGCCTACGCGCCACCGCCCAAGCCGGATCGCAATAAGGTCGATGGTGGGGCTTCGCCGATTCGCGTTCCCAAGTCGAAAGAGCCACGCGACCGTTCGGGAAAAGTGCAGCCGCTGGGCGACACGCTTGCTGGGAGCGCGGCCAACGGTGTCGAGCCAAGCAAAGGTCTTGGGCCCTGGGAGCCGCTTGGCGGCACCGACTACGGGATCTGCAAGCAGCTGCGTGATCAGGCGATGCAAACCTGGGCCACGCTGCGTGAAGCCACTGCGACGCCTGAGAACATCGAGTCGTGGGCGATGCGAGTGGCGCGTTGTCCTTACGATCCCGAGGTGCTGCGCGTGGCGGCCTTTGTCCAGGCCAGCGCTGTCATGGGCCTGCCCGCTGATCTTGCCGTCGCCACCCAGGAAGACCTGCAGGAGACCTATCAGCGCACCATGGAAGCGCACGAGAAGGCGCTGCGATGGATCGACGCCGCGATCGCAGAAGATGGTCGTCGCGGCATGAGATCGCCCCAAGGGACGCACTATGTCCGTGGCCGCATCCTCCTTGCGCTTGGCCGCAGCGTGGAGGCTGTGCAAGCACTGGAACGATCTCGCGCCGAGGGGGATGCGCGGGCGTACAAGGTGGAGCGCATGCTGGCGCTCGCTGCGATGGTCGCTGGGGATTTAGACCAAGCCTTTGCGGCTGCGTGGGAGGCCAGCCGTTACGCTGCCTACGATGAACGTGGCGCGAGCGCTTGGGTGATGGCGCTGGTGCTCGATCGTTGCGGCGAGACAGAAGCGGCGCTTGAGCTCGCGCGGCGCATCCGCAACGAGTTCAGCGATATCGATGGGATCCGGGTCGGGGTTGTCGGCGCCGCGCTTCCGCCTCGGGAGCGGCTCTACCTTGCCGCGTTCGAGCGCGCCGCGGCAGGCGATGCGGTCTCTGCGACGCGGCTTTGGGGCGCGATGTTGCGCGACGATGCGCTCCCCGCAGAGGACCGTGCCCTGGTGCAGCGGCACATCAAGTCGCTTGAGCCCCGCCCCGTCGTCCCCCTCGGTCCGACCGATTAGCTCAAGTTCAAGGGGTCGAGCGCGTTCTGGGCGAGGCTCTTGGCCCGCCCCTGCGCGACGAAGTTGCTACTGTCCGTCGCGATGACGACCAAGACGCCGCGCGCTCGCGTGACCGTACCGAAGATCCGCGACGCGAAGTCGGCGGGGCACACCAGCGTGCCGATCGTCATGGTCACGGCCTACGACGCGACCTTTGCCCGCCTCGCGGACGAGAGCGGCGTCGACATCATTCTGGTGGGCGACAGCCTGGGCATGGTCATGCAAGGGCACGCCGACACGCTGCCGGTGACGCTCGACGAAATGCTCTACCACACGCGCTGTGTCGCGCGTGTGAGCAGCTATGCACAGATCGTCCTCGACCTCCCCTTCATGAGCTATCAGCTCAGCCCTGAGCAGGCGCTTCAAAGCGCGGGGCGAGCGATCAAAGAGGGTGGGGCGCACGCGGTCAAACTTGAAGGTGGGGCCGCGGTTCGGGACAGCGTCGCGCGGATCGTTGCGGCCGGCATCCCGGTCATGGGACACCTGGGCCTCACGCCGCAGAGCGTGCACGCCTTCGGGGGATTTCGCGTGCAGGCCCGCGACGAGCAGACCGCGGCGCAGCTGATCGCCGATGCGCTCGATCTCCAGCGGGCCGGCTGTTATTGCCTGGTGCTAGAGGGCATCCCGGCACCGCTGGCCAAGCGCGTCAGCACTCAGCTCGCGATCCCGACCATCGGCATTGGGGCCGGCATCGGGTGTGATGGTCAGGTGCTCGTCATGCACGATCTGCTTGGCCTTGAAGATCGTTTCAAGCCGCGCTTTGTGCAGCGCTATGCCGATCTCGCCAACGACGTTCGTGCCGCGTTCTCAGCGTATGCCGCCGACGTGCGTCTGCGTCGATTCCCGACCGAGGAGCATTCGTTTGGATTGCAGGCGAGCCCGGACGCAAAGTCGGCAAGTAGCCCAAGCGACCGCCCGAACGCCGCGGTCGCAAGCGAGCACGTCGCTCGGCCCACCACCGGGGGCTACGGTCCTGCCGACGAAGAGCCTGCAGTTCAGAGCTCGGGGGCCAGAGGCTCGAAGAAGTTGACGACCAAGGCACAGCGCCCCGTTGCGGTCCCTGCGGCGAGCAATCGAGGCATCTCGGGCCCCGGCAAGTCGGGCACTGGCACTGCAAGTGCGGGCACGTCGAGCGCGGGCAAATCGAGCGCGAAGAAGGTCAAGCGACCGGCCTCTGTGGCTCCCACCGCCTCCCGGCCAAGTCGAGTCAAGCGCGGCTGATCGCATCGGAGCTTCACGACATGTCGACAGCGACCTCAGTGGAATCAACTCCCCGGATCCTACGCACCCGAGAGGAGGTACTCGCATGGCGTGCATCGCTCGACAAGACGCGCGGCACGAGCGGGCAAGGGACCCCTCAAATCGCGTTCGTGCCGACGATGGGGTTTCTTCATGATGGGCACTTGTCGCTGGTTCAAGAGGGCCGTGCCCGCGTCGGGCCCGATGGCATCGTGATCGCGTCGATCTTCGTCAATCCGACCCAGTTCGCCGCGCACGAGGATCTCGGGACCTATCCGCGCGACGAAGCTGGCGACCTGCGAAAGCTCGCGAGCGTGGGCACCGACGTCGCCTTTTGTCCCCTGGATCCGGCAGAGATGTATCCGCGGGGAGTGGGGACCTCGGGCGATGGCGTCGAGCTTCGTGTCGAGGTCGTCGGCCTGTCGGAGATGCTGTGCGGGGTCCGACGCCCGACGCACTTTCGCGGCGTTGCCACCGTGGTCGCCAAGCTTCTGCTGCTGGTGCGCCCGGACGTCTCGATCTTTGGACAAAAGGACTATCAGCAGCTCGCGGTCATTCGCCGGCTGCACGAGGAGCTCTTTTTGTCCGGTGAGATCATCGGCATGCCGATTGTGCGGGAGCCCGACGGGCTGGCGATGTCGTCGCGCAACGCCTACCTCAGCGCCGAGGAGAGAGCGCAGGCCACCGCGATCCCTCGCTTCATGGAGGTGGTCAAGGCGCGCTTTGCCGTGGGCGAGCGCAACGTTGAGGCCCTCCTCAAGGATGCTCCAAGGGCGCTTGAGCCGGGCACCATCGACTATGTCGAGATTCGCGACGCACGGACGCTGCGACCCTTGGAACGGGTCGACGCGCCTGCGGTGTGCGCGGTCGCGGTGTTCTTTGGCCGCGCACGCCTGCTCGATAACGTCGAACTCGGGCCCGGCTGAGTCGCGGCCGGGGAGATAGGGGCTCGCGTGGCCAGTTGTCGGCGGCGCGCGACTGGTTGACACTTGTCGCCGTGGTCCGAGGTCAGGCAACGCAGAGAGGGACCCTAGGAGAGGAGCTGATCCGTCTGGGTCAGATGGTCCGCCTCGGCTCGATCTGCCTGATGTGGAGCACGGTGCGCTGGATCGGTGATCTTGTCGATCCAAGCGGCGGCATCGCGCAGTTCGCCGCACGGATGTCAGGACGCCACATTCTCTTCGCGCTCGGCATGCGCGTGCAAGTGGAAGGCGCACGCAACGTCGAGGGGCTGACACGCTACTGCATCGCGGCCAACCACCTCAGCTATCTCGACTGGGTGGTCCTGTTGGCGGCGCTGCCGCTGCAGCCGATCTTCATCGCCAAGGCCGAGCTCACCTGGTTCCCCTTCATCGGTGGTTACCTTCGCAAGCATGGCGTGCTGATCGATCGCAAGGCGGGTGTCTCTGCTCAGCTCGCAATCCAGCGCTATGCGGCCAAGAACCACCGCTGGCCCATTCTGATCTTCCCTGAAGGCACCCGCAGCGAGAGCGGTCGGATCCAGCGATTCCGCCGTGCAGGCCTCGCCGGACTGGCCGAGCAGGGCTTTGTCATGGTGCCGGTGACGATCATTGGCACCTACGAGGCGCTCCCCAAGGGTGGCCGCAGGATCCGTCGCGGGTTGCCTGTCCGACTGGTGATCGGTGAGCCGGTCGACGCCAAGGACTATCCTTCGATGGGTGCAGCCACCGGCGCTGTCGAGCGTGCGATTCGATCGACCTACGAGCGCTACCGTCCGTAGCGCCGTGCGCGAGTTGAACTCCATCCGCGCATGGGGCCCTGCACCGAGCCCCGCGACTCAGTGGATCTTGCCTTCGTCGTTGCCGTCGATCTTGACGCCGAGCTTTCGGAGCCGCTGCGCATCGGCGGGGTCTTGGTGCGCGGTCCAGCGCTCGAAAAGCTCCATGAGCGCGCGCGAATCATCCCGCGCGATCTCTTGAGCTGCCGCGACGCCGATGATCTGTGCGACTTCATCGAAGCGGCGCGCGAGCTTGTCAAAGACCGCGAGCGCGACTTCGCCCTGGGAGACCTGCGCATACGCGCTCTCGCCGAGCGAGCGGACATAGTGGAGTCCGACGGGTTTGCGCCGCATCGATTGCGGCAGGATGCCGTAGATGGCCAGCGCCCGGTCCCCAACAGCGCGAAAGGCGGCCCGCCCTTGATGGACGGCCGCCAGGTACTGCATGGCCAGGGGCTCTGAGGTTCTGCCCGCGACGCTGGTGTCGCCCACGAGTTGGGTCAGCAGCGCAACCCCGTAGGCTTCAAGCTCTTCATCAAGCGAGACCCCAGTCTGTACCTGTGCCTCGCCGACACGCTCGTAGAAGAAGTAGGGGAGTGCAGCCTCACGAATGAGTGATCCTGCCTTGCCTGTCATCTCTTGCCTCCTGCGATCAAAGTAGCAGGCCGCAGGAGGCGAGCGAGGAAATTACGTGAGTTGCTTCACGCATCGAGATTCACCGATGCCGGCTTGACGGGGGTTGACCACCCCCCTTCGCCGTTTATGCTCGCGCCCGCCTGGCAATCGACCGCTTCGATTGCTAGCGGAATTTTTCCAAAACAAATCAAAGGGTTGCGCCACCAAGGGCGCCCACGCCACGCCGGAGCAACCGGCGCACGGCGGCTGGCCCCTCGGCCTTAGGACAGCGCTCGCGCGGTGCTGTCTGGCTCCAGCCCTCACCACACGACAGCGCTGTTCCCGGAGAAACCACAGATGAAAGTCCGTCCCCTCAATGATCGCGTCCTTATCAAGCGCCTCGCCGAAGAAGAGAAGACCGCCGGTGGTCTCTACATCCCCGATGCGGCCAAGGAAAAGCCGGCACGCGGCAAGGTGATCGCCGTCGGCGCTGGCAAGCGTGACGACGCCGGCAAGCGTATCTCGCTCGACCTCAAGGCAGGCGACGAGGTGCTCTTTGGCAAGTACAGCGGCACCGAGATCAAGCTCGAAGGTGACGAGCACATGATCCTGCGCGAGGACGAGATCCTCGCCGTGATTGAGAAGTAAGCGGCCGTCGGCCGTCTTCAACCCAAGAATTTCAACCTCAACGAGAAGAGAAAACCACCATGGCAGCCAAAGAGATTCGATTTGATGACAGTGCCCGCGCTTCGATCCTGCGCGGCGTGAACACCCTTGCGGACGCGGTCAAGGTCACCCTTGGGCCCCGCGGTCGCAACGTTGTGATCGAGAAGTCCTGGGGTTCCCCCACGGTCACCAAGGACGGCGTCACCGTCGCCAAGGAGATCGAGCTGGAGGACCGCTTCGAGAACATGGGCGCGCAGATGGTCAAGGAGGTCGCAAGCAAGACCTCCGATCTCGCCGGCGACGGCACCACCACCGCGACCGTGCTTGCCCAGGCGATCTACCGCGAGGGACTGAAGATGGTCGCCGCGGGTCACGATCCGATGGAGCTCAAGCGCGGCATCGACATGGCCGTGGAGTCGGCGATCGAGTCCGTTCGCAAGCTCAGCA
>CAZVEM010000292.1:7160-7436 GCA_964626165.1 uncultured Nannocystaceae bacterium
GAAGGTCGCCAGCGACGACGAGATCGCACAGGTCGGCACCATCTCCGCCAACGGTGACGAGAAGATCGGCAAGCTCCTTGCCGAGGCCGTCAGCAAGGTCGGCAAGGAAGGCGTCATCACCGTCGAGGAGAACAAGGCCAACGACACCGAGCTCAAGACCGTCGAGGGCATGCAGTTCGACCGCGGCTACCTCAGCCCCTACTTCGTCACCGACCAAGAGCGCATGGAGGTTTCCCTCCACGACGCGTACATCCTCTGCTACGAGAAGAAGGTCTC
>CAZVEM010000293.1:0-7371 GCA_964626165.1 uncultured Nannocystaceae bacterium
GAGGAGACCGATGAGCAAGGTGGCTATCGCCAGCTCATGGAGCGCTCGTTCATGCCGCTGCTCCGCAGTCGGAGGCTGATCAGCGGTGACCTCGCCGTGATCTACGACAAGAACTACATGGAGTGCTCGGGATATGCCGCCGCGATGGCCGATGCGTCGCGAGAGCCCGTACACCTGGTGGAGTTCAAGGACGAGTCGGAGAGCAACGTCCGCTTCGAGGATGGCGTGCTGATCGTGCGCCTCCCCACGGGTGAGTCGCGACCGATTCGGGCCGCGTTCCGCTACGTCACGCAGCGTCCATGGAATCGCATTCCGATTAACACCAAGACGCTGATCTTTAACCCGGTCATCGCCTGCCTCGCCGGAGGTCGCAACAAGGCCGTCGCCGCCAAGGCGTACGACATGTACAACGCGGAACTCAAAGGCACGGGCCTTTCGATTCATACGCCAGAGACGATCTGGGACGTGCAGAAGAGCGAGATTCCGCTCTGGGTACGTCGACTCGGCGGCTTCGCGGTGATCAAGGTGCCCTACAGCAACGCGGGGCAGGGGGTCTACACGGTGACGAGCCAGGAAGAGCTCGATGCCTTCATGGAGACCGAGCAGCGCTACACCAGATTCATCGTGCAGAGCCTCATCGGCAATCACACCTGGAGTAGCGATGGGGCCGCCGGGCGGCTGTTCCATGTAGGCACCGTTCCCGACAAGAGCGGTCAGCTCCACGTTGTCGATCTGCGCATGATGATGTGCGCCGGTACCGAGGGTTGGCGGCCGCTTGCGATCTATGGGCGCCGCGCACGGCGTCCGCTGCAAGAGAAGCTGGGCACCGTGCCGAGCTGGGACATGCTGGGCACCAATCTCTCCGTCCGCCACGCGGACGGTTCATTCACCACTGAATCTGAGCGCCTCTTGCTCATGGATCGAAAGGACTACAACGGTCTAGGTCTTGGTCTGGACGTTCTGATCGAGGGTTACGTCCAAACCCTGCTCGCATCCACCGCGATCGATCGCATGGCCAGCCAGCTCATCACGGGCAAGGGTCAGTTGCGTTCCAAGTTGTTCTCGGCGCTAAATGAAGACCCGATGCTCATGGCGGAGCTCCTTGACAGTGAGACGACGGCCTCTTCGACCTGAGCGCTTCGGCGTGAGCTCTTCGGCGTGAGCTCTTCGGTCTGAGCTCTTCGGCCTGAGTTCTTCAGCGTGAGCGCACGGCTCGGACTACATCGACGTCTGGCGCGTGCCGAGCACGACTCGACGCAGCAGGAGATCGAGCACGAGCAGCGGGATGACACCGAAGGCAAGCACCCACTGCCAGATCGGGCGGACACGCGTGCGGCCATCGACGTCGCTCGGGGCGGTGACCACATCCTCCATGCTTGGCCCATCGCCTTCGAGGTAGTTTGCGCTTTGCATCGCCAGAAGCGCTTGGGGATCACCCAATCGAGCAATCGGGTCGAGCTCGCTGGGGTAGGGCACGGAAATGTTGGAGGTCGCCTCCGCTGCGAGTCGTGGTGCGCCCTCAAGCTCGTCGTAGAGGCGCGCGCGGACCAGTCTTTGTCCTGCGTCCACGCCGTCGACCTGGGCTTCATAGCGGCCCGGCGCGGTCAGGCTGAGTTGGACCTGTCGCTCACGCGCCGGATCGCCGTCGGGCAGGCGCGGATCAATCAGCGTGATGTTGCCATCCAGATCGTTCGCGAAGCCTTCGGCGGATTCGACATCAACGATGACGCGGTAGCGGCCAACACCAGCGTCGGACTGGATCTGGACCGTCGCCCCGCCGAGGCTGCCTTTGCCTTGGCGCATGGTGTCGCGCGCGAGCTGACTCCAAAGCTTGGCGAACCCTGACCAGGTCATCCAGGCCGCAGCCCAGCGCGGTTTGGCATCGGACGCGAAGGCGAGCGTGCGTCCCAGGCCCCGTCGTCCTCGCACCAGCAGCGTATCGCCGTGCTGCGTCTTGAGCAGTGTCTCGGTTTGTTGCTTCGCAGTCACCGGCACGATGCCGCGCAGTCCAGGCGCGCGATCAAAGTCGATCCCGCGCAACGCCTGCACGGATTTGGTCACTCGGGCGTAGAGCTCGCGCTCCACGAGCGCGTTCTTGAGCGCCTCTTTGGTCTCCCTCGAGAAGATGCGTGGCACGTCCGTGCCGTCCTGCGAGAAGTAGTAGCGGCCTCGGCCGCGCTCTGCGACGCGGGCCAGAAAGTCCTTGCCCGCACCAGCACCGACACCCACAGCACTCACGGTGATGTCCGCGTCCCGCATGTCGGAGAGCAGCCCGGCCAGTCCGCCATCGGGCGATTGGCCGTCCGAGAGCAGAATGACGTGCTTGACCAGTGCCTTGCTGCCGGCGAGCTGGAGATAGGCCTCGCGCAGTGCTGGGACGGCATTGGTTCCGCCGCCCGCACTGAGCCGGCGGATGTCAGAGCTGATGCGGAAGCGCGCTGCTGCCTTTTGGAGCCGCACGAGCACGGAGGGCTTGGAGTCGAAGGCGATGACGGCGATCTCGTCGCCCGGGTCGAGTGTGCGAGCCGTCGCGCGAGCCGCCTCCTTCACCAGCGCGAGCCGATCCTCGCTCGACATCGAGCCGCTCTTGTCGATCACCAGTGCGAGCGCCAAGGTGGGCTCTTCGCGTTGCTTTTCTCCCTCGAATTCCACGGGGAGGATCCCCGAGAGCAGCGTGCCCTTCCAGCCGCCCACGCCGAAGCTGTTTTCGCCGCCGATCATGATGAAACCGCCACCTTGCTGGCGCACCCAATCCACGATTGCCGCCTGCGCCGCGGCACTGACGGTGCGCGCTGGCGCATCGTTGAAGATGACCAGGTCGGTATTCATCAGGTCGTCCACGCTCGTCGGTAGCTCGCCCGCCGAGACGATATCCACGGTGAGATTGTCGGCACGCAGCGCGCGGGCGAGTGCCTGGGTCGCATCAGCGCCCACCATGAGCACGCGGGGTCGTCCCTTCGCGTCACCGACGACCGCGGCGCTGTCGTTCGCGGTGCTGGCGTTGATTTCCGAGGGTAGCGACGGCGAATCGAGGCGAGCGGAAAAGACGACGGCCCCGGCCTCCGTGACGCGTGCAGGAAACTTGAGTTGAGTGGTCGCGCTTTCCAATGTGACGTCCGTCCACGGCATCAGGCCATTGGGCGCGTCACCCTGATCAAGAAAGACCCGCGTTGTCGTGCCGCCGAGGGCGGCCGTGCCGGTGGCCAACACGTCGACCCGGACCTCGAATGTGTCGCCGACGCGGAGCTCGTCGGGAAGGTAGACGCCCGTGATGACGACGTCGCCGGCATGCGTCGAGGCGAGGTAGCGCGCGTGGAGCTTGACTCCGCTCCCGACCAGCGCCGCCGATTCGCGACGAAGCGCGTCACGTTCGGACGCCGACCCCGAACCATCGGTGAGCAGCACAACTCGTCCCTCCGTGTCGGCATCGAGCAGCGCACGGGCGAGACGCAAGCCCGCGCCGTGGTTGGAGGCAAGGGCGCCGCTCCCCTCGCGGCCCGAGGGGCGCAACTCAAGCTTGTCGACGGCATCGAGCGATAGTTCTTCGATGTGCGCACGCTCGTCATAGGTCACGACGCGCAGTCGTGGTCGGTCGACCTCTTCGAGCTCGGCGAAGCGCTCGCTCTTGGTCGCACTGGCCGCCTCGACGATCCATGACTTGGCCTGCGCGAGCGCCTGGTCGTCGACGCTCGCCGACACGTCCACCACCACCACGGTAGTGACACCGCGGATCTCGGCCCGCAGCGACGGTTGCGCCAACGCAAACGAGATCACAAAGAGCAGCGCCATGCGCAGGCAGAGCTGCGCCGCGATCTGGAGGCGCGGAAGGTCGACCAAGCTAAAGCGCAGGGAGGTCACCAGCCAGGGCAGGAGCGCGACAGGGACCATCCACAGCAGATCAGGTGCCGCGATGACGAATTCGCGGTCCGCCGCGCTCGCCGACGCCATGCTGTCGCTGCCCCCGCTGGACAACAGCTGTGAAAGGCGATCGGCAAGGGTGGGCGAGAGCTGCATGACCCACGGCGGTGTCGGATCGAGCCAGAGTGAGAATGCCGCGACGGCTGCCACCCCAAGCGCGAGCGCCAGTCCACTCCAAAGCAACGGCCGCTCGTTCGCTTCACGTGCCACGTAGCGACCAGCACTCATGCTCTGTTGGCGACTCTGCTCGTGAAGGTCGCTCATACGGTCCTCCGTCGCTGGTAGGTGAGCCACTCCAGCGCGATCACGGCGACCACGAGCCACATGAGGGCCGACCATGGCGTGACCTCCAAGTTCCGCTGGGCGACAGCGCTCGGCGGCGGCTTGGATTCGAAGGCGGGGTCGTCGCTGGGGTCGAGCGTCGGACTCAGGGTCGATAGCTGTGTGTCACTCGCGTTGGCAGCGAACGCGACGCTGGCACCTTGACTCGCGCCGTCGATCGCGGTGACCCACCACACGCCAGGCTGTGTGGTGTGGACACGAACCTCGCCGCGATCGACCAGGTGACGCGTGACGATTCCGCTCGGGCTCTTGACGTCGACACTGGTCAATGAGTCGTCCTCAAGACCGAGGTCGCGAAGCGTGATGGTGCGATGTCCACCGGCAGTCACCTGGGCCACGTACCCCGGGGTGCGCTGCTCGAACCAGTCGACCGCGTTGGCGACGAAGAGCGGAAACGCGACGCGCAGCGGCAGGTCTGATTGGCGAGGGTCAAAACCGATCACGAGAATTGCGCGCCCTTCGACTTCGCGAAGCACAATGAGCGGCTCTCCAAGGTGGGCGACGAGGACTTGGTCGCCCGGAATGGTGTTGAAGCTGGTGCCGCGCGAGATGTTGACGTCTTTAAACACCACGCCCTCAAGCAGCGGATGCTTTCGGTCCTGCTCGGTCAGGCGTGGACGCGACAGGTCATTGCGCTTCTCGACCGCGACCGGCGAGGGCGTCACGCGGTGCGGATCGAAGATCATTAGGTTCGTGTCCGGGAGCGCCTCGGGCAGCGGAGCGGCGCCGACGTCGTAGATCACCAAGGACGCACCCTGAAGCTCCGGGCTCGTGGCCGCACCCTGACCCGGTGCGACGGTCGTCAGGCGAACGTGCTCCTCGAGGCTGAGCAGGGCGGCCTGCAGGAACAGGTCCTTTCCGTCGCTGACGAGGACGACGTCGATCGGGCTGACAGGAGGGATGACCGCCCACGCGCGATCATCAAAGCTGGGTCCGAAGGCGCCCACGGCCGCCGGAGCCTCGCTCAGTTCTGGACTCGCGGAGGTCGCCTCAGCGCCCGGCACGACCAGTTGGGCGTGGAGGATCGGTCGAGCGGCGTCGAGGTCGCGCAGTGTCTCGCGACGGCGTTGGCCGGCATCGAGATGGAGCGCCACGCGTGCGATCTCGAGGGGCTCTTGTTCGTCATCGGTGCGTACGACCACTTCGAGGTCCACCGGGCTCTCGCCGAGGTTGGCGACCTCCACCAACGCCTCGACACGCTCACGCTGCGTCGGATAGCGACGCGCGGCGAATGCCGTAAGCGCGACGTTTTGGGTTGGGCCTTCAATGCGCGCGAGCTCGCAGGGGACGACCCCGGCCGCCGTGCTTGAATCCGGATCTCCGTTGGCTTGTGCGGTGAGGCAGCGCCTCAGCGCGTTCTTCTCTGCTTCAAGCAGCGCGGTGTCGGTGATGACGAGGATCCGCGCCTCCTCGGATCGTGCGAGCAGGTCCGAAGCGAGTCGGATCGCAGCATTCATATCGGCCTCGCCGGCGCTTGGCCGAAGTCCCGTCAGTGCACGCGTGGCTTCCGGACTATTGGGAGCGAGGGGAGCGAGGGGAACAACCTCATCGCCCGCGGCGATGATCACCACGCGATCCCGTGGACCGAGCGCGGCGAGTTCCTGGAAGACCCGGGTCCTTGCCAGGTCCAGTCGCGTAGAGCCAGGGGCCGCATCGGGAGCACCCGCGGGCGCGCTCATGCTCGCGGAATGGTCAAGAATGATCGCCAGATCGCGGGGCGGTCGCAGCCACTCGGTTGGTTGTGGATCCGTGATCGCGGCGAGTACCGCGAGCAGGAGCAAGATCTGCAAGAGCCACGACAACACCCGACGTAGCCGCTTCCACAGTTGCCGGGTGTCATGCTCACGTCCGACCTGCTCCCAAAGCGCAGCGAAGGGCACTACAACCTCGCGGCGCCGCGTCTTGAGCAGGTAGAGCGCGGTGATCGAGCCGCCCGCAGCGAGCAGGAAGGGCAGCAGCGAGGCGAGCGGCCAGCCGGCGAAGCTCATCGCAACACGCCTCCAAAGCGAAAGATGCGGAGCATCAGCTCTTGCAGGTCTGCGTTGGTCGCCGCGCGGAAATAGGGGATGCCGCGGGATCGACAATCGCTCTCGAGCTGAACACAGAAACGCTCATGCGCAGCCGCATACGCTGCCAAGAGTGCGGGCGTGAGTGTCAGCTCTCGGCGGCCTGTGCCCTCCGCGTCGACGAGCGCAACGTCGCCCCGCACGCCCGTGCCTCGCGGATCTGCCTCGGTCGGATCGAGCACCTGAATGCAGACCGGTTCATGCTTGCGAAAGCGCAGCAGGTTGAGGCCGGAGAATGCGCCGTCGAGATCGTAAAAGTCGCTGAGCACTACCGTGACGCCGGGTTGACTGCTCTCCGCTGCGACACGACGACAGGCTGCGTGGATTGAGGTCGGCCCTCCGGGGCGGGCACCGCGGAAGAAATCCAGGATGCGAAAGATGCGGCCCTTGCCGCGCACCGCGGGAAGGCTTTCGTGCGAGCGCGCGCTCGTCAGCGAGACGCCGACGCGGTCGAGGTTCGCGAGTCCCACATAGGCGAGCGCGGCGGCGATCTTTTGCGCCTGGCGGAGTTTGGCCGCCTTGCGCGTCCACATGGAGTCGCTCACATCGATGACGATGCGAACCGGCAGGTCCTCGTCCTGCTCGTAGAGCCGAACCAAGGTCTGATCGAGTCGGGCGAGCACGCCCCAGTCAACGCTGCGAAGATCGTCGCCGGGCGAGTACTCACGATGATCCGCGAACTCAAGCCCGCTGCCGACCTTGCGGGTCTTTCGCTCCGCACGCTGACGTCCACTCAGCAGCCGACGCGCAAGGATCTGGAGCATCTCCAGCTGGCGCATGAAGGCCTCATCGAAGAGGTCGTCATCTGCGTGCGGCGTAGTCTTGGGTTCTGCGGCCACCGTGGATTCGCCGAGGGAGTGGTTGCCGGGGGAGGGATGGAATGGCTGCGTGCGCCGCGGTGAGGGAATCGAGTCGACGACGCGTCGAAGAGCTCGCGGCTAGGTCGGCACCTTGACGGACTTGATGAGCTCTTGCAGGAGGTTGTCGACGTCGATGCCTTCGGCCTCACCTTCGAAGTTAAGGATGAGGCGGTGTCGGAGCGCGT
>CAZVEM010000294.1:0-7369 GCA_964626165.1 uncultured Nannocystaceae bacterium
GATGGCGATGGTGATGGTGATGGTGACGGCGATGGCGATGGTGACGGAGACGGTGACGGCGATGGCGATGGTGACGGAGACGGCGACGGCGATGGCGATGGCGATGGAGACGGCGATGGCGATGGCGATGGCGATGGCGATGGCGATGGTGACGGAGACGGCGAAGCCTGCTCCGGCGCGAGCATGGAGGAGTGCTACGCAATGCCGAATTGCTCGGCCGTCATGGCTCAGCCCTACGTCGATGACCCCGGGGGTATCTGCCTCGGTGCCCCCGAGTACATTGGCTGCGTGAGCTCGTTGACCCCCTGCGACGGCTACACGGGTGGGCTTTGCGAGCAGGGCCTGCCAGACGACGGCATCGCCGACTGGTGGGTGGATGGCGTCTGTCTGCCCGGCGGCTTCTTTCCGTGCGACCCGCCCAGTGGCGAGATCGGTCGATGCGGCTAGCGCGTTGAGACACGCGTTGCGAAGGTCCCCCTCTCGGTCTGCGGAGGCCTCCGCACGCGTGCAAATGTGATTCCCCGCGAGCAGGTCGTGCGCAAAGCGGCGTCTCTTGGCCAATGGTCCTCAAGCCGGCCAACGCTGACACCCCACCGCTTCACGCGAGCCGACTTGCGCAGACCGTTGCGCACGTGCGAGCGTTAGGCCGCCGATGCACGATCTGAACGCCACCCCTCGCCTTGCATTCGCGCCCCTTCGGGGCCACCTTCTCGCCGCGCCGATCTTGGTGGCCGTAGCCGTGATGGGGGCGATGGCTGCGTGCACGCCCGGTGCCGCTGACTCTGCCACACCCAGTAAGGCAGAGAACGGCAAGGACAAGCCCAAAGACGCGGATGCGGACAAGCCAAAGGATGGTGGCGGAGAGAAGACCGATGTCATCGCCCAAACGGCGACGGATGCAGAGGGCAACCCGGTCGCTCCCTCGGCCTGGGAGGTCCACGAGTGGGGCGTGCTGTCGATTCAGATCGGGAAGCCGGATGCGGCGACGATGACCACCGGCCGACCGACCACGAAGGCCGCAGATGCCAAGCCAGAGCTGCTCTTCCCCCCAGACGACTCAGAGCCAGATTTCGATCGTTCGCAGCCCAAGCGCAAGCCCGTGCTCTACGTCCATCTTGGCAAGGGTGTCGAGCGCATGGAGTTCTCGTTGTCGGTTGCGCCGAGCAACGGCCACATCGTGGAGCACTGGCCCCGCGTGACCGCCGATGGCACCAAGGATCCCTCGATCAGCTGGGACAAGGTCGTCGCGAGCACAAAAGCCTGTGACCTGGCGGCGATGGCCTACCCATCGCTCGCCGATTCGGCTTGCAAGACGCCGGACGGGATCTGCGAGGTCGCCGAGCTCGCGACGATTCACACCCAGGAGGGCGCTTGCCTTGAGTTCAACGGGAAGGACTACGAGCACCTGTTTTATCGCGCTGGGCTCATCGCACCAGGCATCCCGTGGACCCTCTCGGGTAACCCGGACGGGGGCTGGCTACTCGGCGCAACCGAGGGAGCACCAAGTGGCAAGGCAGTGCACATCAAGGTCGGCTCGGATCGCAGCTCGACCAAGGTGGAGATCTTCGATCTCCCCACCACGGGCACGCCCGTCACCGTCAAGACGGAGCCCACCGGCGCAACCGTCGAGGACGCCGCAACCTGGCTTCGCACAGAACTGGTCGCTCGCGGCCTGACTGCAGAGGAGACCGAGGCCTTCATGCGCGCGTGGGAAGCCGATCTCCTTGGAGGCACCGCCGACCGGGCGCGAGACGACACCGCCGCCGCCGACATCCTTCTGATCTGGCTCGATCAGCCGCTCGTCGACGGCCTGGTTCCGCTGAAGTTCTCGCCAGAGCCAACCAAGCTCAAGCGCGTGCATCTCCTCAGCTTCGAGCTGGGCTGATCCGAGCGCTTCACGAGCGGTTCACGGGCTGCGTTCGTCCGTCCGAGTCAGTGACCACGTCGAACGGTAACGGTGGCCGTCGACAGACAGCCACCCTCTAGGCGCTCTTGCCGATCAGGCGCAGGAACTCTTTGCGGGTGTCGGAGTTGTCGCGAAACGCTCCGATCATCTTGCTGGTCACCATGCTCACGCCCGTCTTGTGGACGCCACGCGTCGTCATGCACTCGTGCTGAGCTTCGATGACGACGGCGACACCGCGAGGGCGGAGGACGTCATCGATCGCGGACGCGATCTGAGCGGTCATCTTCTCTTGGATCTGCAGGCGGCGGGCGAAGGCTTCCACCACGCGCGCGAGCTTGCTGATGCCAACGACGCGCCGCTCGGGCAGGTAGGCGACATGCGCGACGCCGATAATCGGCACCATGTGGTGCTCGCAATGGCTCTCGAAGGTGATGTCACGCAGGAGCACCATCTCGTCGTAGCCTTCGACTTCCTCGAAGGTGCGCTCGAGTAAGAGCGTGGGATCTTCCGAATAACCCGAATAAAACTCCTCGTAGGAGCGAACGACACGACCCGGGGTGTCGAGGAGCCCCTCGCGATCCGGATCGTCTCCCGCCCAGAGGATCAGGGTCCGCACGGCCTGCTCGGCTTCCTCGCGGGTGGGGCGAGGGGCAGATGCGGCGTCATCGCTCGCTGAGGATGCAGCGGCGAGTTGGGCGGCGGCGGCGGGGCGCTGGACGGAGTCGGGCATGTGGGAGCGGAGGGCTTTTGAGCGTTGTCGTTGAGCCGGATGTGATGCTTGCTGGCCGCGAGCGCCCTTCGGCTTGCCTAAGCCGGACCCTAGCACGGGGAGCGCATGCCGCAACGCGTGCTGACGCACACGTGCGCCCCTCAGATTGCAATTTGCGGCCCCGAGGACCATCGTGGCGCCATGAATCGCGCCGCTGCGAACGAACTGACTCTGATCCGCGACGTGCGCCTCATCGATCCGCATGGCGGCATCGATGAACGCTGTGATGTCTGGATCGACGACACCGGAGTGCGGCGCATAGCCCCCGGTTCGCAGTCGCCCACGCGCGTGATCGATGGTCAGGGACTCTGGGCTCTCCCTGGACTCCTCGACCTCCAAGTGCACTTCCGTCAGCCGGGATTTGAGTACAAGGAGACCATTGAGTCTGGCAGCGCGGCCGCGCTTGCTGGCGGCATCACCAGCGTGGTGGTCATGCCCAACACCAAGCCATCGCTCGACACGCCCGAGCGCGTGATCTTCGAGTCCGAGGAGAGCCGCCGGGTCGATGGCATCGACATTCTCGTCGCTGCCGCCGTCACGCACGATCTCGACGGTGAGCATCTGACCGACCACGGCGCACTCAAGCGCGCCGGTGCGGTCGCAGTGACTGACGACGGCCTACCCGTGATGAACGACGACGTGATGGCAGCATCACTACGCGCGTGCAAAGAGCACGACTTGCTGTTCATGCAGCACGCCGAGGATCTGCGCGTCAGCAAGCATCGCCCCATGACGGAGGGCACGACCTCACGCAGCATTGGGATCGAAGGACAGCCCGCGGATGCGGAGGGCATCATGGTCGAGCGCGACCTCGCCTTGGTGGAGTCGATTGGCGCGCGCTATCACGTGCTCCACACGTCCACCAAGCGGAGCCTGGACGCAATCCGGGCGGCGAAGGCGAAGGGGCTCCGCGTCTCGTGCGAGGCATCGCCGCATCACCTCTTCCTCACCTATGAGGCCTGCGCGGGTAAAGACCCCAACACCAAGATGAACCCGCCGCTGCGGTCACCCGAAGATCGCGCCGCGCTGCGAGAGGCGCTGCGCGATGGCACGGTGGACGCCGTCGCGACCGACCATGCGCCGCACTCCGCCGAAGAGAAGGCTCGTGGCTTTCTCGATGCGCCCTTCGGCGTCACCGGCCTGGAGACCGCTTTCGCGGCCGTCATGACGCTGCGCAAGGAGGGTCTGATCGACGATACGCGTGCGGTCGAGCTGATGACGAGTCGCGCCGCACGCGTGATCGGGCTTGAGGGCAAGGTCGGCACCCTCAGCGGACCCGATGCCCCCGCCCATCTCTGCCTGGTCGACCCCGAGTTGAGCTGGACCGTCGGTGTAGAGGATATGCGCGGCAAGAGTCGCAACAGCGCCTTTCTTGACCACACCTTCCATGGACGCGTCGTGGCCACCTTCCTGCGTGGCCGACTCCGCTACGAGCTCGATGGAGCGCTGCGCCGACAGAGCGAGTCCCCGACTTGACCCTACGTGAGGGTGCCTTCGGGCCACCCTCGCCGGCGCCGAGTTCTCGATTCCCTCCCCAGCCTCTGCCCGAGCGTGAGGCTTGGCAGCCGACCCGTTCCGGGTCCGGTGTCCTCGCCACCACGGGCGGGCAGAAGCGCCGCGTTTGCTCACGCCACGGCGCGAATTCCATCCTCCCAATGCTGACGCCGGCGGGGCTTTTGCTAGCGTCCAAGCCCTGATGACGCTGCTCGCCGCATGGACCACGGTGATTTCCGCCGCACTGCTTGGCTTTGGACCTCCCCGCGATCCGGAAGAAGGCCCTGGAATTCGCAAGCCACGCCCCGGCGAGTTGGGCACCGTCCTCGAAGATCCCTTCCGTCAGCTTGAAGAGCTGCTGCCGACCCCCAATGAGACCCGTGCACCCTCCGGCGCGCCCGGCCATCGCTACTGGCAGCAGCGCGCGGACTACGACATCAAAGTTTCGCTCGACGACGCGACGCAGACCCTGAGCGGCTCGGAAAAGATCGTCTACCACAACGAGTCACCCGACGAGCTCAGCTACCTGTGGCTGCAGCTCGACCAGAACATCTTTGCCAAGGATGCCGACAGCTTGTCGACATCGACATCGATGGGCTTTGATCGGATCTCGTTTCGCGCGCTTGAGATGGTGCTCCGACGCGGCGAGTACGACGGCACCGTCAAGCTCGGACGCGTGCTTGTCGACGGCAAGCCCGTCAAGTTCACAGTCGTGAAGACCATGATGCGGCTCGACCTGGAAAAGCCGCTGCCCTCGCGACGAAAAGCGAAGATCGAGATCGAGTGGAGCTACAAGATCAATGACGCACGGATGGTCGGTGGACGCACCGGCTACGAGCGCTTTGAGAAGGACAAGAACTACATCTACGAGATCGCCCAGTGGTTCCCGCGGATGGCGGCGTACAACGACGTCAGCGGCTGGCAGCACAAGCAGTACCTCGGCTCGGGCGAGTTCACCCTGGAGTTTGGCGACTACCACGTGGAGATCACGGTCCCGGAGGACCACGTCGTCGCCGCGACCGGTGTGCTGCAAAATCCCAACAAGGTCCTCAGCAAAGAGCAGCGTGATCGTCTCGCCAAGGCCAAGTCAGCCAAGCGGCCCGTGTTTGTCGTGACGCCGGACGAGGCAAAGCGCGCCCAATCCGGTCGCGAGCAGGGCCGCAAGACCTGGGTCTACGAGGCCAAGAACGTCCGCGACTTTGCGTTTGCAAGTTCGCGCAAGTTCATCTGGGACGCGCAGGGCCACCGCAATGGCAAGGACGTCACGATGGCGATGTCCTACTACCCGATCGAGGGCGAGCCGATGTGGAGCAAGTTCTCCACGCCCGCGATCGTGCACACGCTCCAGGTCTACTCGCGCTACACCTTTGAGTATCCCTATCCGACCGCGATCTCCGTCAATGGTCCGATTGGCGGCATGGAGTACCCGATGATCTGCTTCAACGGGCCGCGACCCGAGGAAGACGGGACCTACTCCGAGCGCACCAAGGCCGGCCTGATCGGTGTGATCATCCACGAGGTCGGACACAACTACTTCCCGATGATCGTCAACAGCGACGAGCGCCAGTGGACGTGGATGGACGAGGGGCTTAACACCTTCCTGCAGGTGCTCAGCGAGCGCGAGTGGGACGCACGCTTCCCCTCGCGGCGCGGCGAACCGCGGCTGATCGTCGACTACATGCGCGGCGACGATCAGGTCCCGATCATGACCAACAGCGAGTCGCTGCTGCAATTTGGCAACAACGCCTACGCCAAGCCGGCGACCGCGCTGGTGATCTTGCGTGAGACCATCCTCGGTCGGCCGCTCTTTGATCACGCGTTCAAGACCTACGCGCAGCGCTGGAAGTTCAAGCGGCCAATGCCTTCGGACTTCTTCCGCACGATGGAAGACGCCTCAGGTGTCGACCTCGACTGGTTCTGGCGCGGCTGGTTCTACTCGACCGCGCACGTCGACCTGGCGATCACCGGACTGCACGAGTTCCAGATCGACACCGAAGATCCCGATATCGAAAAGGGTATCAAGCGTGTCGAACGGGACTCGATGCCCGAGCATCCCTGGACGACGCAAGACAAGGGCAAGGAGCGACTCGTGGACCGTTTTCCCGAGCTGCTCGATTTCTACGACACCTACGACCCGCTCGACGTCAAGCCCAGCGACAAAGAGGAGTACCAAAAGCACCTCAAGAATCTTGAGGAGAAGGAGCGTGCGCTCCTCGCCTCCGGCAAGCGCTTCTACGTTGTGGACCTCAGCAACGAGGGCGGCCTGGTGATGCCGGTCATCCTCGAGCTGGAGTACGCCGATGGCAGCAAGAAGGTCGAGCGCTATCCGGCAGAGATCTGGCGTCGCAGCCCGCGCTCGGTGCAGAAGCTGATCCTCTCGGACAAGGAGATTGTCGGCGTCGTGCTCGATCCCCTGCTGGAGACCGCGGACGTCGACACCGACGACAACTACTATCCGCGTCGCACCCAGAAGTCGCGCTTCAAGGTCTACAAGGACGGCCAACGCGAGCGCAACCCGATGCAACAAGCCGGCCTGGGCAACAAGTCGGATGCCAGCTCGGGCGATGCATCCTCTGCAGATGCGGGCTCGGGCTCGACGCAAGGCAACGGCAGCTCAGCCGCGCCCGCGGCCCCTCGACCCGAAGGCAAGCAGTCGGGCGGGAGCGAAGGCGTCCGCAACGGCAAGGCCTCCGGTGCGACCAAGAAGGGCGCAAGCGAGTCGGTGCCCTCCGATAGCCCCAAAAAGCCTGGAGCACACAAGTGAGCAGCGGCCGCGACAGGCAAGCGCGGCGTTGTGGGATGTCCCCCGCGGACGCAATCGTCCCAGTCGTCCCCATGGATTGGGACGGCTCGGAGCGCGACGCTGCGCACACGAAGCTCGGTCGCCGCGCTGCGCTCGCCCGTATCGCACAGCTGAGCGTGGGGACGGTGGCCGCGTGGTCGGTCGGGCAGACTTCACCCGCGTCATGGTGCCAAACGCTGACGAAACGGCGCTTGTCCCGTCGTCGCAGTTGAAGGGGTGGCAGGTTGACGTCGACGAGGGGTTCCGACGAAAGGGCATCGCGTCCGACATGTACGACTACGCCCGGCTGCGCTCGGGGCATGAGATCGCATCAGGCGTGACGACGCCGGAGGGCCACGCCTTCCGATCTTCGTTCTACGGCAAGCGCAAGCCGGCGCCGACTGCCCAACCGTCTGTC
>CAZVEM010000295.1:0-7352 GCA_964626165.1 uncultured Nannocystaceae bacterium
TGATGGGAGCGGTCACGGCCGGTTGATGAAGAAGCCAGGCGAGGGCGACGGCGGCGCCCGGCGGCACGAAGTGCGCGCGGGCCGAGGGACTGACCTCCGGGGGCTTGAAGGCCTGGAAGGCTCCCGGCCCCGGCGACGGAGGCACCGCGCCCGCGACTTGCGAGCGACTCGCGATCGACGGACCGGCGACGGCGGGCGCGAACGAGGCCGGCGAGAATGCGGCCGGCGACACCGCCGGCTTGGGCGGCGCGAAGGCGGCCGGCGCTTGAGCAGCGGCTGGTGCGACCGCGCCGGAGGCGGGCGCCGTCCATGCCGGCGGCGAGAAGGCAGCGGGCGGAGGTGCTGGCAAGGGGGCGGTCGTTGCCCCCTGCCCTGGTCCCACGAACTCTGAACTCCCGCCAGATCCCGCGAGCTCGTTGACGGCCCACGATCCGATCGCGACCGTCCGCCGTGCCCCACGGGCGGGCCGAAAGTCCGCCTCGACTGCCGCTCGTAGCAACGTGAGGGTCTCGATGCCGCTGGAGGGGCGACGCGCGGGCGCCTTCTCCAACAGTCGAGCGATGACCAGCTCGGTCTCTGGCATCGGCGGAAGTTCGGGCGCGGCCTTGGAGAGAAGCGGCGCAGGATCATAGACCTGCATCGTGAGCGTGCCGACCAGGCTATCTGCGTGAAATGGCACGCTGCCGGAGAGCATCTCGAACAAAATGATGCCCAGCACATACAGGTCAGCGCGACCGTCGATCTCGCCGCCTTGCGATTGCTCCGGCGACATGTACTCGGGCGTGCCCACCACCGCCCCTTCCGCGGTGAGCTTGGTGCGTCGACCTGCCACGCGCGCGATTCCAAAGTCGAGGATCTTCACGAGCTCGTCTTTGGCCTCTGCTTCGACCCGCGGAAGCAAGTAGATGTTGTCCGGCTTGAGATCGCGATGGACCACGCCCTGCTGATGCGCAGCCGCCAAACCCTGTGCGATCTGTTGCGCAATGCCGATCGCTCGACGTGGCTCGATCGGCCCGCGATGATCGATCTCCCACGCCAGCGCGTGGCCTGGCAACAACTCCATCACAAAATACGGGCAGCCGTTATCCGCAGTGCCGTAGTCGAAGATCTTCACCACATTCGGGTGATCGATCCGGGAGGCCAACAGCGCCTCTTGCGAAAACCGTTCGGCGACGTCGGGCACACACGCGTGCGCAGCCTTGAGCACCTTGATCGCGACCGGCTTGTTGATGACAACTTGCAGCGCCTCGTAAACGATGCCCATACCGCCGGCGCCGAGGCGCTGCCCAAGTCGGTAACGACCGGCAAGCATTTGGCCGCTCATCTGCTCGGCGAGATCGATCGTCGTCGGACTTGCGGCCGCCGCAACCGGCGCGGCGACGGGAGCCAATGCCGGCGCAGGGTGAGCTGCGAAGTGCGGTGACGAGGCCTCGACGTCATGCAGGCGCGCGCCATCCATCGGGCAGAAGTCGCCACTTTGGTATGCCGTCCCACACTCGGTACAGCGCTTCATGCGTCTCGTCGCGCGCGGGAACCTGCCGTCAGGCACTCCAGACCGCAGCCCGATCGTAGTCCGCCGGCCGGAGCCGGTCAACGAAAGCCCCGAGGCACCTCCCCTGCAACCGGGCCGCCGCGAGGCCTAAGGCAATCTCCGACTCGGTGGGTCCTTCGGCCGGGCCGACGCGTTGAGGGCAGAACGAGCATCACCACACGCACAGGCGAAGGATGATCGTGGGGCACGCGCTCGCCGGCGTGTGAGGCAGCGCTTTGCACTACCTCGTGCGCGAAGGAGCGGGCGGCTCGCCGCCGCTCGCCTCGCCGCGCTAAAAGGCGCGCGCGATGTCGAAGGCGTCCCAGAACCAAGCTGATGGCGAGATCACCCTCGGAACATGGATCGGTCTGCTCGACGTCCTTGCGCTTGCACAACCCGGCACGCGCGCGCGACTCGACCCCGCCGCAAGCCAGCGACTCACCAAGGCGCGAACCCAGCTGCTCGATGCGGTTGCCGGCGGTGCGACGATCTACGGCGTCAACACGGGATTCGGTGCGCTCAGCGAGACGCCAATCGCGTCCGACGAGATCGAGCCGCTGCAGACCAACTTGATCCGCTCGCACGCGATGGGCGTTGGCGAGGCCCTCCCTGTCGCCGTCTCGCGCGCGCTGCTGGCCCTTCGCGCCCACACCATCTCGCTTGGATACTCGGGGGCATCGCAAGAGCTCGTGCTTCGCCTGCTTGAGCTGCATGCGGCCGGCGTCACCCCGCTCGTCCCATCGCAGGGAAGTGTGGGAGCGAGCGGCGACCTTGCTCCGCTCGCACACTTGGCGCTCCCGGTCATTGGCGAGGGCGAAGTCCTCCGCGGATCAGGTGAGCGGATCTCGGGCGCACAGGCGCTGCGCGAGGCCGGCATCGAGCCTTTCGTGCTCGGTGCCAAAGAAGGGCTGAGCCTGATCAACGGCACGCAGGTCACCGCGGCGATCGGTGCGATGGCGACGCTCGAAGCGCTGGAGTTGGTCCGAGCGGCGGACATCATCGGTGCGATGAGCCTCGACGCACACCTGGGCTCGTCAAAAGTCTGCGACCCTCGCATCCACCAGGGCAAGCCGCACTATGGGCAGCGCCGCACGGCCGAACTCATCGCCGGGCTGGTGGAGGGCTCGCCGCTCAACGCCTCGCACGCCAACTGCGGTCGGGTCCAAGATGCCTACTGCATGCGCTGCATGCCGCAGGTCCACGGTGCCGCCCGCGACGCGCTGCTCTATGTCGCCCGCGTGCTCGAGGTCGAGATCAACAGCGCGACCGACAACCCCTTGGTCTTGGCGCGTGACGACGGTGGGTTTGATGTGCTCAGCGGCGGCAACTTTCACGCCGGCACGATCGCCCTCCCGCTCGATCACGCAGCCGCGGCCCTCACCACGCTGGCCACCATCAGCGAGCGCCGGGCGGACCGCTTCCTCGCGCCGGAATCTTCGCGCGGCCTCCCGGCCTTCCTCGCCGCGAATCCGGGCCTGGAGAGTGGTCTGATGATGATTCAGGTCACCGCGGCGGCACTGGCAAGCGAGTGCAAGGCGCTGAGTCATCCTGCCTGCGTCGACACGATCCCGACCTCCGCGGGCAAGGAGGACCACGTCAGCATGGGGCCAATCGCAGCGCGCAAGGTCAAGATGATTGTCGACAATGTTGCGCGCGTGCTCGCGATCGAGGCGATTGTTGCCGCGCGGGCGCTCGATCTGCGTGAGCACCCGACCTCGTCGCCGCTGCAGCGCGTGCACGCGGCGATCCGCCGTCATGTCGCCGCCCATGGTGGCGACCGCAGTTATGCCGATGAGATCGACGCGCTCGCGTCGGCGATCAAGGCCGGTGAGCTACGCGAGGCCGCCGGTCTCGCCCATGAGTGGACCGAATACAGCAGCGCCCGGCACTAACGAGATAAGCCCACGCCGCAGGGGTCCACGCGTCCGGGTCGGCCGCCCGTGCTGCCCCTTTCGCGTCGGCCACGGCGACCGAGAGTTCAAGGTCCGGCAGGATCCCGCGAGTGCGCGGCATCGCCGTCCGCGTCGCGACGCTCCCAGATCTCTACGCGACCGACGCGAGGCGAGGCGAGCCGGCGGTAGTGCGCACGCAAGAAGCTTCGGAGCTCGACAAACTCGTCGCGTGGGACCGTGCCGCCGAGCAAGATCATGCGCGGACGGACGCGATCCAGATCTGCCATGAGCTGCCGCGCCCCCGCGCCGTCGACAAAGTGCAGCGGACTGGCGGGCGTCCGCCACGTGTCATCGTTGGGCGGCGTGAGCACGCCGAGCGCCTTGTAGATCGGGCTCGCGCTGAGTCGATTCGAGTAGGCGTAGACGTCCCAGAGGTGCCACCCCCACACCCAGATCCGATCCTCAGGATCAGTGCGCGCCTTGACGACCTCAGCGAGGGTCTTGCCGCCTTCATCCAGGACGCGCGAGCGATCATGATGCACAAGCAGATCGAGCCCGACCTGGCGGACGCTCAGACCGGCCGCGATGAGAATCATCGCCATGTGTAGCGCCGCCGTCCCCCAATACTTGCGCGGGCGGTCATTGGATGCGTCGCGCCGCGTGGCCGAGGCTGTAGCGGTGGCGGTGGCTGATTGCGCCAATCTAGGGCCTGTGCCCCACAGACCACGCCAAAGCTGATCAACACCGACCCCTGCCAGCACGCTCAGCGGCACTAAGGGGGCGAGAAAGTAGCCCTTGTAGAATCGCTGCCCGAGCAGCGTCGTGCCCCAGGTCAACACGAACCAGATCCACGTCCAGCGCCAAAGCGCGTCGTTGTGCGCAGATTCTGGGACCCCGCCCTCAGCCGCCTTGGGGTGCGAAGCTCCGCGTACGCCTCGACCCAATCGTCCCGCCCAGCTCGCAATCGCCAGCGCCAGCGGCAATGCGACAAAATAGGCAGTCGCCGCGAATGCTTCGCGCGCGGTGGCGATGCCAACGGGACCGCGCTCGCGCAGGTACTCCAGCCCCCAGCGATTGATCGGATAGCTGGTCGCGAGCCCCATGAGCTGCCCGTGCCCCAGATAGTGCAGCGCCAGCGGCAGGTGCATCGCGACAAAGCCCAGCAGGCAGCTGACGAGCAACGCAGCAGGTGAACTCGCACCGCGCCCCTCACTCCGCGCTAGCCATGGCCCGAGCAACAGCGCGACCAACACGATCCCCTGCGGCAGCTTGCAGAGCGTCGCGAGTGCAGCACACATACCCGCGGCGAACATCACGAACTGGGGTCGACAAAACACTGCGCGCCAAGACAGCCCACGCGCGCTCGCGCTGCTCTTGCGCTCCGCCATCGACCACAGCTGCAATGCGCACACACCAAGATAGCCCCCAAGCGCGTGCGGCAGGTTGGCCCACGTCACGTAGTTGGCGTCCATGCTGTCGAGATCGATCGAGACCAGCAAGTAGCAGCCCAGCGCGGCCGCACCCGCGATCGGCCCGGCCAGCCGCCGTGCGGTCAGACCGACGACCAGCGCCGTCGCCAGCGCGGTGATTGCGGCCCACCACTGAAACGCCGCAATATCTGTCGCGTCCGGCCCGGCGAGCAACGCCGCTGCGTAAAAGGTGCCAGGCGGCTTGAGTTCGTAGCTGTCTACGTAGGGCAAGAGCCCTCTACGGAGCAACATGCCGTTGTAGAGAATCCCGGCCACATCATGCGAGGCAAAGCCGCTGCCGCGCATCGAAGGCCCGCGCATCCAGAGCCCCCCGAGCAGCGCGGAGATCCAAGTCAGCAGCTCGGGGCTCGACCATGGCGGCCCCTGGCGGATAGAGCCACGCGCGGCTGGATCAGACGAGGACATCGAGAACGGCGAGGACTTGAGAGGGAGCGAGAAGGCGGTGATGGCGTGCGTCGACCTGCTTGAAGAGGTCGCGTGGACCAACCATGAGGCAACACGACGGTCGGGCGAAAGAGAGGCTTTGCGAAGATCGAGGTTGCCGCCACGTGGCAGGCGAGCGCAAGCGACAGCCCCTAAAACGACGGCGCGAAAAGCAGGTTGATCGCGACCGCCGGCAAGAGTCGGGCCGCCGACTCGGGCTGCAGGCCCTGCACCTCCGCGAGGTATCCGGGCAGCGATCGGCCCAAGCAGGTCGACTCGCGGCGTCCTAGCGGTACCGAGACATCGAGCCGCACCAGCTGGGGGGACGCACCGAAATTCTGCACGTAGGCCATCAAGCCGTAGCCGACCTGTCCGTACCAGCTCGGTCCGTCAAACCACCCCCCAAGTCCTTCACAGGAGGACGCACTCGTGACTCCGCCCAGCAGCGTGCCGCCGAGGCTGCGGACCCAAGCGAGGTTGAAGAGGTTGATCGGCAGCTCATTGACAAAGACGTGGCGATACTCGAGCTGGCTGACCAGCAGACCCCGACCAAAGATCTCATTGCCTTGAAATGCGCTGAGTCCGGTGAGGCCGCCACCGCGAAGCAGCGAGCGAAACTCCAGCGAGGATCCAAGCGGCGTCACAACCCCAAGGTAGAGCTGAGACGCGATGACGTGGTCGTGGGCGATCCGCCAGAGGTGTACCCACTCGCCGCCGATCAGCAGCGCATGACGGACGCCGTAGCCGCGATCGAAGGGCACGGTATGCGAGAGCATCGTCGTGAGTTCAAGCCGATCGCCGCGCTCGGGCCACCACCCAAAGCGGCGGGTGTCGCGGCTCAGCGACGCACTCTCGCTGAGGCGAACGCCGGCCGAGTCGTAAAGGACCGAGCGATCAAGCCCACTGTTGTTGAGCAGGCTCGCGCCGGCACCGATGCGGAAACGGCCCGCACGTCGCTGCAGGTTGCGCTTGCGGCCAAAATCGAAGTTGATTGAGCCAAAGCCGCCCGTGATCGTCTCGCGATCCTTAAACACCAAGAACGTGCCCGAGCGCCGCAAGTCTCGACGCAGACTCACCTCAAAGGCAGCAAAGCCGGTGAATGCCGCCCAGCGCGACGCCGGCGTGGTTGCGCGCGCGGCCTCCGAGAACGCGACGCTGAGCCCAAAGCCGGTGTAGATGAATCGCACTTGCTTGGGCCAGCGATCGTTGAAACGCGGATCGACGTTGTCCATGCGCCGCGCTCGAGGGCCTGCAAGCAGCGGGCTTTGGGTGATGCGGCTGCGAGGATCCACGCGCACGCTCTTGAGCGGCTTGGCGGTGCGCAGGGTGAGCGTCGTGCGCAGTTTGAGTGGCATTTCCTCAAGCGAGGAGATAGGCGTAGGAGGATCTCCGTTCCAGAGCAACGCGTGGCTGCGTCCGCCCCGCTCGACCACGACGATCTGCACGGGTTCAAGGAGCGGCGTGGTCGATACACGCTCGACGGTGATCTCGTGTTCGTAGCCTCCGCGCGCGGGCTTGGTCATCAATGTCACGACGTCGACGATCGCGACATCTTGGACCACCGCAGGCCCGAGCCACTGCTCGAAGAACCAGTCGAGCTTGTGCGCATAGATCTGCTCCGCGGTCGCCTGCAAGCTTCGCTGTGGGCTGTCGATAATCTCGCGGTAGATCTCATCCACGCGAGCGGCTCCGAGGAGGTCGACGAGCTTTTCGTGGATCAAGCGACCGCCGGGGAGGTCGTTGGAGAACCAGAAGGGATGCTCGCGAAGACCGAGATCGTCTGCGCTCGCGCGAAAGTACGCGCTCGAGAAGGACGCTTGCCCGGTATAAAGAAAACGATCGACCGCCGGCATGAAGGAGAGCCCGCGCAGAAGATCCTGGGCGGACTCGTCGCGCGCGCGGTGGGTTGCTTCCCAGTGTGAGGTCAGCGAGGTGCCGATCGCCCCGGCAAGCCAAAGTTCTGCCCCACCCTGCTGATGTCCGGTCAAATGCGAGAGCGCGATCAGGTCCGCGATC
>CAZVEM010000296.1:0-7338 GCA_964626165.1 uncultured Nannocystaceae bacterium
TCGTCGACGTGCTGCTTGAGACACGTTCGATGCTCCTCCATGACTTGGCCCACTACGCGCTGGAGTCGAGCCTGCGAACATCGAAGGGCTTCTTCGGGTTGCTCGCCGCGGGCGTCCATCCTTCGGCTCTTCGCGACGTGAGCACGCTCGACCCCACGCTTGTGTCGGAGCTGATGGAGATCGAGACTCAAGCTGCCCGTCTCCAATCGAGCTTCAAGCACGCAGCGGCAGATCCAACCGCGGCGGAAACGCAGGTTCTTGCTGCGCTGTGGGGTACTTGGTCCAAGGCCAAGCAGGGCGAGGGACTCCGGCTGGAATGGCCCCAGCCGCGACCAGAGCTCGCTCCAGCCCCACCCAAGCCTCCCGCGACGTGACGCACCGTTGCCCGAACGGCCACCACAGCGCGCCCTACGACTCGATGCGCTGGTGGGGGACCGCGGGTCGGGCGTCGAGGCTACGACACCACCACAACGACCGCGCCATGCTGGCCGATTCGCGCAGTGACCTCCTCCCCCTCCTGCAGGCGCCGCTCGAAAAGCTGTAGGTCGAGGCGCGATGGATCGACACCCCGTTCGCGTAACGCTGCATCCACGCGCTGAGCGGCCGGAGTGCCCGCAGGCGGCCTGGAAAATACTTGGGGGACGACCTCGAGTCGCACAGGACCCGTAAGCTTGGACGAGGCCACTGACTTGATTTGGACCTCCTGCTCGACCAGGGACCAACTCCACGCGCGGTGCGGCTCGATGTCGTCCGTTCTCACGCCAAGCTGGTAGGCGACGCAGGGCTCTCCACTAAAGGGCGCCGTGATCGAGCGGCGGCCCTCCACCGTGCCTCGCCTTCGAGGTGCCCGCCAACCGGTCGAGACGTTGCAGTATCGCCATCGCGTCGGAAAACGCGGACGAACGCGATCTCGAATCTCGCGGAAGGATCGCGCGAACATCACGATAGCGACGGCGGCGCAACAAAACACCACGAGGGCCGTGATGACGTAGCTCGCAATCAACGGCCCAGCTGCCACCTTGGAGGCGAGCATCGGATCGCTTTGATACTGGAGACCGACCACGATGGACCATGCACCCGAGCTGGCCGCCGCCAAGCAGAGTCCTCCTACCATCCATCGCGAGATGTGCCCCATCAGGCCGCCGCTGTCGGCATCCGAGCGACGATCGCTGTCGTTCATGTCGAGCGCCTCCACAACCACGCCGAGGCGTAGCGGCGCCCAAGCGTCTTGCTGACAGTGTGGGCAGGGTAGCGGAGTGGCTTGCGCCGCGCCCTCCGCCGGTTCCTCAATCCGGCCGCACTCGGTGCACACGCGGCCACACTCGTGGTCGAGATCGGGAATCGTTGAACGACTGATCTGGAGGCCCTCGAGTCGCCCCCGATCCTTGAGCATCGACTTCCCCAGCCGCGCAATTTCTGCGCCTGGACCGTAGGCGGCACCCGGCATCGCACAGAGTTGGTAGCATGCCGACGACGTCCGCGGGCGCGGTGTCGCCGATTCGCGCGACGGTTGCTCCTACTCCCTGTCTGCCTTCGTTGCGGCTTTTTTTTGGCGAAATGCTTCGAGGACCGCCGGCACCGCGGTTCGCAGCATTTCGATAAGCTCAGGGTCCATGAAGCGATACTCGTCGGGGATATCGAGCACCACGATCTCGACGCCCGCGACAGAGTCGCGAAACTGGTCGAGCAGTCGATGTCGGTGCTCGTCTTCCATCACCATCACGATGTCCGCCCAGCGCAGATCGGCGAGCGTGAGGCGACGCCGCGCGCTCGCCGAGACACCGCGCGAGCGAACGGACAGGTCGCGGGAAGAGGCAAACACGCGCTCCGCGGTTGGGCTCCGCCACTCATTGCGCGAGCAAACAAAGAGGACGTTGAGACGCTCCGCGATGGCGACAGACTCGACTCTCACGGGGTCACGATGTCGTCGGAAGAGCCGGTGCGGCCATCGGGACCGATCGATGTCACGCTGATTTCTTGGCCCATATCACGGCACAGAAGCTGATAGTCGTGGCCCCATGGATCCGCGATGGGCTTCGCGATGACCTTGGCCTCGACCAACGCGGCCACATCTGCGGGGCAGGCCTGCTTGGTGACGAGGTAAAGCTCCACCGCGTTCTTGAGCATGAGCGCATCGTTGGTCGCCGTCTCGCGCTGCGCCGCGAGGTACTGCTCGGACACAGGGGCACTCTTCCCCTCCCCTCTGCCGGCCGAAGCCCCGGGTGAGGCACCGCATGCAATCGCAAACAAGATCGGCAGCGAGTACGTCCAGCGCACAGTCGAATGCTAGGGGGCGTGGCGACTCCGAGCAACACGCGACGACAGCGAACCAATGAGGGCGCTGCGGTGAGCTCATGCCGGGCGGCGTGGCGCCTTGCGAGGCTTGCCCGCCTTCGTGGTCGTAGGCGCGGGTGCCCCCGGGGTCGACTTGGCGCCGGCGCTTGCTGAGGCCAGCTCGACCTGATGGAGCGCGCGGATGATCTCGCCGAAGGTGGCCACCATTCCCAGCGCATCCACCTGGCCAACGCCGGATGACATCGCGGGCTTCACCGCACCGTCGAGCACCAGGCCAGAGATTCCATGGACAAGTGACCACGCAAAGAGGCCAAGGCGAGGCACATCGAGATGATCGAGCCCGGGAAGCGGGAAGAGGCCACCGACGCCCTCAAAGAGGATCGCGGCCACGGGTGTCGATGCCTCGACGATGGCTGGAAACCTCGAGATGTCGCACACTCGACCTGCGCCGAACATGATCTGGAACGACGCGGGATGGGCCATCGCGTAGTTCACATATCCGCGGCCAGATGCCATGAAGCGGTCGACCCGGTCTTCGCTGGCGATGGCGAGCTCGCGTTCCATCGACGCTCGCATCCCCGTAAATCCTTCGACGACGAGCTCAGCCACCATCGCATCGCGATCGGAGAAGTGATGGTAGGGAGCAGCGGGAGACACACCCGCACGGCGGGCCGCTTCGCGGAGCGAGAGCGCTGGTAGACCTCCCTCAGCAACGATCGCGAGGGCAGCATCAAGCAGACTGCGTCGAAGATCGCCGTGATGGTAGGCACGCTTGCGCGGCGGCGCCGCCTTTGCACTCCGAGGCACAATCGAGGCTACCTAAGGCCGCGGGCCTTTGCATTGGCCCATAGGCTCTGAAGGTAGGGCTCGCGCAGGCGAACTTGACATGTGCTTAGACATATTCTAAGCATCTGCTTAGTTTAATTGGGGGCCGCCCCGGCCGCTCCCGAGCCTGACTTCCCGAACCGTCCTTCCCAAGCCTGCCTTCCCAAGCCTCCACCAGCTTTCCGAGGAGTCCCCGTGAATCAGCTCAGCCGCACCAACTCCGCAACCTCAACGGCAACCGCAACGGCAACCGCAACCACAGCCGCAACCGCAACCGCAACCGCACCAGGGACCTCTGCGGTCCCCTCGAGCTCTAGCCCCGCGGTGGCCTCGACCGTTGCGACCGCCCCAGATGCTCCGCGGGGCAAAGGCACAACCCAACTTGCGATGGCCGAGGATCGCGAGACAGTCGACGCGTACCGACACGAGGGGCTGGGCGCACGCGCGCCATTCAGGGCGACGTCCCTTCATGCATTCCAAGCCTCCACCCAGGTCGAGGGCGAGATCCCTGCGTGGCTACGTGGCGACCTCCTTCGCACGGCGCCCGCAGGCTTCCAGACGGAGCACTGGTCCGCCGCGCATTGGTTCGACGGACTTTGCATGCTCTATCAGTTCCGAATCGGAGAGCGCGACGTGACCTTCTCACAGCGTCTCCTCGAGTCGGACGCGACCAGGAAACTCGCTCGGGGTCAGCTCGATGCAGGCAGCTTCGCGACCCCCATGAAGCGCCGATTCCTTCAGCGTCTGTTTCAGCCCATCCCGCAGATGACAGACAATACGAACGTCAACGTCGTGCCCTACGGAGACCAGCGCGTTGCGATGACCGAGACTTGTCATCAGCTCGTCATCGACCCCGCGACGCTCGGCACGACTTCCCGGATCAAGTGGAGCGACCGAGAGGGCTCGGTTGCAACCATCGCGCACCCCCACTTTGACTTTGAGCGCAAGGTCATCGTGAACGCTGCTCTCGTTCTTGGCGGCGCCTCGCCACACGTGCTGTTCTACGAGCACGGGCCAAGCGAGCGCACGCGACGGCCGATTGCGCGGGTGCATCGGAGTCGACTGCCCTACGTCCACGCCTTTGGTCTGACGCCGCGGCATCTCGTGCTGATCGAACACCCCTACACAGTCAAGCCAATGACCATGCTCTGGTCGGAGCAAGGACTCGCAAATCATTTCCGTTGGTTCGACGAGCAAGGAACGACGCTGACGAGGATCGACCGCGCCAGTGGCCGTGAAGAGCGATTCGCTGCACCGGCGGGCTTTGTCTTTCACGTCATCAACGCGTTTGAGGAGGCCGACGCAACAATCATGGATGTGGTCGTTCATCATGGCGATGTGGTCGATGGTCTCGCTGCCAATCGGCTCCTTGAGCGCGGCACGGACTTGGGCGGCAAGCACCTGCGCTGGGTCATGCGAAGTGGCACTTCGCACGTCGAAGAGATCTGTCTCTCGAGCACGAGGCACGAGTTCCCCAACGTCGACTACGCGCGTCGCTCGGGCCGTCCCTATCGTCGCTCATGGGGTTCCGCCACCGCTCTTGGCCCGCAACAGTCCGCCAGTGCCATCGTCGGCTTTGACCTCCGCAACGCCGCGACCACGCGCTTTGAGGATCCCGGCTATGTGATCGGTGAGCCCGTCTTTGTCGGGCGCAAGGACGCGAGTTCCGAGGATGAGGGCGTGCTTCTGGCGGTCGGAGCCAGTACCGAGCACGACGAAAGCCGTCTCTACGTGCTCCGTGCCGACAGTCTCGAGCCACAAGCGGTCGCTCGGGTGTCGACGACCGTGCCTCTCGGCTTTCACGGCAGCTTCTTCCGCGCGAACAACTGAGCTCGAATCGAGGTCGCACCCCCGCAGCGAGCAGAGGAGCGGGCCTCGGCCGCGCGACTACTCCTGCGTGAGGGCCTTCTCGTAGGCGACGCCACCAGACTCGTCGATCAACTTCACAGTCACGGAGTCGGCCGCGGGGTCAAAGGTGATCAGGCAGGAATGCGGCGTGCCGGTTCCGAAGTCAAACTGCGCCCCCCCGAGGAAATTGCCAAGCGGGTTGGTATTGCCCGAGGTGATGGCGATCTCTCGCGTGCGATCCCACAGAGTGCTGCCCGACTCCTCCATCTTCGACACGAAGGTGACGTGGAAGTCGCCGCTGATGAACCAGACATTTTCGATGTTGTTGTCGTTGATGTGGTCGGCCACCTCGTTGCGGCTCGTCGAATAGCCCTCCCAGCGATCGTTGGACGCAACGTCCCACACGTTCGGCATGTTGGTGATCGGGACGGAATTGAGCACGCACTTAAAGTGGCAGGGGCTCGTTAGCAGGCGCTCCTTGAGGAAGGCCATTTGTGCGTCGGAGATGTACTTACCGCCGGCACCAGGCGCCGTCCGCTCGTAGCGACAGTCGAGGACGATGAACTCGACCACCGTGCCCCAGCGGAAGGTTCGCCAGAGCTGCTTGTCGCCGTTGGTGTCCTCGACGGCCTGGCTCGCGAAGAACGCCTCCTTCGCGGTCGCAATCTTTGCCAGATCCGAGGGATCGGTGGTCCAGGGGTCGACGTCGCCGTTGTCGGTGATCTCGTGGTCATCCCATGTGGCATACATGCCGGCGCGGGCGTACGAACTCTGGTAGCTGGGGCTGCGGTGATAGGCTCGCCAGGCCGCCAAATAGTCGCCGAGGGCTCCACCCTGCGAGAACACGGTGTCCATGTAGGCCTGATCGCCGACGTGGCAGATCAGATCGTAGTACTCGCCTTCCAGGTTATCCATGGATGGATAGGTCCACGGTGTCGCGGGCGGGTTTTGCGGGTCAAAGTAGTTCCCGTTGCACGAGAAGAGCGCAATCGTAATCGGCTCGACGACGTCATCGGCGATCGCGGTGCGAACCTGCCCGATCAGCGAGCGCCCGGTGAACGCGTCGAGACTGTCACCGACGAAGAATGCATAGCTGTACCAGAGACCGGCGCCCAGCCCCTCGACCAGCGAGGACACGTAGTCGTAGTTGTCGGTGCTCAGAGTCTCGTCTGCGACCAGATAGACCGTTCCGGGACGCGGTCCAGGCCGCCAGACGACCAAGTGAATTGCACCGCCCGCCCCTTCGACCTTGGTCTTGAACATCGCTCGAGATGAAGTCATCTCGCCGGAGAGCACCGCGCAGGGGAAGGCCGCGTCGAGGGGCACTGCCTCCGGATCGAAGTTGACAAGCTCGCCATCGCCATCGCCGTCGCCATCTCCATCTCCGTCGCCATCGCCATCGCCATCGCCATCGCCATCGCCATCTCCATCTCCGTCGCCGTCGCCGTCACCATCGCCGTCGCCGTCTCCGTCTCCGTCTCCGTCTCCACCGGCATCCGCGTCATCCCCATTGTCGTCGGCGCAGGCCGCACCCGCGATGGGAAGCGCCGCCGCTGTGAGCGAGAGGTGGAGGAAGTCGCGACGACGAAGGCTGGCCTCTTCCGTAACATCCTCGGGCAAGAGCATCTGGGGCGCGGCGGAGTCGCGCGCATCCGAGCGGTCAACATCGCTGCGAGCAACGGATTCGTCGACCTTGGGGGCGAGGGTCGTGGGGTGAAGTTCACTGGGTTCGCGATCGGCCATAATCGAGTACTTTCGCGCCGGCCGCTGCTCGTAGCGCCCGTGGCGGGCCGGTGGCGGCGCAACGGAAGTGTGCCGCAACTTTTTGTGACGCGGTGCAACGATCTGGACGCGATGTCGATGCCATGGAGGATCGCCGCTCCCGGGCCCATTCCTAAGCATGCTCAGGTCCTCACGGAGCCCCCACCGCGGGGCGAGCGAGCATCGCAGGGGCCCGAGAGGCGACCAGCGGACCGGCGCGCAGCCCGCTTAGAGCCCATGAGAATCGCTCGCCTCGCCGGCGCATGCCTGCGACGAGCCCGGACGGAGCTGCCGGATTGAGCGCCCCGGCAAGCTGAGGGACGCCACGCAGCGACGCGCTGGCCAGGCTCCGCCACCGCGAGGGCCACTTGAGAACTCCGCGGTGCGATGCGGAGCACTGCGCCCGCTCAGTCGTCGTCGTCGTTATCTTCGACGCGCTCGATGCTCACGCGGATGATGCGTTTGGCGTCGGCAGCCAGCACCTTAAAGCGCAGCCCGTCGTAGAGAAACACGCTGCCTGCGGCCGGCATCTGGCCCGCGAGGCGGCTGAGGAGATCGCCGACACTGTCGACGCCTCCGTCGACTTCCAGGTCAACCCCAAGCTTGGTA
>CAZVEM010000297.1:0-7327 GCA_964626165.1 uncultured Nannocystaceae bacterium
CGGCGACGGCGACGGCGACGGCGACGGCTACGGCGACGGCGACGGCGACCCATGCGCGGCGCTCAGCGAGAGTGATTGCAAGGCCTCCGAGGTCTGCATGGCAATCACCGGCAATCAGGTTCACAACATCGGCACGCCCAACGCGTGCATCGACGGCGGCGAGCCGACCTACGCAGGCTGCACCGCCGCCTCGGGATGCGGTGACCTGCCAACGCTTTGGTGCGATGCCGAGGGCAATCCGGTCTTCAACACGCCCGACACCTGTGGCCTCCCCGAGTGGATGGCCTGTGAGAACGGCACGGAGACGCCGTCGACCTGCGGATAGCGCAGGCCGCCCCTGCCCAACGCGGGGGCGGTCCCACTCCGATTCGCGCGGTGGTTGGCGCGGCACGAGACCGCGGCACCTTGCTTTGACACCTGCTTGCGCCCGCGCGCATCTCATCAGAGGTCAAAGTTGAAGTGAGTGACCGACAACGCCTCCCCGCCGATCGCCCGATAGAACGCCAGCGCGTGGTCGTCTTCGTTGTCCGCGGGCACGAAGGCGGCCTCAATACCTTCTAGCCTCGCGAGCTCAAGCAACTGCTCAACCAGAGCCCGCCCGATGCCGCAGCGCTGCCGATCCGTCCGAACCGCGAGATCATAGATGAAGAGTTCCTTGGACTTGCATCGGGTCATGGGCAGCGTGTGCGCCGTCACCCCGCCGAGCACTGTGTCGTGCTCGATCGCCGCAATGACCCAGAAATCCGGCCGTACCAAGAGCTCGGCGACGTCCGCTACGCCCAAGGGGGCCTGACCGTCCTCAAGCGCGTCGTCCTCCGCGAAGACCGTGGACATGACCTGAAAGGTCCGGTGAGCGAGCGCGGCGTCTTGCGCAGAGAGTCTGCGAATCTGCAAGTCGGTCATGCCCATGACTTTGCGACCGGGGGACCGGAAATGCCAGTCGTTGCCCGCCCACCGTCACGCTTCGCGGATCTGGGCGGAGGCCGGCGTGGGTGGGCACCAGCTCCTCAACACCATCGCGCGGGCGTGCACGCACTCGCGATGGTGAGGCAACCTCGTTGTGACAGGGAAAGATGGCCGACGCACTGCGGGGTCGGGCGCCTCGCAGCGTGCGCCCGGTCATAGCTTTGCAGCCCGCTTGATCGCATAAACCTCAGACGATGCACCAGATCCGTTTCTCACATCTTTTCGGTGCAATTGTCGTCATCACGAACCTTGCGACGGCCTGCGCTGGGTCTCCATCGGACGATGGCGGTAACGACGACGCCAGCGAAGATGGCGGCACACAAGCAGACGGTGGGGATCCCGATCCAAGTTGGGACCGAGGATTTACCGAAGATGCGATCGCGATCAGTTGCAGCATGACTCGCGAAGATCTCGAGTCATCCGGCGCGGCCGCCGTGCACATCGGAGACGCGTCGATCTACGCCGGTTACGAGCAGGTCTCGGGCAACAATCAAGATCCTGTCTTGGTCCGTATCGACGGCGACTCGCAGAGTTGGTGCCAACATCATGAGGAGACCCCGCCAGACGGCCGGGCGCTTGGCCTGACGTGGGACGGAGGCGAGAGGCTCTACGCGGTCTACACCGTGGACGGAGGCGGTAGTGGCTTTGATGCGCACGTCGACGGCTGGCTCGCGAGCTACGGGATGGGTGGTGGACCGAAGGTGAGCGTCTTGCTCGCCGTCGACGCAGGCACCGGTATCCCTGCGCACGGCACCTATGTCACGGCGCGGCTGAGTGACGGCAAGACCAACACGCATCGGCCCCGTGAAGCTCCGCTGGTCGAGACGACCGGGACCGTCGCTTTCCGCGGCTCAAGTGCCTTCCGCCCGCTCAATCCGGACACCAGCACGATGATGTGTTCTGACTACCCCTTTGATTCCTTCGCTCGATTTGACGCGGACCTCGCAAGCATGATCTGTGCGCAGACCAGCAACTGCGAGGCGACGACCCCGTGCGCGCAAGACCTCCCCTGAAGCGTCGACGCGGAGCATGGGCCGCGACCATCGGCCATCCCGTGCGACACCGCGCAAAGCTCCCCGTGTCGATGCTCGACTCGGTCAGAGCGCCGTGAATCGTTCGCACGAGTGGCGCGTCGGTTGCCCCGACGCCCGTGGCCGCTAACCGATCAGCTTTGCGAGCTCTTCGTGTCCGCTCGCCCGCGCGGCGTCGGCGGGCCGAAGCCCTCCACGGTCGACCGCGCCGGTCGAGGCGCCGCATCGCAAGAGCCACTCCACAACTTCTCGATGACCTTCGGCGGCCGCCAAGTGAAGCGGTGTGCGCCCATCGTAGTCGCTGACATCCATCGACATTCCCCGGGCGCGCAGGCGTTGGAGCGCACCGAGATCACCCAATGCGGCTGCCCAAATCGGCTCCGTGGAGACGCTCGCTGCGACCTCACTCTGCGCGCGCCTTGGGTCCCTCTTGCCCGATCCGCCCGTGAGCGAGTCGTAGACGTGGAAGTTGTAGAGCGAGGTGACCCGCCGGCACAGCTCAAGGCCGCGCACGCTGTTTCCGAGTGCGTCGAGCCGCGGCGACCAGACCGCGAAGCCCATCACGTTGGGAATGACGACCATGATCGCGCCTGACACCCCGGACTTGGCGGGGAGTCCCATGACAAAGGCGAACTCCCCTGAGAAGTCATACATGCCGCAGCTGAGCATCAGCGACAGGCAGGCACGAACCGTCTCGGGTGAGAAGATTCGCTCTCCCGTCAGTGGCGAGACGCCGCCATGCGCGAGCGTGGCAGCAGCGAGGGCGAGCTGATCGCAGTTGGCCTCGATCGAGCAACACTGGAAGTAGAACTCCAAGGTGTCGATGAGATCGGTCCCCTCGGGAAAGCAGCGATGCTCTTGCATGAAGTAGCCGAGCGCAAAGTTCCTGTCGGCAGTCTTTCGCTCCGACAGATAGACCGAGTTTGAAAATCCTACCTTGCTCCCGCACAGGCGCGCCCAGGTCTGCATCACACCGTCAAATCGGTCGGCAACCGAGTTCTCCTTGTCGATGAGCGAGCAGCACATGATGGCGCCGGCGTTGATCATCGGGTTATGCGGGCGACGCCCCTTGTCGAGGGTGATTTCGTTGAATCCCTGACCACTCGGCTCGCGGCCGACGTGGCGATGGACGTGTTCCTCACCGTGCTGCTCCAGCGCGAGGCAGTAGTTGATCGGCTTGCACACCGACTGCAAGCAAAAGTCGAGACGACTATCGCCCAACTCGTGCCGCTGACCATCAATCGTGCATAGCGCGAGACCAAAGAGCTCAGGGTTCACCCGGCCGAGTTGTGGAATATAGGTCGCGACGCTCCCTTCCACGTTCGCGCGGACCGCCGCGAAGATCTCGTCGAACTCGGCTCGCATCTCCGCAAAATCGGGGACTGCCAGGCGTCCCTCCGCAACCTGCTCGAGGAGCAACACTGCAGGCTCCGCCACCCCTTGGAAGGTGTCGAGGTCAAGTTGGCCGCGGCCGCCGCCCTCTAGCGCGGCGAGCTTGGCCATCACGCCAGCCATGCGTGGATCGTCCGCGCGCAGCCCTGCCCGCGCGAGCACCTGGCGGAGCTCTCCCACGCTGAGCGTGCCGTCGCCATTCCGATCGAGTGCCGAGAATATTCGTGCGCTCCGACTGCGCGTTGCTTCCGTTGCTGCCATCACTCGATTCCTTCGCGACACCCGACACCACGACGCGGGGCCGATCAAAACGCCAAGACGGCGGACGATACCCCCTGCTTCGCGGCCCTTCATGTTCAGCGCACGCGTGCCGCCCCGCAAGGCTGCGCATCTGCGCGGCTCCCCCGGTCTGCGCCGCCGAAGCTGCTAGCCTACGTCCATGGCGGCGGACGACGCGAACCAAGCTGACGATCCGCGCAGCGACGAGGCGACGCCGCCCGGTGGCATCCGTGGCTTTCTCAAACGCAACGAGCGGGCCATGTGGTGGGCCCACTCGGTCTATGCGCTGGCCCTGGGCTCCGCGGTCGCGTACTTCGCCGAACGACAGGGCTTTCGTGAGGGGCGCTGGCTCGCGATATCGCTCATCGTCGCCGGACTCGTCATCTTCATCCTGTTCAAGGCCTTTGGGTCGGGCCGCAACCGGAGCAAGGATGACGACAAGCTTGGCAGCAAGCTCGGCTACTACGCGCTCACCGGGCTGGTGAAGAACAGCTTTCAGGGGATGCTCTTCTTCTTGTTGCCCTGGTACTGGAAGGCGACGACGCTGGACTCCCCGAATGCGGTCTTTGTCGTGCTCCTGGGGATCGTCGCGTTGCTCTCCACGATCGACGTGTTCGTGGACAACGTCGTGATGAAGTACCGCGTGGTCGCGGCCGCCTTCTACTTCTTTGTCCTCTTCGCCGCGACGAACCTTGTCGTACCGGCACTTCTTCCAGCCACGCGCAGCCTGCTGGGACTTCTTGTGGCGGCCGCGCTCGCCGCGATCGGCCTATGGCTGATGCTCGTGCCTCTCGATAAGCATCGCCACGCGGCAGTGGTGGGTGTGCTGATGGCCTGGGTCGCCGGCTGCACAACGGCGGCCTACTTCACCCGCGCTCGGATCCCCCCGGTCGCGATGCACATCGTCGACGCCGGCGTCTCCCCCACCCTCCTGCCCGACGGGCGCCTCGCTCTTCACGCGACCACGCTGCACCGCACCCTCATCCCCGAACTCCACGCCCGCACCGAGGTCGCAACGCCGGGCGGTAAGGGCGACGCACTCGCTCACGAGTGGCGTCACAACGGGAATCTGGTCCACCGCGACGTCGATGTGGACGGCGGGAGCAGCGAGCCGGGCTCGGTGATCCTGCAGTCACACATCGTCAGCTCGCTGATTCCCGCGGATCCGATCGGACCTTGGACCGTCGACGTCGTGACGGACGACGGCCAGCTCGTCGGCCGAGTCCGATTCCAGGTCGTCGAATAGGCCGACTACCAGATCTCGCAGGCGTTGGCCGGCCGCATCGGTGTACCCGGCTGACAGGAGAAGGCCTCTGCGAAGGCCGGCAGATTCATGAGCGGTCCGACCGCTCGGAACTTGCCGGGCGAGTGCGGATCGGTCTCCACCAGACGGCGAGCAAACTCCTCGGCCGACAGGTCGCACCAGTTCTGCGCCCAGGCCACAAAGAAGAGCTGGTCATTGGTCAGGCCCTCTGCATAGGGCGCCGGGTTGCCGTTCTCGGCCTCCCAGGACTTCCAGGCGTAGTAGGCCTCTTTCACGCCGCCGATGTCGGCGATGTTCTCGCCAGAGGTCAGCTTGCCGTTGACCTTGGCGCCGGGCACGGGCTCGAAGGCGGAGTACTGCTCCTGCACACAAGCGACGCGCTCTTCAAACTTCGCGGACACGTCATCGGACCACCAGGTCCTCAGCGCGCCCGAGCCATCGTACTTGCGACCCTCGTCATCAAATCCGTGCGTGAGCTCGTGACCGATGACGGCCCCGATACCACCAAAGTTCATCGGCGCGGGCATCGTCTCAGAGAAGAAGGGCGGCTGCATGATGCCGGCCGGGAACGCGATCTCGTTGTTGGAGGGGTTGTAGTACGCGTTGACGATCGGAACCGGCATGCCCCACTCATCGCGGTCGACCGGCTTACCGACCTTGGCGACCTGGCGATTGTGATGGCTCGTCGCCTCGGCGATCGCGTTGCCCGCCCAGGAGTTGCCGAGCGTGACGTCGGCGTAGTCCTTCCACTTCACCGGATGACCGATCTTGCGCGACATCTTCGCGATCTTGTCGCGCGCCGCCGCGCGCGTCGGCTCATCCATCCAAGCGAGGTTGGGCAGGCTCTGCTCCATCGCCCGGTTGATGCGCTCGATCATGTCGTCGGCGATCGCCTTGCTATTGCCCTTGAATGCCTTCGCAATGAAGAGTGGACCGACCAGATCGGTCAGTGCAAAGACGGTCGCGTCAATGCAGCGCTTGTTGCGAGGCGGCATCGCTGCGACGCCTTGCGTGGTCTTCTGCAGCTCAAACGCACCCTCGGCGAAGCGCTTGCTGAGCTTGGGAGCGAGCGACTGCGTGACGTGGTAGCGAAGGTAGGCCTTGACCACTGGCATCGGCGTGGTGGTGAGCGTCGCATTGAGGGCGGTGAAGAACTGCGGCGTGCCGACATTGAGCTGGCCGTCCGCCGGCCAACCACTCGCCTTGAAGTAGGCGTTCCAGTCGAGCGCCGCCGCCCTCTTCTGGAGGCCTTTGAGGCCGATCTTGTTGTAGGTCTTGTAGGGATCGCGCAGCTCCTCAGGCGGGAGCGAGGCCTTGGCCAACTTGGTCTCGAAGGCGAGCACGCCCTTGGCCATCTTGGCGCTGTCGGCTGCCTTCATGCCGCCCATCTCCAACATCTTGGCGACATGCGTCTCGTAGTATGCGCGGATCTTCTTGGCGCCCTCGCTGTCGTCCAGGTAGAGCTGACGACTCGGGAGGCCTAGGCCACCCTGATAGAGGCTCAGCATCTCGGTGTCTGGACGCTCCTTGGAGTCCGCGGAGACATCGACACTGAAGAGCACCGGCGCTGCCCCGCCAAACCAGGAGGTGTGCCCGTAGACGGTGGCGTGCAGCCTGCCGACCTCCTTCATGAGCCCGGGGAGGTCCTTGACGCCGTCGATCTCCTTTAGGATCGGCTCGAGTGGGGCCGCGTCGGCCGCTTCGATGGCTGCCTCGTCCATGCAAGCGCCGTAGTAGGTCGCGAGCTTCGCAGTGGCCGCGGGCGCATCGGCGGCCTTGGAGTCGGTGACCGCTTGCTCCAAGATGCGCTGGACAATCTTGGTATTGCGGTCGTCGATCATCGTGAACGAACGGCTGTAGCGAGGGCGGTGAGCGGGACGCTCGGTTGCTGCCGCCCATCCTCCGCAGGCGTACTGATGGAAGTCCTGGCAGGGGTCCGCCGAGCTGTCCATCGAACGCTGCAAGAACTCAACGCCGATATCGACCTTCGGAGCCTCCACCACCGGCTCCTCGACAACCGGCGGCTCCTCCACCGGAGGCGGCTCCGGTGCCGGCTCGCGGCAGCCAAGCACTGCGGCGGCCAGCGGCACGATCGAAGCGAGACAGGTCAGGCGGATGGCGGGACGGCGGGAACCGGTCATGGCGCGTAACCATCGCACGATTGGGCCGGCCTGTCAGTGCACGCACGTGGCGGGCGCCTGGTAGCATCGGGCAAATGGAGCAGGCTGCAGCGGAGACAGCAGGAGGGGTTCGTGACTTCCCGTGCGAGCAGTGCGGCGCGAAGCTCGAGTTCAAGGCCGGCTCGGGCGACAAGCTCGTGTGCGGCTACTGCGGCCACTCGCACACGATCGCGCAGCCCGAGGTACGCAAGATCGTCGAGTACCATGGCGGTCGG
>CAZVEM010000298.1:0-7280 GCA_964626165.1 uncultured Nannocystaceae bacterium
ACCGGGCGTACGTGACCGACGAGCAACAAAGGGCTGCATGGTGAGTGCGCGGCCAGGCGCCGCGCGGTTTTTTCGACAGCCTGCGAGGGCCTATCCTGCTCGACCGATCGACGCGTCGCCGCAGCGCCAGTCGCTCTACATGACGAGGGGATGTCCTCCTTGGCGGCCCTGCTGTAGCGCCTCTCCCCTCACGCGAGGATATGGACGGATCGATGGAGCTAGGCCGGCGACGCCTTGTCCCTCGAGGACTCTGCACAACGTCTTGTTGGCGCGATGCCGAGACCTGCCCAAGTGCGTCGAGCCGCGATGCCGTCGCCTCAAGGGCAATCGGCACGGCGGCTCGACGAGCACCCACGTTGGGTGTGTCAGCGTGCGGGCGGGGCTACTGGCCCAGCTCCTTGCACTTCGCGGCGTCGTCGATCAAGTTGCCATCCTTGTCGTAGCAGATGTCGCTGCCGCCCAGGACGTCTTTGACCTCGCCTTCCATCTCGCCCTCGTCGATGCCCTTGGGCAGACGCTCGCCGATGCGGCCCTCGGTCTTGCTGTCGATCAGCTGCACGACCACCGCACCGTGCACCGCGGTCATGTCGAAGCTGCGAACGATGTCGCCGTCCTTGGTCTTCCACTGCTTAAAGCGGACCATCGGCGCGCCGCTCTTGGGCTCTGTGATGACGCGCTCCTCGGGTGAAACGCCAAACCACTTGCCGAACTCCTCGTCGACGATGGCCTGGTAGGTCTTGCCGGGGAAGGAGCCCTCCGAGTACGCGTAGATGATCTTCCAAAGCTCGCCGTCCTTGAAGAAGAAGAACTTGCGAAGGTTGGGGTTGGCACGAACCTGGATCATCTCCTCGTTCGCGTCGTCCTCGTAGTCGTACTGCACGAGGCTCACGCCCCAGCGGTGGCGCGACGCGGAGTCGAACCGGATGCGATTCTTGCCCAGCTCGTTGAGCTGCTCCTTACGCCAGTCGCGGTTCTTGTCCTGCTCGACGGCATCGACGGCACGGGCCTGTCGATCCTCGTACTCCGCCTCAAGGTCGCGGCTCAAAAGCTGCATGACCAGATCAGGTGACATGCCCCAGCGGTATTCCTTGAGCAGCGAGCGTGCGCCGTAAGCGGCGGCGACATCGGGAGCGGGCTCGACCATCTTGCAGGTCCGCTTTTTGCCTTTGCCGGTGCACTTCTCGACGGCGGGCGCACGTGGGGGGAGTTCCTCACGCTTGCCAAACTTCTCCTCGATCGACTCCTCAAGCGACTGCTCGGGCTCCGCGTTTGAGCGCGCACCGACGAGGCTCTCTTCGCTATCGCCTTCGCGGGGCTCTTTGGGTGGCGGTGCGCCCTTGCACGCAATGGCCACAAGCGCGAGGCCGGCAAGGAGATAGATGGGGGAACGTGAGCTGCGCTGCATCATGCCTCAAACCCTCAAGGGGCACCGGAGCATATCACCGTGAACGGTCCCTGTGGGGCCCCCGACGAGCTCTCGAAAGCAGCGTGAGCGGGCTCGCATGACGGACTGGAGGCTGCAACGAGGCGGATCACGACACCTCGCCCGCGGGCCACGGACGAGTTCTCCGACGCCGACGCGCGGCAGCCGAGAGGGCGAGCGGGAGGAGCAGCCAAAGCGGACACGAGCCCAGCTCCGGCGCGTCGCGACGGGCGATGCGGGACTCGCAGCCCTGCGTGCCGCGGGCGTGGTCGAAGCCCCAGCCCCCAGGGTCCTCGCCCGCGGAGTCCGTCTGTCCAGGCGCCTCGCCCGTCGAGCCTCCCTCGTTGCCGGTCGTGGTGTCCCCGCAGTGCTCCTCGTCGCCTCGGGGCTTGCCGCAGTCCACACCGTCGCCGTCGCTCTGCCCCCCGTCGCTGTCGAGCCCACCGTCGTCGAGATCGCCAGTCCCGGCCTCCGTCGAACCCTCGTCGTCCGCCTCCTCGGGCGGAATGCCCTCGTCCCCGCCTTCTCCTCCCTCCTCACCGACCAGATCGCAGTCCTCAGGCGCGGTCACGACCTCAATGTCGGCGCCGTAGAACCATCGCAGAATCTCGACGTGATCAAGGTCGAGCACATCGTCCAGGCAGCGAGCACCCCATTGCGACATGCAACCGCGATTTTGGCCATAGCCCGACTCACCGGGATCGAAGATGAATCCAAGTGTGGTCTGCTCCACTGCGTCACCGCTCTTCCCCGCGTTGTAGGTGACGTATTTCTCCGTCGAGCCGGAGGAACCAACGCAGCTTGTTGCCGCGCCGACCGCGGCGTCGCCGGCGACATAGAATCCGTAGGTCAGCGTCTGATGCGAGACCAGATACTGGCGTGATGTGGCCGCCACGGCAGCAATCGCCGCGTCCGAGGGTTCGATCGAGCAACTGTAGACCTGACAGGCTGGACCATCGCAGATCGATCCTGAGGTCGCCGCGGCATAATAGGCGACCGAACGTGCCGCAATCGCTTGGGCCTTGAGAGCCTCATAGCCCGCGCCGCCGTTCTCGCACATCACGACATGCGGCAGGTACTCCTGCTCAAGCGCGACGCTGCCCTTGCCCTCGACGTCGATCGTACACGGCGCAACGCCCAACGGTGCCGCGACGAGGTGCTCTGGGCCTGGCCCACGCAGCCCCAAAGGGCTGTCCGTGGCCCCTTGCCGCCCGCGGGCGTCGGGCGCTCGCCATGCGACCGGACTGGATTGATCACGGGCCTGCGCTCGTTCGGGACGGTCGCAGGCAGCCGCGCACAGGCCAAGTGATGCAGCGAGCGCGGAGATGCAGGCCGGCGCGCAGTACCGTGATTGAACCCTTCGAATGCCCGATGACGCCCTCATAACGGGGTATCGACCTTGCGGCGACGCGGATGCACTCGCCGTCGAGATTTGTCACCGCGACTTGCCTCGCAGTCGGGCGCGAGTCGGCGCGGGCGTGGGCTCAGGCTCACAGACTCAGGCTCACGGGCGTGGGCTCAGGCTCAGACTCAGGCTCAGAGTGCGACGCGGGAGCCCGCGAGTGCGAGCACGCGTCGCACGTGTTCCGGAAGCACCGGCTGGATCGAGAGTCGTGCACCCGTCTGTGCCACGAGCATGTCGCGAAGTACCAGATCGTCCTTGATCTGGGTGAGGCGCAACGCGGCATCCCACTTCTCGACAAAGCTGACGCGCACGCAACACCAACGCGGTGCGTCCGCGCTGCTCTTGGGATCGTGGTAGGGCGAGCTTGGATCGAGCGCGCTCAGGTCGGTCTGTGCCGGAGCCGAGACCCGACCGAGACCCACGATTCCGGCCGGATCCGCATTCGAATGATAAAACAGCACCAGGTCACCGACCTGCATGAGGTCGCGCATGAAGTTGCGCGCATGGTAGTTCCGCACGCCCTCCCAAGGGGTTTCGCCGTCGCGCACGAGATCGTCGATGGAGTAGGTATCAGGCTCAGACTTCATGAGCCACGCGAAGCGCTTGCCTTGGGCCCGCAGTTCGATGCATTGCGCCTGGACGCTCAACGGTGTGATTGCAGCGGTTCCCACCATGGGAGCTGATTTGGGCGCTGATTTGCTCGACACGTTGCTCACTGATCTGGCCGCTGATCTGGCCGCTGATCTGGCCGCGGTCTTGTGTTCTGGTTGACCCGCTGCCTTGCTCGATGCTGTCGGCGCGGCGCGGCGCGCCGTCTTCGTCGCGACATTGGGCTGTCCGCTGCGCGCTGCCTTGCTCGATGCCTTCGGCGCGGCGGGGCTCGCTGCCTTCGTCGCTGCCTTCGTCGCTGCCTTCGTCGCTTTCTTCGTCGCTGCCTTCGTCGCTGTAGTGGAAGCCGCGTTGGACGCCGGGCCGCGCGCACGATTCGGCTCAGCGCCCTTCGCAGAGCCGGATCCTGTGGTCCGCTGAATTCCCGCGCGCTCCTTCCCGGACTTGTCCAGGTCGCTCACGGATGTCTTGCCACTTGCGCGCGCCGGTCGTGCCACGGGCACAACTCAGCACGTGCCCGCCGCAGATGCAACGCACATCCAGCGCGAAGCGGCGGGGACCATTCCTTTGAGGCTCGCTCGACTCAATTCCCCGTGCACCTGGCGCCCGACGGTCGTACTCGCAGGCCGCCGGATCTCGCCCCTCACCAACTCTTCGCGCATCGCCCCATGCGGTGCCTAGCTCAGCGATCGACGAGCTATGAGCGCGCGTGAGGTCAACTCGCGCAAGAGTTGATGGGCGTCCCGGGGGCTGAGATCGTCCGGATCGATCACAGCGAGATCCTCGAGCAGTGAGAGAGCCTCCCCCGCGCTGTCCGGCCACGCAGAGATTCTGCCACGCGGATCCTGCGTCCGATCCGAGCCATCAGCCGTATTCCCTTCCCTGCTCCGCCCCGCGACATTGCTGACGCCATCGTGCAGGCCAGGGAGTCCAAAGACCCCGCCATCGAGCCCGTCCTCCTCGTCCGAACGAGCGGCTTGGGTCGCGGCGAAAAGATCGAGCTGCGCGCCCGCACGCTGTTGATCTCGCGCCTCTAGCCGCTCGAGGAGTCGCTGCGCGCGGCGGAGCACACGAGCCGGGAGCGCCGCGAGTCGGCCCACGGCGATGCCATAGCTGCGGCCGGCATAGCCAGGTTCAAGGCGATGCAAGAAGGTCATCGTGCCCCGCGACTCATGCACGGTGACGTGAGCGTTCGCGAGGCCCGCGAGTCGATTCTCAAGGATGCATAGCTCGTGATAGTGGGTCGCAAACAGCGATCGACATCGCACCTGGTCGTGAAGAAACTCCGTGATCGCCCATGCCAGCGCGAGACCGTCGTAGGTCGAGGTGCCGCGCCCCACCTCATCGAAGAGCACCAGCGAACGCGGCGTCGCATGGGTCAGAATCTGCGCGGTTTCCCGCATCTCCACCATGAACGTGCTCTCACCGCGTCCTAGATCGTCTGCGGCGCCGACTCGCGTGAACACACGGTCACAAAGCCCGATCCGTGCGCTGCTGGCTGGCACGAAAGAGCCCATCTGCGCGAGCAAGACAATCAGCGCGGCCTGCCGCATGACCGTGCTCTTGCCACCCATATTCGGGCCGGTGATGAGCAGGAGGCGAGGCGCAGTGCTGAGCGTGGTAGTGGCAGTCATTCGCGAGAGCCCCCCACCCTCGCCGCGACCCGCCGCGTCTAGCGAGGCCGCGCGCTCCGACTTGGCTTGAGATGCAGGCCCGGACGCGAGTCCAGCAATCAGTGGCTGTTGTGGGTCTGCCCCAGGAATGCTCTCGACCACGCTCCGCGCCGGCTCTTGCCCGGGCGCCGCAAGTACGAGCGTGTTGGGCACGAAGTGACCGCGCTCCATCAAGCGTTCGAGGACGGGGTGGCGGCCCTCCTCAATCTCGAGGACTGGCTCCTCGACGACGCGGGGCGCAACCCAGTTGCGCGCGCTTGCGACTTGCGCAAGTCCACAGAGCGAATCGATCACGCCGCAGCGCTCGCCGAGGATGCTGAGCGCTTCGGCTGCCCGTGACACCATCGTGCGAAGCTGCGCAAAGAGCTCTTGCTCAAGCGTCATGGCCTCGCCCTGAGCGGCGAGCACCTTCGACTCCAACTCCGCGAGTTGCTCGGTGATGTAGCGCTCGGTCGTCGCGGTCGTTTGTTTGCGCACCCAGTGAGCGGGGGCCTTGCTCGCCTGACTGCGTGCGATCTCGATGAAATAACCAAATACGCGGTTGTGCTGGACACGAACCCGATCGATGCCGCTCTGTTCACGCTCCTGTACCTCGATCTGCGCCAGCTGCTCGCGTCCGCCCGCCGCGAGGTCGCGCTGCACATCGAGCCGCGGATCGGCGCCGTCACGAATAACGCCACCTTCGCGAAGATGCAGCGCAGGCACATCTGCAAGCACGCGATCGAGCTCGGCGAGGAGCGTTTGCTGAAGGTCGGCCCCGAGATCGAGCAGTCTGAGGTCCGACGTCGAAAGGCCGAGTAGGCGAGTGAGCTGCGACTGCAGTGCTGGCAGCGCCCGCAAGCTCTCGCGCAGCGCCGCGAGTTCGCGCGGCGTGATCGTCTCCAGCCGCGCGCGCGCAGCGAGTCGAACCATGTCGCGCACCCCCTTGAGGCACGACTGAATCTGGGCGCGCGTCACCCCATCTGCGACCAGCGCCTCGATCGCCTGCTGACGCTGCACGATCGCTGGAATCGACAGTAGCGGGGCGCTGACCCATTCTCGTAGCGTGCGAGCACCGATCGCGGTGACGGTCTCATCTATGGACCAAAGTACGCTGCCCTTGCGCTGCTGATCCCGAAGCGTACGGAAGACCTCAAGGTTGCGGAGCGAGATGTCATCGAGCACCAGGTGCGAGCGACGGTCGTGCACCCGCACACGCGAAAGAAGCAGCGTCTTGCCAGGCTGTGTCGCGGACGCGTAGCAAACGACCATTGCGGCCGCGAGTCGCTCCGCGCCGCCGATGTCCTGCAGACCCGTATCCTTGAGCATCGCGTCCACTCGCGCGAGGGCAACGTGCATGGCGTTGTCGCCCGCGCCGTCCGTTCCCGGCTTTGCCCCGCGCGGCGTCGCGACTTGGCTGCGCGCCTTCCCTGACCGTGTCGTTGCCGCCGAGGACAGGGATGCGAGGACCGACTCGTCGACCGCGAGCGGCGAAACGCGAGCGTGATCGGGTCCAAGCAGCTCATCGACGGTGGCCGCTGCATTCGGCAGGACCAGGATCTCGCGCGCGGCGAGGCGTGCGATCTCGCCACGCAGCGCATCGGCATGCGGCGCCATCGTGACGACGATTTCGCCTTGGCTGATATCGAGCGCCGCGACCGCCCATGCACCGCCTTCGCGCGTCGACTCAACAAGCGCGACCATGTAGTTTGGCTCGGACGCTTGGAGGTGTTCTTCGTCGAGAAGCGCCCCCGGGCTCACCACTTGGACAACGTCTCGGCGTACGATCTTGTCGGGCCCCCGACGCCGCTTCGCCTCCTCCGGACTCTCAAGTTGCTCGCAAATGGCGACCTTGTAGCCGCGCTCCACCAGCGTCCGTAAATAGCTCCCTACGGCGTGCCAGGGCACTCCAGCCATCGGAACGGGATCTTCCACATTCCGGTCGCGCGTGGTCACCACGATGTCGAGCACAGGCCCCACCTCGACAGCATCGTCGAAGAACATCTCGTAGAAGTCCCCCATCCGAAACATCAAGATCGAGTCCGGATACCGCGATTTGATCTCAAGGTACTGCCGCATCAACGGCGTATCCAAGTTCGAATGCGGCGCCGGCACCCCCCCGTATCTACCATCCCAACAGACCGAAGGTCCTGCTCCCTGACCACTTCGACAAACCGAAGGTCCCGGACGC
>CAZVEM010000299.1:0-7242 GCA_964626165.1 uncultured Nannocystaceae bacterium
ACTGGGACAGCTTCACGCGCGACTAGCTGTAACGCTCTTCTAGCCAAGGATCTGCATGGTTGTGATAGCCGCGGCGCTCCCAGTAGCCCGGAATATCGTAGCGTTCAAAGCGGAGACCCGTCAGCCACTTCGCGCTCTTCCAGAAGTAGAGGTCGGGAATCAACGCGCGCACAGGTGCGCCATGGGTTTCCTTGAGCGGTTCGCCGTCGATCTCCCAGATCACATGGTTCGAGGGCGAGAGTGCCTCATGCAGCCGGATGTTAGCGGTGTAGCCGTGCGCCGCCTCAAGGATCACGGTGCTGACCTCGGGGCTTGGCTCTGCGCGCTCGATCAATCGATGCAGCGGTAGGCCGACACAAGGAGTATCGAGACGCGACCAGCCCGTCACGCAGTGCACGTCGGCTTGCGTATCCGCGCTCCCCATCTCCACCAGCTCACGAAAGTCGAGTGTGTAGGGGTGTGCAACGTCCCCGTGCACTTTGAGGTGAAAGCTCGCGCGGCTCGGTGTGCCCGGTGTTCCGCCCATGGGTCGTAAGTGCGTCAGCAGGCGCTGGCCCGGCGGCAACCGAGCCCGGCCATCATCCCGAAGTTGCTCGCGGGCGGCTCTCTCCAGGTCGCTGTCCGCGAGCAAGTGCCAGGCCCCGAGCGCAACGACCGCGCTGCCGGCCGCGAGTCCCAATACGGTTCTGCGCTGCAACAACGGCGAAGGCGGAGGAGTGTCGCGGAGGATGCTCATGTTCCCTGATGCGAGTGTGGCCGGGCCAGCAGATCCGGCAACGCACAGGCCGCAACGTGGGCCCTGGGACCGAGGTTACCGCCTTGGTCCTTGACACCGCGAGCGAGCGCGGCGAGGGTGCGAGCCGCCTGGCGGCTTGGACCGCCTACCCGCATGGCCCGGGTCCAGTGTCGCAGCGTGCACCGAGACATCCCATGACCAGCAAGACGCTTCACGAAATCGCCGCCGCCCTCGTTGCTCCTGGCAAGGGGATCCTGGCCGCTGACGAGAGCTTTCCGACCATCGCGAAGCGCTTTGAGAGCGTCGGCGTGGCGACCAGCGAGGAGCAGCGCCGCCGCTATCGGCAGCTGTTCTTCACGGCCCCAAAGGTCGGCGATTACGTTTCGGGCGTGATCTGCTTCGACGAGACCTTGCGCCAGAAGGACGACGCCGGCGTGCCCTTTCCCGCATCGCTCAAGGCCGCCGGCGTGATCGCAGGCATCAAGGTCGATACCGGCGCCAAGCCGCTCGCAGGTTGCGACGGGGAGACGGTCACCGAAGGTCTCGATGGCCTGCGGGCGCGTCTCGGTGAGTACCACGAGCTTGGGGCCCGCTTCGCCAAGTGGCGCGCAGTCATCGAGGTCGACGCAGCGGGCCCGCGGCCGACGCGGAGCTGCATCGAGGCCAACGCCCACGCGTTGGCTCGCTATGCCGCGCTCTGCCAAGAGCAGGGACTGGTTCCGATCGTGGAGCCCGAGGTGCTCATGGACGGAGACCACGACGCAGCCCGCTGCGAGGCCGTCACGCGCGAGGTCCTCACGGCCGTGTTCGCGCAGCTTGCGGTGCAACGTGTCGACCTGCGCGGCATCTTGCTCAAGCCCAACATGATCGTCGCTGGCAAGAAGTGCGCGCGGCAGGCAGACGTCCAGGAAGTCGCTGCGCGTACACTGTCAACGTTGCAAGACTGCGTTCCCGCCAGCGTGCCGGGCATTGTCTTCCTCTCGGGCGGACAGTCGGATGAGCTCGCGACGGTGCACCTGGATGCGATCAATCGCATCGATTCGACCCGTCCCTGGGCGGTCTCGTTCTCCTACGGGCGCGCGCTCCAGGCTTCGGCTCTCGTTGCGTGGTCGGGCAAGGAGGAAAACGTCGCTGCCGCACAGTCTGCGTTCCTCCGCCGCGCCCGCTGCAACTCCGCCGCGGCGCGTGGCCAGTACGACGCTGCAATGGAGAAGTAGCTCGCGAGCAGCGGAGCGGGCGTCGCGGCGCTCCGCGTCAACCGCCGCGTTCAACGACGACGCGCACCTCCTGCGTGCCATCGCGTTCAATACGGCAGTGCAGACCCTGTGCCTTGAGCAGCCGCATGGACTGATGAGCTCGGAGTTCTTGACCCAGCCGCGGCAAGAGCTCGCGTTCGAGCAGCGTGCGATCGACATCGCCGCAGGTGAGTTCCAGCGCGACCTCGCCACTGGGTGATGACGCCAGCACGATGCCGAAGTCCTCGACGCTCCCCAAGGCGCCCGCGGCGAGCTTGAAGTCGACCGGCTCGGGCGCGCACTCCAAGCTGCCTCGCAGCGGCAAGGGCTCATCGACATCGCCCTGCTCAAACTCAAGCCCCATGGCCGCGAGCGCGCTCGCAACATCGACGCGCTCTGCGGCTGGCAGCGCTAGTCGTACGTAGCGGCTCATCGTTGCGCGAGCTTAGCAGCGGTGGCACACGCACCAATAGGCGGGACACGCGGCCGCGCGTGAGCGGGTCGCGGGGCAAGGGGGGACCTACGTCGACCAACACGCGACTGCACCTGGTAACGTGGACTCTAGCGTTGTCGCTCGTCCCCGCTAGGCGGGTCGCGCGTGTTGGCGCGCCCACACGCGGAGCTGCTCGAGTTCGTGGGCGTGGCTAATCGCCTGCGGAATGGTCTCTTGCAACGCGGCGGCAAGATCGGCGGCCGCGAGCGCAGCTTTTCGCTGATAGGCGATCCACCGCGCCTCTTTGACGGCAGCTTCGATCTCGGCGCCGGTGCGATCCTCTGCCGCATCGATCACTGCGAAGTAGGCCTCAAGTGGATCGGCGAGTGGCGGCGACACGTCAGCGTGCCCACCGGTGTGCGGCAGCAGGTGAATGCGCAGGATCTCCTGGCGGCTGGTCGCGTCGGGAACGTCGACAAAGAAGATCTCATCGAGGCGGCCCCGGCGGAGAAACTCCAGGGGCAAGGACTCGACGCGATTGGCCGTCGCCACGACAAAGACGTCGCTTCGCCGCTCCTGCAACCAGGTCAATAGCTCACCCATGACGCGTGCACCGGTGCCACCATCGTGGCTGCCACCCTCGCTACGGCCGAGGTGCTTGTCGACCTCGTCGATCCACAAGACTGCGGGTGCGACATGCTCGGCGAGCTTGAGCGCGTGACGCAGGTTGGCCTCGCTCTGTCCGAGGAGCGATCCGAAGAGTCGCCCTGGATCGAGGCGCAGCAGGGGACGTGCCAACATGTCGGCGCAGGCCTGCGCCGCGAGGCTCTTGCCGCAGCCGGGTACGCCGAGCAGCAACACGCCGCGCGCAGGCGCAAGCCCTGCGGAGCGTGCGTCGTCATCGAGGTGCTGCGCGCGTCGGGAGAGCCACGCCTTGAGGTGGTGGAGTCCGCCCAAGCTCGCTGTCGGCACGCTCGGCAGCGATTGCAGCACCGAGGAGTCTTCGAGCGCCTCGGCCTTGCGAGCCGACAGCGCCGCGGAGATCGGGTCGCGCACGTGCGTCCGCCTTGAGCCGAGATCGGGGCGAATTTGCTCGATGTGCGACGGCGAGTCAGACCCCTGTTCAGCGTCGCGGCGGCCCGGGTCCTGGAGGCCGGATGCGTGAAGGCCGGCTGCGTGAAGGCTGGATGCGTGAAGGCTGGATGCGTGAAGGCCGGATGCGTGAAGGCTGGATGCGTGCTCCGTCAGCGCTTGTGCGAACGCCTGTCGTGCTTGCACGAGCGGCAGGCCGAGTGCGGCGCGTGACCACAACACGAGTGAAGCCGCAGCAACATCGAGGCCTCTCATCGCCGCCATCGCACGAAATTCGTGTTCGAGCTGTGCAGATCCGGGCACGGGCAGGCGATGGCGCCGTGTCTCTGGAAGCTGGCCGACCGACGAGCCACGACGGACGTGCACGAGCACGGTGGCGCCGTGCGTCGACTGAGCCAGGCGACGCAGCGCCCGGAGAGCGACGGGATCTTCGAAGTGCTCAATGTCTCGAACGAGCCACAGGCTCGGTGCCCGCTGGTCGAGCAGTCCGTGGAGCAGCGTCTGCAGGGACTGCCTCGGGTCGAGTTGTAGTGCGCTCGCGCGTGCCTGCTGGCCAGCTGTTACGGATGGGCGCGTCGCGTCCCAAGTCGCCAGCACAGTCCCCATTGCTTGCGCGCACGCCTGGGCGACATCCACGATGCGATCATCTTCGTCGCTGATGAGCTCGAAGAGCCGCGCACCTGCTTGCATCTGGCTCAAGAGCTGCGCTGCAAGGTCACGTTGATCGGTCCACAGCCCGCGGAAAGGGTCAGGGGTTGCGGCGCTCGCCATCGCCATCACGTGGGGCTCGCGGATCGCTGCAGCGCTGGAACGAAGCACTTGTTCGTCTTCGCGGCGCGAACCCGTTGCCTCCGTTGCCGCGGTCGCGCTTCGCGTTGTCGTGACGCGGCTCGTCGCTCGCCGCGGGCCACTCGCGCGCTCGTGGCTCACGCTGGTCCACCTGCTGCGTTCGCCCGTGCGAGCTCTGGCACGGGGAGAATGCTGCGCGCGCGCTCGCGATCGCACCACGCTGCGACGAAGACCTTCACCGCCCGAGCGCTGATCCAGTGTCGCTTCTCGAAGGGCCATCCATCGATCCACACGACGCCACCCGCCATGGAGGTCAGCTCACCCGCAAGCCAGCCGAGATGGGCGGCCTGTTCATCCAGGAGCGCACGGCGTGCGCGTGGCGTGTGATCCCCCTCCCGCAGCGCGAGCGTGGTCGGCACTGCCCCACTGCCCTGCGTGGGCAAGCCTGTGGAAGCAGCGGCGTCCCCCGCGACGCCTTGGCGTTCACGCGGCGCCGCGCAGCGGAGGAATTGCGCCTGGAGACCCGTGAGTGCTTCGATCGCTCGTGCGTATCGGACTCCGCGACCCCTACCGAGCTCAAGCACCAAAGACGCGGGTAGCGGACGGCCGGAGGGGTCGTGCCGTCGCACGCCGTGCTGGATCATGCGGTAGAGGGCTTCGCTTGCGCCCGTGACCCCGTGTCCGTGATGGTGGAGCAACGCGAAGCATCCGGCATCATCAAAGCGCGCGATCGCCCGCAAGAGTGCTGGCCGTTGCCCTGGACGTTCAAGCAGACTGGACTCCAGCTGCGTGAGCTGCTCCGGCCCAGGGCAGCTCTCAAGCCGATGTGAAGCGGCAAGCAAGTTGTCGAGCGCGTTCTTGCGGTCTCCCTCGTCCTCCACCACGTGGAGTTGCGCATTGCGTCGCAACGGATCGAGTGCAGGAGAATGCACGGGCGAGCGGGTTGTGTCGTGAAGTACGACGCTCACTCGCGCGTTGACGCGCGTCATCGTCTTTGTCGGACCGCCAAGCGATCGGGCAGGGGCGCGCGAGATAGCGGGCGCACAGAGTTCGTCGGCCCGTGCCGCGAGAGCACCACGCGCGGTGCTGCCTCGTGTCCGCGTGGCGGAGCGCAGCTTGGCCGTCATGACGGGATCTTGCACGAGCGGCGACAGACACGAAAGCGCGCCGTGACACAGATTCGAGGATGACCCGCACGGGCGGCATCACTGCACATGCGCGGAGGTCGAGAGGGGCAGGGGGCACCCACACGCGCCCAGGTCGCGGTCAGACGCGCTGCCGTTCTCACTCCCGCTCGCCGCGCTTCGCCCGGGCAATCTCCATCTTCGCGTCGCGCTCTTTGAGCGTGGCACGCTTGTCATGCATCTTCTTGCCGCGGCCAACCGCGAGGTTGAGCTTGATGCAGCGATTGGTGATGTGAAGATCGAGGGGGACGAGCGCGATCCCGTCCAGCTTGGTCTTCTCTTGGAGCCGGCGCAACTCCTTGCGATGCAAGAGCACCTTGCGCTTGCGCAGCGCTTCATGATTGCGTGCGTGCGCCAAGGTGTATTCGCCGATGTGCGCTTGGATCAACCAGAGCTCATCGTTGTGAAACTGGCAGTACGCTTCCGTCAGAGAGGCGCGTCCGTCCCGGATCGCCTTGACCTCGCTGCCCACGAGCACCAGCCCCGCCTCGATCGTTTCTTCGATCAGGTACTCGTGGCGTGCGCGGCGATTCTCGGCGAGGCGCTGGTTCCGTACGTTTTTGTCTTCCTTCTTGGACATCGCCTCCTCCTTTCCGAGATGAGCGCGCGAGGCTGGGACCATCGCCGCCGCGTGGCACCGCGAGCTCGCACTCAAGCCGACTCAAGGCCGGCCTTGGGCCATTCTTGAGGGCCGCGGAAGGTAGCGCGACCGGAGATCCGCGACAAGGGAGCATTGCGCGTGCGCTGTCCACCGACGAGCGTGGCCGCAGGGATCTCGGTGCGTCGGTACGCATCGCGGCGTGGAGCTTGGTCGACTCGCTCGGCATCACACGTGACGCAGGAGGGTGGCGCATCGGACCGAGCGAGCACCCGATTCGAGCAGGACGCGCGCGGCGCTGGCAAGCGTCGCCCCGGTCGTGATCACATCGTCAAAGAGCACGACGCGAGCGTCGTCAACAGCTGCGGCCGGGTGCAGACCAAAGACCTCGCGCGTGTTGAGGCGGCGCTCTTCAAGACTCAGCCCTCGTTGTGGCGGCGTCTCGCGGATGCGCCTGAGACACGCCCGGGGCGGCCCCAGACCCGGCGAGATCGGCATGCCGCTCCGCTGGCGTTCAAACCAAGCCCAGGCCGTGAGGCTCGCCGCGACTTCCAGCGCGCGGCCGCGTTGCCGCGCGCGCGACGAAGGCACAAAGGTCCAGATGTCCGCCTCGCCGATCGAGGGAAGCGTGCCGAGCACGCGTCCAAGTGCTCGAGCCGGCAGTGCAGCTCGATGAAACTTCAACGCGCGGAGCGACTGCGCCAGCGGTCCATCATCCACCGCTGCGGCACACACCTCGACCGCGATGCCCTGTTCATAGAGCGTGCTGGGCTGACCGTCGAGCGTGATGAGCTTGCGGCAGTTTCGGCAGTAGCTGCGCAGCGGTGAGTCATCCGGGGGATGGAGGAGCACGTGACAGTGGATGCACGCTAGGGGCAACACGACGTTTGCGATCGCGTCGACCGTGATCGACAGCTGCGTCGTCGCGGCCACCAGCCACTCAACGCCTCGTCGCGCGCGAGGAGGCGTGCTCGCATGGTCACGCTCGCGGCGCTGCCACGAGTGATCCTCGGCCTGATCGAGCGCGCCGGCGCTACGACTCGACTCGCGCGATGGTTTGGCGTCTCGGGCTTTCAAGGTTTGCGATGTGAGGACCACATCGTGTGACGCGTGGGTGTGGGATCCACGTTCGGGGATCGGAAGAGTCTGGCGCGGACGCACGCTGTTGTTCGACC